>NZ_JBEYBT010000002.1:0-535929 GCF_040632335.1 Nocardia sp. NPDC019395
GTGTTTTGGGCGCCGCCTGGGGCGTCGCGGGTTCGGGGCCCCCTGGGTCTCGTTCTTCACTCCCGGCGCTCAGTCGCTGCGCTCCTTCGCTCTGGTCGCTCCAGAACGAGACGGGCCCCGAACCACCAACGCTGACCGACCGCATGCGGGAAACTGGGGTGGGGACGGATGCAGGCCGAGTGGCGGTAGGGATCAAACGCGCCCAGGGGCGACGGAAGATCGGTAGTGGCGTCAGGGCCTCGTGAGACTCGGCGTCGCCGCGGGGCGCGTTCGGTTTGGACGTGGGCCCAGGCCGCTCATGGCCTTGCTGGACACAGTGGGTCTCTCGGGTTCGCCAGGGGTTACGTGTCGGGGTTCAGGTCTGTCAGGGGTTTGCGGAGGAGTTTGCCGGTGGCGTTGCGGGGGAGTTCGTCGAGGAAGATCACTTCGCGGGGGACCTTGTAGCGGGCGAGGTTCGCCTTGACGTAATCCTTGATCTCCTGCTGGTCCCGTTTCGAGCCGGGGCCCGGGACCACTACGGCGCGCAACCGTTTGCCGTACTCCCGGTCGTCCACACCGACTACGGCGGCCTCGAGGACGTCGGGGCGGTTGGCGATGAGGTGTTCGACTTCCTGGGGGAAGACGTTCTCGCCGCCCGAGACGATCATGTCGTCGTCGCGGCCGTCGATGAACAACAGGCCGTTCTCGTCCAGGTGCCCGACATCGCCGGAGGACATCAGGCCGTCGACCTGTTCCTTGGTGCGGCCGTCGGTGTACGCCTTGAACGCATGCGGGTTGTCGATGAAGATCGTCCCGGTCACGCCGGGTTCGGTGATCCGGGTGCGGTTCTCGTCGTACAGCGCGATCCGGACCCCGACCGGGGGCCGGCCCGCCGTCGTCGGCGCCGCCCGCAATTCCTGCGGGGTGGCCACGGTGATCACGGCGCATTCGGTGGAGCCGTAGAGGTTGTAGAGCACATCGCCGAAGTACTCGCCGGTGCGGACGACCACATCGGGCGGTATCGCCGAACCGGCCGCGAAGATCACGCGGAGCGAGGACACGTCGTAGCGGTCCAGAATCTCGCGCGGCTGGTCGAGGATACGTTGCAGCATGGTCGGCACCACGATGAGCGAATCCGCGTGGTAGCGCTCGATATTGGCGAGGGTGAGTTCGGGATCGAAGCGGCGCTGCTGGAAGATCACCCGGTTGCCCAGGCCGAGGCCGAGGCTGAACTGGGACAGTCCGGTGCCGTGGAAGATCGGGGCCGCCATCACCATGGTGCCGTTACTGGGTAGCGGCACCCGGTCGATGAACTGGGCGGATATGAACGGGCTCACCTTGTCGCGGGGGGCGCCCTTGGGAGTGCCGGTGGTACCGCTGGTCAGGATGACCGTACCGCCGGGTGCTGGAGGCGAAGCCGGTGCGGCGGTGGACCGACCGGCTGATACCGATTCGACCGTCGGAATCGACGAGTCGGCGTTATCGGCCTCGTCGACCCAGGTGAGGATGCGCGGGATCGTCGCCGGGATGGCGCTCATCAGGTCGAAGAACTCGCTGTCGTGCAGGACGGCTTTGACCTTCTCGCGTTCGGCCACATCGGCGAACTGCGGTTTGGCGAACCCGGTGTTCATCAGTACGGCGCGCAGTCCCAGTTTGCCGGCGGTGAGCATACTCAGGACCATGCCGCGGTGGTCGCGGGCCAGGATGGCCACCACATCACCGGCACGCAGGTCGCGTTCGACGAGTCCGCGGGCGAAGGCATTCGACTGTTCGTCGAGTTCACGGAAGGTGAGTTCGCCTTTTTCGTCGACGATGGCGGGGGCGTCCGGCCGGGTTGCCGCGGCGTGCATCACCACCCCGGCGAACGGGCCGAACTTGCCCGCGTTGATCATCGACTTGGCCGCGTGATCGAGCCGTAGCGGATCGAACAGGCCGCGTTTGCGCATCACATTCACGGCCGATGCGATATCGCCGGCCCTGCGAACGGGACCGGGCAGCGACAGTGTCATCGGCGACAACCTTCCGCGGCGTGACCGCCGGGACCGGCGGTCTACCTCCTCGAACTCCAGTGCTGCGCCAACCCTAGCAATACCGTCCGCCGGTACGCCGATATTGTCTCGGACAGTAATGAAACCGGGTACATCCTTGTGGGATGTCCCGGTTTCGTACCCGAGAGGTGTTGTCAGACCTCGTATTCCACCAGGACCCGGCGCAGCAGTTTGCCCGTGGGGTTACGCGGCAGATCGTCCAGGAAGACCACCTCGCGGGGAACCTTGTACCGGGCCAGGTTCTCCTTCACGTAGGTCTTGATCTCGTCCTCGGTGGGGGTGTGGCCCGGTTCGGGGACGATGAACGCGCGCAGGCGTTTGCCGAATTCCACATCGTCGACACCGACCACGGCGACGTCGAAGATGTCCTCGCGTTCGAGCAGCAGGTTCTCCACCTCCTGCGGGAAGACGTTCTCCCCGCCCGAGACGATCATGTCGTCGTCCCGGCCGTCGACCATGAGCAGGCCGTCCGCGGTGAAATGACCGACATCGCCGCTGGACATGTAGCCGTCGATGATCTGCTTGTGCCGGCCGTCGGTATAACCCTCGAACGGTGCGCCGCTGCGGACGAAGATCCGCCCGGTGACGTCGTTGCCGGTGACCTGTTTGTCGTTGTCGTCGTACAACCGCACGTCACAGGTCAGTGGTGGCCGGCCGACGGTGCCGGGGGCCTTGGCGAGATCGGCCGGTTGCGCGACGGTGGCGATGGCCACTTCGGTGGAGCCGTAGAGGTTGTAGACCACGGGGCCGAAGACCTCGGCGGAGCGGATGCTCAGCTCCGGGGAGAGCGCCGAACCCGCCAGCACGATCCCTTTCAGGGAGGATGTGTCGTACTTCGCCCGGACCTCTTCGGGCAGCTCCACCATCCGGTGCAGCATGGTCGGTACCGCGACGAGCAGTTCGGCCTTGTGCTCGGAGACCAGCTTCAGAGTGGCCTCGGCGTCGAACCGGCGGCGCATGACGATCTTGTTGGTCAGGCCGGTGCTGACCAGCCAGGTGCCCAGGCCGGTGCTGTGGAAGATCGGCGAGACGATGACGACGGTGCCGCGTTTGGGGAACGGCATCCGGTCCAGGAACTGCGCGGTGGCCACCGGGGTCGCTTTCTCGCGCGGCGCGCCCTTGGGCAGACCGGTGGTGCCGCTGGTCAAGATGATGAACCCGCCCGGTTTGCTCGGGACGGGCAATGCCTCGAGGCCGTTCTCGGCGATCAGGTCATCGAGACTCTTCGCGCCTTCGGGCAGTTCGGCGCCCTCGTCGATCCAGGTGAGGAAACGGGGCATATCGGCGGGCAGCGCGTCGAGCAGGCCCAGGAACTCGCTGTCGTGCAGCACCGCCTTGACCTTTTCCCGTTCGCAGACCTCCGCGAACTGTGGTTTGGCGAAACCGGTGTTCATCAGGGCGATCTTCACGCCGAGTTTGCCGGCCGCGGCCATGGACAGGATCAGGCCGCGGTGATCCCGGGCCAGGATGCCGACCACGGTGCCCTCGGTGAGGCCGGCCTTGCGCAGGCCGTTGGCGATCTTGGTGGACTGATCGTCGAGTTCGCGATAGGTCAGTTGCCCGCGTTCGTCGACGAGGCCCGGCGCCTCCGGTGCGATCCGGGCGGAATGCATGATCAGCGTGGCCTGCGGGATGTAGGTCTTGGAATCCTTCAGAGTCCGCAGGGTTTCCCCCGGATTCTTCAGATCGATGAATCCGCTGGACTGCAACAGGCCGTATGCCTTGACCGTCTCCAGCGTATGCGCCAGGTTCACCCTCGAACACCTCCACAGATTCTCGCGTCGGCACTCGCCCCAGCGATTCCGAACGGCATATCTGGGCTCACCGTAGCAGTGAAAGTGCACCGGCTCACAACGTACGCACCGGACAAAAAAGACACCGCGGCGGCGGTCCGTACCTCGGACGACAGGGGCACGCGTCGGATATTCGACGCGTGCCCCTGGAGTGAGCTGTGCGGATCCGGTCAGTTGTAGACCGAGCCCAGCGACGGGAAGGTGATCTCGCCGCGTACGTACTGGAACCCATCCGGATGCTCCGTGCTCACCGGAACGGGCCACCGGTGCCACAGGGTGCCGTACACCGCGGCCACGACCATGCCGGGGCCGGGATCGATCACCCGGGTACGGATGGTGGTGTCGGCGATGATGTCGACATGTTCGGTCAGCGGCTCCATCCCGCTGCGCCCGTTCGACAGGTTCAGCCAGACCACGTCCAGCCGTGCCCCGGCCTGATTGGGGGCGATGGTGCCGGGCCCGCCGAAGAAGGCGAACCGGAATCCGTCGAGGTTCAGGGCCACGCCCGATCCGTACATACCGGGGCCGCCACCGCGGCCGATATTCGACTCGGCCGGGACCTGGAACGGCTGCGCGGGCAGCGCGGTCTCCCGCGCGGCGTCGGTGACCCGCGGATCGCCGAGCAGCGTATCGACGGCGCGTTCGGCGCCGGGGTTACCCGTGGCGGCCGCCCGCAGCTGCTGGGTCGCCGAGACCCAGTCGACCTGTGCGGGCTCGGCGGTGGCATAACCGGTGAACAGCGTGGTGGCCGCGGCCGTCGCGGCCAGCGTGGTGAGGAGCCGACGGGCGAAGCCCTGTGTGCGCATAACCAGTCTCCTTGCAGATACGTTGTCCGGGGTGCTTCGTCCCGGGGTGGGTTCAGCGGGGTGGAGATGGTGGAACACGTATCGGCGCATCCGGCGTCGTGCGGGTGTGAACCCGCCCGGCCGGACAGCCGGAAATTCGGTCGTCACCAACATGTCACCCGGTCGGCACGCTGTCCAGAACGCCGCGCGGGGTTCGGGCGGGAATCTCGGTTTCCACCTCACCCGGATCGGGTCGTGGTGACTACTTCTCGACCATCGGAACGTTCAGCTCTTCTACCTGGGGCGGTGCCATCGTGGGCGGGGAATGCAGGCCCGGCGGCGCCGTAATTCACCCGTGCCGGATGATCCGGCGGCGTGGATCGGCCGAATAGCGTCGGACCCGACCGCCACCGGATTTTCGCTGAAGAAGGGTGCGACTCATGCCCGGCAGTTTCGCCGATCAGAAGATGACTCCGGACTACGCACGGGCGGTGGGTCGCGCCGCTTACTTGTGGGGCTGGCCGCTGGTGAATATGCACAACCGGCGCGTTTTCATGGAGCAGTTACCCGAGCCGGGGTTGCTGGCCGGGATCGTCCCCGCCGGACCCCCGGGAACGATCGGGATGCTGCGCGACTACATCCGCCCGGAAGAGCGGGTGGTCGCCTGCCCGAACCAGGACGTGGTCTACGGGTTCGGTGTGCTGGACGCCGAGCGCGGGCCCTCGGTGGTGCAGGTGCCCGATTTCGGTGACCGGTTCTGGGTGTACCAGGTGGTCGACCAGCGCACCGATTCCTTTGTCCGGCTCGGCAAGATGTACGGGACCGCGCCCGGGTTCTACCTCCTCGCGCACGAGTCCTGGGACGGTGCTGTTCCCGCCGGGATCACCGATGTGTTCCGCTACGACACTCGCTCGGGCGTCGTGATCCCGCGGGTGTTCCTGGACGATACGGCCGCCGACCGGGCGGAGATCGGGCCGCTGGTCGACCGGATCGGCATGTATCCGCTTGCGGAATTCGACGGTACGGAGAAGGTTTTCGACTGGGCGAATGCGCCCGCCTTCGGCGGCGGTGCCGCGACCGGCGATCAGGGTGAAACGCAGTGGGTGGATCCGGAGACGTATTTCACCGCACTCGGCGACGTGCTCGACGAAGTACCGCCCAGACCCGGTGAGGAGGCGCAGTACGACTGGTTCCGGTCGCTCCTGGCCGCCGCCGAGCACGACGAGGACCTGGCCGAGGTACTGCGGAGTACAGCGCACGATGCGGATGCCGTGGTCGCGGAACTGTTCGAGTTCCGCAATATCGGGATCCCGGTGGCGCACAACTGGACGACCCAGCGCAACGGGGCCGCGTTCGGCACCGACTATCTGTCGCGTACCGCGATCGGTAAATCGAATATCTTCGTCAACACCGTCAACGAAACCGCCTACTACTACCAGGATCTCGACGCCACCGGTAAACGCCTGCACGGTGCGAACACCTACACGGTGCGGTTCCCGGCCGGGCAGCTACCGCCGGTGCGCGGGTTCTGGTCGCTGACGGTCTACAACAAACACCATTTCTTCCATCCGCACGACCTGGACCGGTTCTCGCTCGGCACCAAGAACCAGGACCTCTCCTACGGTGACGACGGCTCGCTGACCTTGACCGTCGGCGGAGTCGGTCCCATGGACCCGGGGCCGCTCGCCAACTGGCTACCGGCCCCCGACGACGAGTTCACCCTGTATTTGCGTGCCTATTGGCCCGAGCAGAGCATTCTCGACGGGACCTGGGAGCCGCCTCCCGTGACCAGCTGACGACCTGCGGGCCCCCTGCGCCCGTAGGCCCGGCCGATGCCGGTCCGTGCCACGGCGGCGCGGACCGGCATCGTATGTGCTACCGGTTACTTCAGCTCGGCGCTGGTCTTGTTCAGCACCCGGCGGGCCACGATGAGCTGCTGGATCTGCTGGGTGCCCTCGAAAATGTCGAGGATCTTGGAGTCGCGACCCCACTTCTCCAGGAGCAGCCGCTGGGAGTAACCGACGGCGCCGGCCAGTTCGACGGACTTGAGGGTCACATCGGTGCCGGTGCGGCCCGCCTTCGCCTTCGACATGGAGGCTTCCAGCGAATTCGGCTTCTTGTTGTCGGCCATCCAGGCGGCGCGCAGCGCCAGCAGATAGGCGGATTCGTAGTCGGCCTCCATCCGCAGGAATTCGGCCGCCGCCGCGTGCTGGCTGTTCGGCGGGGTGTCGTAGGAGATATCGATCCCCGCCTCGGTGAGGATGACGCGCAGTTCCTCGAGGGCGGCCCGGGTGACACCGATGGCCATCGCGGCGACCATGGGGCGGGTGTTGTCGAAGGTCTGCATGACCCCGGCGAAACCCTTCTCCACGTTGACTTCCGGGCTGCCGAGGATATTGTCCTTCGGGATCCGGCAGTCCTGTAGCAGCAGGACCGCGGTATCGGAGGCCTTGATGCCGAGTTTGTGCTCGAGCCGGGCTACCGACAGGCCGGGTGCGTCGCGCGGGACCACGAACGATTTGATGGCGGCGCGACCGAGGCTACGGTCCACCGAGGCCCACACCACGATATGGGTGGAGCGCTCACCGGCGGTGACGAAGATCTTCTCGCCGTTGAGTACCCATTCGTCGCCGTCGAGGACGGCGGTGGTGGTGACGGCGGCGGAATCGGAGCCGAAGCTCGGTTCGGTGATGGCCATCGAAGCCCACACCTTGCCGAAACGTTCCAGCTGGTCGTCGGTGGCGACCGCCGCGATCGCCGCATTGCCCAGACCCTGGTACGGGATCGACAGCATCAGCCCGACATCGCCCCATGAGGTTTCCAGGGCGTTGAGCAGGGCGGACATATTGCCGCCGTTGGCATTGGGGACGGTATCGGGGACCGGTGCCGCCTCGGCCTCGTCCGACCGGCCACCGGCCGCGCCGCTGATCTTCTGGGTGCCCGAATCACTGAGACCGTCCACCATGGCGGCCATCGTGTCGAGCTCCACCGGATAGTCGTGCTCGGCGAGATCGTATTTCCGGGAAATGGGCCGGAAGATCTGCGCGGCCACCTGATGCGCCTGATTGGCACTGGCCCGCAGCTTCTTGGGAAGTTCGAGATTGATCATCAAAGTCTCCTGAGCAGGGATCGTGAATCCGCGCCGCGTGCCCGCGGCGTCCGGGACTCACACCAATACGATGCCTTCGGCGATACCGATACCGCGCAGGTCGCGGTACCAGCGTTCGACCGGGTGTTCCTTGGTGAACCCGTGCCCACCGAGCAACTGGACCCCGTCCAGGCCGAACCGCATACCCTTGTCCGTCGCCAGCTTCTTGGCCAGCGCCGCTTCGCGGGCGAAGGTCAGGCCCTGTTCCGCACGGGCGGCGCCGCGCAGCGTGACCAGGCGCAGGCCGTCGAGTTCGATGGCGATATCCGCGACCATGAAGGCGACCGCCTGCCGGTGGCTGACCGGTTCGCCGAACGCTTCCCGCTCGTTGACGTAGGGAATCACGTAGTCGAGTACAGCCTGACCGGTGCCCGCGGCCAGCGCCGCCCAGCCCAGCCGGGCCAGCTGGACCGCGTCGCGATAGTCGGCGGCGTGCTGTTTGGCATCACCCTCGCCGAGGATCGCGTCGGCGCCGACGGCCACATTGTCCAGGACCAGCCGTCCCAGGCCCGCCGCGCGCAGACCCATGCTCGGGTCCGCTTCCACCGATACGCCCTTGGCGTCGGATTCCACGATGAACAGGGCCGGGCGTCCGTCGAGTTCGGCGCCGACCACGAAGATCTCGGCGTCGGCCGCGGCCGGGACCAGGCTCTTCACGCCGTTGAGCCGGTAGCCGCTGGGGGAGCGCACCGCCTTGGTCTGCAGGCTGAACGGATCGAACAATGCCCGCGGCTCGCTGATCACCACGGAGGCCTGCGGAACGTTCTCCCCGGTGAACGCGGGCAGATAGGTCTGCTGCTGGGCATCGGTACCCCATTGGGACAGCGCCACCGCGACGCCGCTGGGCGCCAGCAACGGCAGAGCCAGACCCATATCGCCGTGCGCCAGGGCTTCGGCCACCATCACATTGGTGGCGGCGCCGCGCTCGGTCGCCGCGCCCTCGAGTTCCTCGGGCACGTTGATCAGGGTGATGCCCAGTTCCGCGGCGCGGCCCAGTAGATCCTTCGGCGCGGCGGCCGCCTCGTCGGCGTCGTGCGCGGCGGGCCGTAGGATCTCGGCCGCGAACTCGCGGACGGTTTCGACGATCATCTGCTGTTCGTCGGTGGGGGTGAGATCGAAGTAGTCCTTGGTCTTCGACTCGTTGTCGGGCAGCCGTTTGGGCGCACCGCCGCCGGCGACCTTGTTGAACGCGCGGGTTGCCGCACCCAGGGTCCGGAATCCGGTCTTGGTGCTCTCGTAGGTGACCCGGTCGATCGGTTTGCGCAGGTTGTACTTCTCGGCGAGTTCCGAGCCGGTGATCGTCGACATGACTCGCATGGCGGCGCCCATCCAATCCCGTTTGGGTTGGTGCAGGCCCACCCCGTTCTCCTGGCGGGCGCCGTGGTCCGGACGCCGCTTGGTAGCGCTCTCTCGAATGCTCATCATCACCTGTTTTCTCGCGCGGGGTGAGGGTCGGCCCCAGGTATCTTACTGCGGAGTAAGGCTATCTTACTGCGGAGTAAGAACGGCGTCGAGTCACGGGCTCGTCCTGGTGAGCGGACACAACGGAGGCCGTCGGGCGCCGAACCGCCCGCCCCGGGATCGGGACGGGCGGCAGCTCGGACGGTTCCTCGGTCGGTCGCTATTCCCGGACGTACCAGCGCAGCGTCGCGTACGCGGTGAGACCGGCGAACACGACACCGACCGGCATCACCATCAGCGCGATGGTGAAGATGTCGTCATAGGTGATCTGCGGGAAGACATTGCTGGCGAACAGATCGCCCAGGGCGCGGTCGATGACCAGCGGCCGGGCCGCGAACAGGCCGGCCGTCGCGAGCAGGCCACCCGCCAGCGCGGCGACGACGGCTTCCAGTAGGAACGGTAACTGGGTGTACCAGCGGGTCGCGCCGACCAGACGCATGATGTGCACCTCGGTGCGCCGGGTGAACGCCGCGATCTGCACCATATTCGCGATCAGCAGCAGCGCCGCCACCGCCTGCAGCAGCGCCAGACCGAACGCCGCGTTGCGCAGACCGTCGAACAGACTGACCAGCCGGTCCACGATGTCCTTGTCGTTGCGGACCATACCGACACCGGGGCGGTCGTAGAACTGCTCGTAGATGGTCGGGTACAGCGACGCGTCGGTCATCTTGACCCGCAGCGACGCCGGAAGCGGGGTCTCGCTCACATACTCGGCCAGTTCGGGCTGGTCCTTGAAGGTTTTCTCCTTGGCCTCCCGGACCGCCGCGTCCCGGTTGAGGTACTGCACGCTCTCCACGCCGTCGACGGATTTCAGATCCGCGGTGAGCGTGCGGCAGGGATCGTTCGCGCAGTCCGGGTCGGTCGCGGAGACATCCTCGGTCAGGTAGAGGCGCACCTCCAACCGGTCCAGGAAGTACTGCTCGGTCTTATCGGCGATCCGGACCGCCAGCAGGCCGCCGCCGAGCATCGTCAGCGATACCGCGGTGGTCAGAATCATCGCGATGGTCATGGTGACGTTGCGGCGTAGGCCCTCGGAGACCTCGCCGAACAGGAATCCCAAACGCATTACCGGCCCACCTCGTAACCGCCGGTCGCCTGATCGCGGACCAGATGGCCGTCGTAGAGTTCCACCACCCGACGGCGCATACCGTCCACGATCAGGGGGTCGTGGGTGGCCATGAGCACGGTGGTGCCCATCCGGTTGATGTGCTCGAGCAGGAGCATGATTTCGTAACTCGTCTCGGGGTCGAGGTTGCCGGTGGGTTCGTCGGCCAGCAGTACCAGCGGACGGTTCACGAAGGCTCGGGCAATGGCGACCCGCTGCTGTTCGCCGCCGGACAGTTCACTCGGCAGCCGGTCGGCCTTACCGCCCAGCCCTACCAGTTCCAGTACCTCGGGAACGGTCCGCTCGATGAACTGGCGCCGCTTACCGATCACCTCCAGGGCGAAGGCGACATTCTGTGCGACCGTCCGCTGCTGCAGCAGCCGGAAATCCTGGAAAACGCAACCGATACGCTGTCGCAGCTTGGGTACTCGCCGGCCGGGAAGCCCGTCCACCCGGTAATCCGCGACATGTATCTCCCCCTCGGTCGGGGCCTCTTCCTTGATCAGCAACCGCATGAAGGTCGATTTACCGGAACCGGACGGGCCGATGAGGAAGACGAACTCACCCTTGTCGATATGTACGGTGACGTGCTCCAGCGCGGCTCGTGTAGCGGTCGGATACGACTTGCTGACGTTGCGCAGGGTGATCACGAGGGATCAGTGTAACCATTCGATAACGAAGGCGCCGGTCGGCCGCATCCGGGGTGCTATGGGATGCGGACGGCGATCGCCGGGGTGGCCTTTTCCGGGTCCGCCGGGTGCACGCTGGATATGGGTGCGGGGTTGTGCTGGACGATATCGTCCGGTTTGACGAACAGGTACAGGACGAAGGTCGCCAGCCAGGTACCGGCGAGTATCACTGTCGATCTACGTGCGCGCATGCAATCCCTCCCGGCGCATCGCGGCGGCCACCCGGACCCGCAACTCGCGGCTCACCTCGAACTGTTTGCCCGGAAGTGTCCGGGCCACCATCCGGATGTTCATCTGGTCCACGGTCAGATCCTCGACCCCCATGACCGTCGGTTCGTCCAGCAGCAGCGGTTCGAGCCGGGGATCGCGGTAGGCCTGCCCGCCGACCTCGTGCAGCACCTCGTTGATCCGCAGAATATCGGCGCTCGCGGCGACCGGCACATCGATCGCCGCGCGCGCCCAATCCTTGGACAGATTGGTGACTTTCACGATCTGGCCGTTCGGGACGGTGACCACCTCACCGTCCGGGTTGCGCAATTTGGTGACCCGCAACGTCACATCCTCCACCGTGCCCTCGGCCGGGTCGGAGATACCGGTGACCGCGATCCGCACCACATCGCCGAAACCGTACTGGCGCTCGGTGATCAGGAAGAACCCGGCCAGGATGTCCTGCACGATGCGCTGGGCACCGAAACCGAGCGCGGCGCCCAGGACCGCGGCGGGTGCGACCAGCCCCGACATGGAGAACCCGAGCCGTTGCAGCACTTCCATCGCGACCAGTACATACGCGACGGTCAGTACGACCCAGGTCAGCACCTGCGCCAGGGCGTGCCGGTGTTTGGCCTCCTCGGACCGTACGAGTGCGTCGCCGCCGCGGAATCCGGAATCGATCCGGTGGGTCACCCGGTCGCGGACATAGGTCGCGAAACGCGCGAACAGCATGGCGCCCAGGATCAGCAGGATGATCTCCAGACCGGATGAACGCAACCAGGAGGTCACATCCGAGGACGCCGTCAACGCTGCGGCGAGAGTTTCGGTCCCCTCCGAACCCATCAGTCCACCTGCTCCTACTTGCCGCACCGGATGGCTTGCGATTCCCGGGATCCGGGGCCGCTAGCTCTCCTGCAGAACTGTACTCATCCGCCAGCGGATTCCCGATTCGATGAATCCGTCGATATCGCCGTCGAGTACCGACGAGGGGTTGTTCACCTCGTAGTTGGTGCGCAGATCCTTGACCATCTGGTACGGGTGCAGCACATAGGAGCGCATCTGGTTACCCCAGGAAGCGCCCTCGTTGGTTTTGAGCGCGTCCATCTGGGCGCGTTCTTCCTGGCGTTTGCGTTCGAGCAGTTTCGCCTGCAGGACCCGCATGGCCGAAACCTTGTTCTGCAGCTGCGATTTCTCGTTCTGGCAGGTGACCACGATCCCGGTGGGGATATGAGTGATCCGTACGGCGGAGTCGGTGGTGTTGACGCTCTGCCCACCGGGCCCGGAGGAACGGTAGACATCGACCCGGATATCGGTTTCGGGCACCTCGATATGGTCGGTGGTCTCGACCACCGGAAGCACCTCGACCTCGGCGAACGAGGTCTGGCGGCGGCCCTGGTTGTCGAACGGGCTGATCCGGACCAGGCGGTGCGTGCCCATTTCCACCGAGAGGGTGCCGTAGGCGTACGGGGTCTTCACCACGAATGTCGCGCTCTTGATCCCGGCTTCCTCGGCATAGGAGGTGTCGTAGACCTCGACCGAGTACTTGTGCCGGTCGGCCCAGCGGATGTACATGCGCATCAGCATCTCGGCCCAGTCCGCGGCATCCACCCCGCCCGCGCCGGAGCGGATGTTCACCAGCGCGTCCCGCTTGTCGTATTCACCCGACAGCAAGGTGCGCACCTCGAGCGCTTCGACATCGGTGTGCAGTGCGGCCCGCTCGGCGTCGGCGTCGGCGAGAGCGCTGGTTCTCGCCTCGCCCTCTTCCTCCTCGGCCAGCTCGTAGAGCACCGGCACATCCTCCAGGCGCTGCCGTAACTCCTCGACCCGCCGGAGTTCACCTTGAGCATGAGACAGCTCGCTGGTGACTCGTTGCGCGTGGTCCTGGTCGTTCCACAGCTCGGGGTCGGCGGCCTGGTGCTCCAGCTCGTCTATGCGACGGCGCAGCTCCTCGATATCGAGGACCGACTCGACGGTCTTCAGAGTCGCGTCGAGTTCGGCGAGGTCGGCGGTTACGTCTGGATGCACGGTAAACAAGGCTACTAGCAGCGTCCGGCGTGGTGAAACGGCGCGGCCCCGGTCGGCGCCCGGTGCCTTTCGCTCGCGGCGTCCTGGTGCACTCGTCGCGGCCGGCGCGGTGGCGGCCTGAGTCACAGATCGGTGGCACCGGCGGCGGATCCCGCCGCGCCGGATCCGACTCGATAGGGTTTCGATGTGGCTGCTCACTCCTCTGACCTCGAACTCGCGTTACGCCTGGCCGACGAGGCGGACGCGATCACCCGGGAACGGTTCGGTGCCCTGGACCTGAAGGTCGACGCGAAACCCGACCTCACCCCGGTATCGGACGCCGACCTCGCCGTGGAGGAGGCGATCCGCCGGATCCTGCGGCACGGCCGGCCCGAGGATTCGGTACTGGGGGAGGAGTTCGGCGGGAATGCCGAGTTCACCGGCCGGCAGTGGGTGGTCGATCCGATCGACGGTACGAAGAATTTCGTACGCGGCGTCCCGGTGTGGGCCACGCTCATCGCGCTGCTCGAGGACGGGGTGCCGGTAGTGGGCGTAGTGAGCGCGCCCGCTCTGGCGCGCCGCTGGTGGGCCGCCGCGGGACAGGGTGCCTGGTCGACTTTCCATCCCGGCGCGCCCCAGCCGATCTCGGTATCCGCTGTCGCCGATCTGGGGTCGGCCAGTCTGGCGTTCTCCAGCCTGTCCGGCTGGCGCGACCGGGGCCTGCGGGAGAAGTTCATCGGCCTCACCGATGAGGTCTGGCGGGTACGCGGGTACGGCGATTTCTTCAGCTACTGCCTGGTCGCGGAGGGGGCGGTGGATATCGCCGCCGAACCCGAGGTCTCGCTCTGGGATCTGGCCGCGCTGGACATCCTGGTCCGGGAGGCCGGTGGCACCTTCACCTCCCTCAGCGGGCAGGCGGGCCCGCACGGAGGTGATGCGGTGGCGACCAACGGGCGCGTACATCAGCAGGCACTGGATCGCCTGGGCGTCTGATTCCGGGCGGCCCCGCGGTCTCCCACGCGACCGAGCCCCGACCGGCAGAGTCGGACGGGGCCGGTCACCGGATCAGCCCATGGTTTTCTGGCCGTCGATCGCCTCACGAATGATGTCGGCGTGGCCGGCATGCTGCGCGGTCTCGGCGATGATGTGCAGTAGTACCTGCCGGGTCGACCACGCGTCCTCCTGGAACCACGGCGCCTGGGGCAGCGGCCACGCATGGTCCAGGTCGACGGTCGCGATCATGGCATCGGTACGGGCGGCCACCTCGGCATAGGTGTCCAGGACACCGGCGAGGGTTTCACCGGGCAGCAGCTGGAACTCGTCGACGCGGGCGGCGAAATCCTCGGGGGTCATATCGTCGAAGTCCTTCATGGCTCCGGTGCCTTCCACAATGAAATCCGCCCAGCTGCGCTCGACGCCGGTGACGTGTTTGATCAGGCCGCCGAGGCACAGTTCGCTGGGTGCCGGGCTGCTCGCCGCCTGCTCGTCGGTCAGATCGCGGGTGGTGAAACGCAGGAAGAAGCGTGTTTTGCCCAGTACCGCGAGCAGATCGGCGCGTTCGCCGGTCAGGGGGGTGGTGCCGGTTTCGTGGAGGGCGGTGGTCTCGGCCATGGTGTGCGCCTTTCGTCGGGGCTGCGTTGAAACGGTTCGTTTCCGTGTTCGAAGACCACGTTATGACCCATAGCGGCCACTTTTTGACCTCAATAACGCTGAGGAGGAAATTTCCCGACCGAAGACGAAGGTCGCCGGGCCGGCCCCGGGGTTGTGCTGGGGCGCAGCCGTTTTCCCGGGTTACCGCCGGGACGCGTCGGCGGGCGTGAGGTCGATACCGGCGGGCGGCCGGAGCCGGCGCAGGGTGCCGTCCATGCTGGTGACGTACAACGCCCACGCATCGCCGTCCCGGGCGATGCGGACCGAGGTGGCGCCATCCGGGGGTATCCGGATCGGGTCGGGGTGTTCGATCAGGCCGGTGATAACGGCGCAGCCCGTTCCCGTCTCCGGGTCCACTCGGTACACAGCGCCGGCGAGGTGGTCGGCGACGAAGAGGTCGCCGGCGCGGGTGGCCTCCATATCGTCGGGCAGGGCGACGAAACCGGGGAGACCGGCGACAACCGGTGCTTCGGCCGGTGCGTTCAGCGGAATTCGGAACAGACTCAGGGTCATATTGCTCGTGTAGATCGAGTTGCCGTCGGGCGCCAGCGCCAGGCCGTTGGTAAGTGGTACCGGGGACCAGGCGGGGGTGAACTCGCCGGTGGACGGCCGGTAGCGGGAGATTCCGGCCGGTCCGCCGCGCACGCCGATATTGGTGAACAGTAGATCGCCGTCCGGCAGCACGAGCAGTCCGTTCGGGCCGTTGAGGCCGGTGAGCAGCACTGTCACCGCGCCCGTCTCGGTGTCGTAGCGTTGCAGCGTGCCGGGCGCCTCCGCGAAGCCGTCGCCGGTGAGGAAGTACACCGAGCTGCCGGCCACCCGGACGCCCGCCGGATGATCGAGGCCGGTGACCAGTTTGTCGAATGCGCCGTCGGCGGAGATATGGGCCAGGTACCCGTCTCGGATACCGGTGACATAGAAGCCGCCGGCACCGTCGGAGTCCAGATTCTCCAGATTGCCGGCGCCCTCGAGCAGGGTCTCCGATTGCCATCCGTCCACGCACGACGGTGGCAGCACCTGGGCGTGGGCCGCGGGAACGGTGGCGAGCCCCCCTGCGGCCAAAGCCATCGCGCACAGTGCGGCGCGAGTCCGTGTCATCGCTGAAGCCATGGATCGCAACCTACGGGAAGCGATTCACCGATGCCCGGCATCGGATGATGACCGGCTCGACGGGCCGTGCACCCGAGTTGTCCCCATGGGGACAACTCGGGTGATCCAGCACTCCGGGTCGTACTTCTCGCGGCGGGGGTATCGCCGTCGCTCGTAGGATGGCCGCGTGGATACCGCCGAAGACACCGCTGTGGCACCTCCCGCTCACCCCGACGACCCCGCCCATGAGGTGTTACGCCGGGTCTTCGGGTACGACAGTTTCCGCGGTGAACAGCGCGGCATCGTCGAGCAGGTGATCGGCGGCGGGGACGCACTGGTACTCATGCCCACCGGCGGCGGGAAATCGCTGTGTTATCAGATACCCGCGCTGGTCCGTGACGGTGTCGGTGTGGTGGTATCCCCGCTCATCGCGCTCATGCAGGACCAGGTGGACGCGCTGAGCGCGCTCGGTGTCCGGGCCGGTTTCCTCAATTCGACCCAGTTCCCGGACGAACGCCGGACGGTCGAGGCGCAATTCGTGGCCGGTGAGCTCGATGTGCTGTATCTCGCGCCGGAACGGTTGCGGATGGAATCCACCGTCCAGCTGCTCGGGCGCGGGCGGATCGCCCTGTTCGCGATCGACGAGGCGCATTGTGTCTCGCAGTGGGGTCACGATTTCCGGCCCGACTACCTGGCCCTGTCACTGCTACACGAGAAATGGCCGGACGTCCCCCGCATCGCGCTGACCGCCACGGCAACGGAGAAGACGCGCGACGAGATCATCACCCGGCTCGACCTGGGCGGGGCACGCCGATTCGTCGCGAGTTTCGACCGGCCCAATATCCAATACCGGATCGAGCCGAAGAACCGGCCCGATCGTCAACTCCTCGAATTCCTGCGCACCGAGCATCCGGGCGATGCCGGAATCGTCTACTGCCTATCGCGGAATTCGGTGGAGAAGACCGCGGCGTTCCTCACCGAGAACGGGATTCGCGCACTGCCGTACCATGCGGGCCTCGACCACCGCACCCGTGCCGAGAACCAGGCCCGCTTCCTGCGTGAGGAAGGGCTCGTCATCGTCGCGACCATCGCCTTCGGGATGGGTATCGATAAGCCCGATGTCCGTTTCGTCGCCCACCTGGATCTGCCCAAATCCGTTGAGGGCTACTACCAGGAGACGGGCCGTGCCGGCCGGGACGGGCTGCCGTCGACAGCCTGGATGGTCTACGGGCTGCAGGATGTGGTCCAGCAGCGCAAGCTGATCGATTCCTCCGACGGCGATATGACCCACCGCCGTCAGCTGCAACTGCACCTCGACGCGATGCTCGCCCTGTGCGAGACGGTCGATTGCCGCCGCGCTCAATTGCTCGCCTATTTCGGCCAGGACCCCCGGCCGTGCGGGAACTGCGATACCTGTCTGAGCCCGCCCGAATCCTGGGACGGCACCGTCGCCGCGCAGAAACTGCTGTCGGCCGTATTGCGACTGAAACGGGAGCGCGGGCAAAGCTTCGGTGCGGGCCATCTCATCGATATCCTGCTCGGCAAGAAGAACCAGAAGGTGCAGCAGTACGACCACCACGAGCTGAGTGTGTTCGGGGTGGGTGCCGATCTGCGGGATACCGAATGGCGCGGAGTCGTCCGCCAATTGCTCGCGCAAGGTCTGCTCGCGGTGCACGGTGACTACGGTGTCCTCACGCTGACCGAGGCCAGCGAAAGCGTTCTCTTCGACGGTCGCACGGTCCGTCTGCGCCGGGAACCCGAGCGGCCGACTCCCTCGCGTGCGGCACGCAGTGCCAAGGCCGCCAAATCCGCGCCCGCCGACCTCACCGACGCGGATGCCGAGCTGTTCGAGAAACTCCGCCAGTGGCGTTCCGATACGGCCAAGGAACAGGGCGTCCCCGCCTATGTGGTGTTCCAGAACGCGACGTTGCGCGATATCGCGGCGCGTAAGCCCGCCGATATGGCCGCGCTGGGCGAGGTGAGCGGCGTGGGTGAGAACAAACTGGCCCGCTACGGCGAACAGGTGCTCGAGGTGCTGGCGGCTGGATGAACGGATCACCCCGGCCCCGAACAGCTTTCGTCCGATGATTCCTCCCGCCAGTGGTGATAGGGGACTGGACGCTGCACCTAGCCTGGATTTATGTCCGAGAAGCCGACACCGTGGTCGTTCTCGCGCCACGGAATCGGCTTGTCCGGACCGACTCCTGCTGCCGCCGGGGAACCCACGGTTACAGAATCCGCCGTGGAGCCGGCGACGGTGCCCATCGGAATCGGGGCCGTCGAGACCGAGGCGCAAGCACGGGGGACAGACGCTCGCCTTCCCCTCGCGGAACAAGCCCGTGCTGAAGCCCGGGTGCCGGTGGTGCAGGCCGGGCCCGATGCCGGGGATGCGGACCGTACCGCTCATCCGGAGCGGGACGGCGGCCGCCCGGTTCATTGGGGAGGGCACGCGCTGGTGGGGTTGGTACTCGGTCTCGTCGTCCTGCTGATCGCCGGTGGCTTCTGCCTCGGCCGCGAGACCGCACCCTCTGCGGCGGCCGGCCCGGGCGTCAGCACATTCGCCGCGGCGGCCCCCGCTACGGGTGGCGCTCGGCAAACGCCCACCGCCGCACCGGCACCCCCCGATCCTCCGGCAGACGGACCGGATTCACCCGATGTAGGAATCGGATTCGTCTTCGGCAAAGTCACGGACAATGACGGCGGTACCCTCTCGGTTCACAGCGAACTCACCCGGTCCGATGTCGTTGTGTACACCGATGGCGAAACCAATCTCTATGTCGCTATCGCGAGCGATCCGGCCGGGATCGATATCGGCGCTCCGGTGATGGTCTACGGCCGTAAGCACGCGGACGGTTCGATCAGCGCCCGCACCATCGCGGGAGTCTCCATGCACGGTAAACCCAAATAGGCCGGCCGGTATCTCGCGACCGGCGTGAACCGGCACCCCAGCGGTCAGAATCCGGCCGCAATTCGAGAACAATGGGGGTATGGCGAATACGAGCACGCGGACCCTGCGCCTGCTGTCGCTGCTGCAGACCCATAAGTACTGGCCCGGTAACGAGCTGGCCGGGCGGCTCGGGGTTTCGGCGCGGACCTTGCGGCGCGATATCGATCGCCTGCGCGATCTCGGCTATCCGGTGGAGGCGCAACGGGGCGTCGAGGGCGGCTACCAGCTCGCGGCAGGCGCGGCCCTGCCTCCGCTGATGGTCGACGACGACGAGGCGGTGGCGCTGGTCATCGGGCTGCAGACCGCGATGCAGGGCATGGTCGAGGGGGTCGCCGAATCCTCGGTGCGCGCGCTCGCGAAGGTGGTCCAGGTGATGCCGCCGCGGCTGCGCCGCCGGGTGGAAGCGATCCGGGCCATGACCGTACCCGCTGATTGGGGCGGCCGGCCCGGCCCGGGCCCGGACCCGGAGGCCCTCACCACCATCGCCCTGGCCTGCCGGGACAGCGAGCGGATGCGTTTCTCCTACACCGCCGCCGACGGCCGGCGCAGCGAGCGGTATATCGAGCCACATCGTCTCGTATCGCTGGGTCGCCGCTGGTACCTGGTGGCCTTCGACCTGACCAGGCACGACTGGCGCAGCTTCCGCCTCGACCGGCTCACCGCACCCGCCGGCGACGGCTCCCGTTTCCGTCCGCGTGAGCTGCCGACCGCCGATGCCGCGGAGTTCGTCCGGGCCGGGGTGGACAATATGCCGCGCCCGTATCGGATCGAGGCCCTGGTCGAAGCCCCGGCCGAGACCGTCCGTGAGCGGATCGGGCGCTGGGGTTCGGTCGAGGCGGTCGATTCCGGTCGCTGCCGGGTATCGATGACCACCGATTCGCTGGACTGGCCCACCATGGCGCTCGGCTCTCTCGAGGCCGAATTCCGCGTCCTCGAACCGCCGGAACTGCTCACGCAGATCCGCGCCTGGGGTGACCGTTTCGGCCGGGCGCAGAGTGGCCCGCCGGAATCGCTAGTCCGCGACTCGTAGCCGCCGCGGCTGCTGCCGCGCGTCCTCGCCGGGGATCTTCTCCGCGCTTCCGGCGGCGAACTCGCCGTCGTTCACCGCGTCCACGAGTTCGGTGGTCGCGGTCGCCAGCAGTTCGGGGTGGGAGAACGGCATCCAGTGCCCGGCCGGTACATCGCGACGCCACAGCCGCGAAACCCACTGGGCGGAATCGTCGTATCCGGCCGGCCGGACCGCGATATCGCGTCCCGCGACGATCAACTGGACCGGTACATCGGTTGTCCGCTCCCGCGGTTCGAGCATATGCGCGAGGATATTGGCCCGGTAGATCAGCAGGCCGTTCACCATGTCCTGCTTCAGGGTCGGGCCGAAGAAAATCGTCGACGGCGCTGTGTTGTTCATGATCTGGATGAACCGCCGCCAGCGCTGCTCGGTGGCGAGCAGACCGAAAGCCAGGCGCGGCAACCCGGGGGTCATGAAGAACCCGGTGTACGCCGAGGACAGCAGCTGGGTGAACGGCTGCCAGATATTGCGCGGACCGGGCTTGCGCAACCGGGCCCGCACCCACGCGGCCAGATGGTCCAGATTCGGGCCGGATACCGAGGTGAACGAGGCGATCCGGTCGGTGGCCCGCGGTTCGCATACCGCCTCCCAGACCTGTACCGAACCCCAATCGTGCGCGAGTACATGGACCGGCCGGTCGGGGCTCACCGCGTCGGCGACGGCGTAGAAATCGGCGGCCAGTTCCGCGAGCCGGAAATCGGCGACCCGGGCGGTGTGGGTGGAGGCGCCGTGCCCGCGCGTATCGTAGGCGACCACGTGGAAACGGTCGGCCAGCAGCGGAATCACACCGTTCCACAGGTGATGGGTATCGGGCCAGCCGTGCACCAGGATGACGGTCTCGGCGTCCGGATCGCCGTATTCGTGCACCGCGAGGTCGAATCCACGGTGGTGAACCGTCCGTTCGGTCGCGGGGATCTCCGATATCGATGCCGTCACGCTGTCTCCTCGTGCTGTGTGCGGGTTGTCGAGAGCTACAGGTCCAGTACCAGACGTCCACCCGCGCACCGTGATACGCAGACCAGGAGGTCGCCACGGTCGCGTTCGGTATCGGTCAGGGCACCGTCGCGGTGGTCGGGAACGCCTGCGAGCACCCGGACCTTGCAGGTGCGGCAGAAGCCTTGCCGGCACGAATACGGTTGATCCGGCCGGTGCCGCAGGAGTACGTCGAGGGCGGACCGGTCCGCGGGGACCGCGATCACCTGGCCGCCGGCACCCAGTTCGATCTCGAACGGGACGCCGTCCACGATCGGCGGCGCCGAGAACCGCTCGGAATGCAGTTCCACCTCCGGTATTTCACGTACCAGCGCGGCGACGGAGGTGACCATCGGAGCCGGTCCGCAGCAGTACACAGCCGTCCCGGGGACGACCCCGGACAGCAGTTCCGCGGCGGTGGGCAGACCGTGTTCGTCGTCGGTACGCACCGTGACGCGATCACCGAAGCGGCTCATCTCGTCCAGGAACGGCAGGGTGTCGCGGGCCCGTCCGCAATACACCATGGTCCAGTCGATACCGAGCGATTCGGCCAGTCGCAGCATGGGCAGGATCGGGGTGATACCGATACCGCCGGCCACGAAACGAACCCGCGCAGCCCGCGACCCGTAACCCGGCGCGGCGAACGGAAACGCATTGCGCGGGCCCCGCACCACCAACGCGCTGCCGACCGGCAGCGCCCGGTGTACCTCGTTCGAACCGGCACCGTCCGGGATGCGGCGCACCGCGATCCGGTAGCTGCGGGTATCGGCCGGATCGCCGCACAGCGAGTACTGCCGAAGGGCTCCCGACGGTAGTTCGACGTCCAGGTGCGCACCGGGTCGCCAGCGGGGCAGCTCGCGGCGGTCGGGTGCCTGGAAACGCAGGCTCACCACGTCTTCGTCGGATGCTTCCACCCGCCGCCCGGTGACCACGACAGGGATCCGCCGGTCGTCGGCCCGCGGCGCCGGGTCGCGCCGGTTGGTGAGCGCGGTCCAGTTCAGTCGCGCGTTCACCACCGCGTCGAGTAGGCGCAGCGTCCGGTCCCGGCGGTGTCTGCCGTGCAGGTCGGCGGGCAGTGGTAGGGACTGTTTCGGGGTCTGGACCGTCACGAGGCCGCCCGGGCCGCCGGTGACTGGGCCAGATAGGCGATGGCCTGTGCGGTGGAACCGACGGATTCCGGGCTGTAGCCGGGCTTGAAGGTCGACAGTGCACTGACCAGCAGGGCGGGAACTCCGGGGAGGGCCCCGCGCCACATCGATCCCAGGATCTCCAGGAGCAGCCGGGGGTATCCCAGGTCGGGCAGCGCGGGGTCCCGGTGCACCAGGTATTTGGTCCCGCGCACGAGCAGAACCAGGAACGTGGGGAAGACCAGCACCATCAGGGCGCCGCGGCGCAGATAGCCGACCCCGAAATATTCGGCGACATCGTGGGCCACATGGCGATGTTCGACCTCTTCGGCCCCGTGCCACCGATACAGATCGAGCATCCGCGGATCGGCGTCGAACCGCTCCAGTTCGCTGTTGAGCACCCAATCGCCGAGGAACGCGAAGAAATGTTCCAGCGAGGAGATCACCGCGAGCCGGTCCACCAGTTGCTGCCTTCCCGCCCGCGTGGCGGTGGATCGCCGCGGTCCGACGGTCTTACGGAACAGGTATTCGGTCTGCTGCACATACGGCCGCGGGTCGACGCCGTTGGCGTCGAAGAGCATTTCGTGGGAATCGGCATGGGTTTCGGCGTGCATGGATTCCTGCCCGATGAATCCGAGCATATCCTCGCGCAGTTTCTCGTCCCGCACGAACGGCAGCGCTTCGCCGAAGGTCGCCAGGAAGCTGCGTTCACCCTCGGGGAGTAGCAGATTCAGCGCGTTCAGCACATGCGAGGCGATGGGCTCGCGTTTCATCCAGTGCAGCGGCAGGGCGGTCCAGTCGAAGCGGACGTTACGGGCGGTGAGCGCTACCTGCCCCGGATCGGTCACCTGCCCGGAGGCAGGGTTGCGGAACAGCCTCATCGATCCTCCTCGATCGCCACCGGCAACTGCCGCGCCCGAATACGGTGGCACGCGACACCAGCTTCGCCCATGTTAGTGCGACAAGAAGTAACAGACAACCATGTCTATGGTGCGGCGACGGCCCCGAGCCATTCGACGATCGGCCGGAGGGTCTCCCATGACTTGCGGATCTCCGTGGCTGCCCGTGGTGTCGTCAGCCAGTCGGGGGCGCCGAACTCGCGGCTGAGCACCAGCGATTTGTGCCGTAGCAGGTCGATGCGCGGGTGGTCGATGGGGTAGCCCTTGGGGCGGGTCTTCAGCTTGTCGCCGCCGAGGGTGTACCCGGCCCGCACGAGCTTGTTCGCGATCTTCTCGAGCTCCGCGCCGCGCACGTCGTCGTCGATGGTGGTGCGCAGGCGGGCCAGCTGGTCCGGTGCGGCCGCGTACAGGCCGCCGGCCACGAACAGCCCGGGTGCGCCGATCTGGACGTACCAGCCGACACCGGGCGCGGTATGCACTACCGCGCCCTGATGGGTCTTGTACGGCGACTTGTCCTTCGAGAACCGCACATCGCGGTAGGGGCGGAAGATCTTGGCGGGACCGAAGCCGGGTTCGAGATCGGCGATCAGCGCGGTCATCGGGCGCTTCACGGACTCCTCGTATATGTGCTTGTTGGCGGTCCAGAATATCCTCGAGTTGTCGGCCTCGAGATCTTCGTAGAAGTCCGGCCCTGCGATCGGAAACCCCGCGAACTCGCTCATGACATCGAACCTATCGTCCGCCGCACGGGCGGACGATAGGGAGCCGATCGGTCAATCCCCGGGTTCGTCGTGAATCTCCATGGCCGCTGCCTCCGCGGGCCGCTTGTCCTCGGCGCGCACCTCCTCGCGATGCCGACGGCGACTCCACTCCTGGTCGAGTTCACTGGCGATGCCCAAGTGGCCGGTGTCGTCGTTTTCGTGATCGCGGATGACCAGCTCGTCCGGGGGTCGGTGATATAACGCTCGTACTCGCGGACCTCATCGGCCTGATCGTCGTCGCCCAAGTCGTAGTCCAGGTCCTCGCGCTCCTCGTCACCGATGTCGAGTACCTCGTCCATCAGTCGGTAGTCGGAACTCGCTCGGGCGCGGTCCTGACCGGGATCGCGTATTTCGGTCATGGCGCCACCTCTTTCGCAGACCGGCTCACCAGCGGCGACCACCGTGAGCTGTGGTTTCCACGCTACCGCCGACTGGTACCGGCGCCTACGGTCATCGCGCCGCCGTGGAGATCGGTTCCCGTCCGGCGGGCCCGGATCACGCATCGTCCGGCCCTCGACCTCGGCGAACGACGAAGGCCCGGTCCGTATGGACCGGGCCTTCGTGAGTGGAGCTGCCGGGAATCGAACCCGGGTCCTCCGCCGCGTCACCAGGGCTTCTCCGTGTGCAGTCCGCTATGCCTCTACTCGGATCTCCCGGTCTCGCGAACAAGCCGGGATGACGATCCCAGTCGCTGTTGGATGTCCCGCGTTACTCCGCGACCGAGTCGCGCGGTGAGCCCTCTAGCTGATGCCGGCACCGAAGCCGAGGGCGTACCTCGGGCCGACAGAGACGCTATCGCTTAGGCAGCGAGAGCGTACTCGCGCTGATGAGAATCGGCGCTTAATTGGTTGCAACGACGCTTACGGTGGTCTCTTGCCTGCACCGACACGCTTCCCCTGAATCTACGTACGCAGTCGAAACCGTTCAGCCCCGCACGTCCCGGCACCTTGCCGGGCTAGTCATATTAACACCTCGGCCGCCGTCGTTCATTCCCGTTTTCGGGTGCCGTCCGCGCCGTCAGCGCATCCCTTTGATCCGGCGGCCGATTTCACGGGTGACCTCGCGTTCGGCGGTTCGCCGGGCGAGGTCCTGTCGCTTGTCGTAGTCCTGCTTACCCTTGGCCAGGGCGAGTTCCACCTTCACCTTGCCGTCGGAGAAGTACATCGACAGCGGGACCAGCGTCTGGTTACCCTCACGCGATTTGCCGACCAGGCGTTCGATCTCGCGTTTGTGGAGCAGTAGTTTGCGGACCCGCCGCGGTGAGTGGTTGGTCCAGGTGCCGTGGCTGAACTCCGGGATATGCACACCGCGCAGCCATATTTCCCCGTTGTCCACGGTCGCGAAGGCGTCCACGAGAGAGGCCTTGCCCTCGCGCAGGCTCTTGACTTCGGTACCGACCAGCGCGATCCCGGCCTCGTAGGTGTCCAGGATCGTGTAGTTGTGCCGTGCCCGGCGGTTGGTCGCGATGACCTTACGCCCCTTCTCCTTCATGTCGACAACCTTAAAGCGCTGGAGCAACCGGATTATTCCCGGCCGGTACTCAGCCCGGTTGTAGCAGCAGGTAGAGGGTGAGAACCGCGATGAATGCGGCGACGAGCAGCACGGTGGACCATCGCGGCCGGTGACTTCCGCGCGGTCGGGTGCGCCGGTCGAGCCAGCCGCTGTCCACGCTGGGATCCGTATGCGAGGCGCGTGGTGGCGCATCGACCGGTTCGGCCGGTGGCCCCGGACCGCCGCTGTCTCCGCCGATGCTTTCCTCGGACCCGTCCCCGGATGCCATGCTCGCAGATTAGTGCCGCGGGCAGGTCTTCGGGAACGGGGCGCGCGAGTTCGGCAGTCAGCGCGGCGATCTCAGGATGCGCAGTGTGATTCCCAGGCCGACCAGGATGATGGCGGTGGCGATGAGTGCGGTCGAAAACGATTGGGTGATGGCGGCGATACCGGTGCCGAAAATGAGGCAGGTTGCAAGGGCCAGCAGTGCGGTGCCCCATTCCATACCGGCGATCCGGGCGGGTCGGTTACGCATTGCTGTCATATTTTCGGGGTACCCCACCTGCTGGGTTATCAAACCGTTATTGCTGTAGCGCTGGGCCGGTGCGTACACGGCCCGCAGATCTGCCGTACGGGGTTCGCGGTGGCTGACCATGGCGGGACCTCCGTCTCGGTGTCGATGCGGCAACTGTGTTCACCGTAACGGACAAATCTCTGCTTGGATACTGGGCAGCAAATCTAGAGAGAACCATCACAGCGATCGGTCCGCCGGTGTGCGATTGTGTGGTCGCTGCGTGATATTCAGGGTAAAAGCACTGTTCAGAGTGGCCGAGTCGGTTCGACACGCCGAAACCGTACCGGAGGTTTCTTTCCGGGTTTGCATCATGTTGCGGTCCCCGCATTTGGTTTGCCAAAAGTTAACCAATGTAGTTGCTGTTACCCGCTCCGTGATGGCAGTGGATGCGTCTGCCTAAGCTTGTGGTATGCGGATTCCATCTCGGTGCGCGCTTCGATCGCATGCACATCCTCGCGGGGCGTGCCCGCTTCCGGAGGGACGTCGGTGAGCGCATGGCACGAACGCACCGGCCGTATCGCGGTGCTGACGGGGGCGGGTATTTCCACCGATAGTGGTATCCCCGATTTCCGCGGGCCGCGCGGAGTGTGGGCCGAGGATCCCGTGGCGGAGTTGCTGTCCACCTACGACAACTACGTATCCGACCCCGAGCTCCGGGAGCGCTCCTGGCGGGCCCGTCGCGATAACCCGGCCTGGGCCGCGGAACCCAACCCCGCGCATCTGGCGCTGGTGGAATTGGAACGCGCCGGGCGCGGGCTCACCATCGTCACCCAGAACGTCGACCGGTTGCATCAACGGGCTGGATCCGATCCGCAGCGGGTGATCGAGATCCACGGGAACATGTTCGATGTGGTCTGCGTGAACTGCGGCTATACCGCGAGTATGGCCGCAACGCTCGAGCGGGTCGGAGCCGGTGAAGCCGATCCGCCGTGCCCGGAATGTGGTGGGGTCCTCAAGGCCGATGTGATCATGTTCGGCCAGGCGCTCGACCACCGCACCCTGCTCAAAGCGTCGCTCGCGGCCGAAACCGCGGAGATATTCCTGGCCGTCGGCACATCACTGCAGGTCGAGCCGGCGGCATCGCTGTGCGGGCGGGCAGTGGCCGCGGGGGCGTCGTTGATCGTCGTGAACGCCGAACCCACACCCTATGATTCGCTGGCGACCGAGGTCGTGCGCGAACCCATCGGCACCGCCCTACCGCGGTTGGTCGAGCTGATTCTGGCCCGCTGAGATCGGGCCGAGCACGCGGTCGAGGTAATTGTTGGTGAATCGGCCGTCGGGGTCGTAATGGCGGCGCACCGCGGCGAACCGGTCCCAATCCGGATACTTCCGGCGCAAGGTTTCCGCCGTCTGGAAGTGGCGTTTACCCCAGTGTGGCCGGCCCGCGTAGCGGTCGAAAATCGCCTCGCAGGCGCGGAAGAACGGCTCGTGGTCCATGCCTTGATATTGGTGCACGGCGATATAGCAGGTCTCGCGCCCGCCGGCGGGCGAGAGAAACGCGTCGTCGCCCGCCACCCAGCGCACCTCGATCGGCATGGGGCTGTCGAAACGCTGTGCGGTTTCCTTGATCTCCCGGATGGCTTCGACCGAGTGTTCGCGTGGAATCGCGTATTCCATTTCGGTGAACCGCAACAGCCGCGGGGTGGTGAACACGCGATAGGACCTGTCCACTTGCCGCCGATAGCTGAAGGCGTATGCGGCGGCCCGCTGCAGCGGCGGGATGAGAGTGGGCCGGCGGCGCGCCAGCCGGCACAGCGCGTCGCTCGCGTGATTGGACACGGCGATATCGGCGAACCAGTCGACGATCCGGTGGCGTGGCGCGGGCGGCAGTTCTACGCGGTTGTTGCGTTTGGTCATCGCCGTGGGGCTGTGGGCGAACATATAGAACTCGAAATGATCGTTGCCGGCGATATAGGAGTCCAGGTCGCGCAGGACCTCCTCGACCGGAACCGGTCGCTCCACGCCTTCGAGGACGAACGAGGGTACGAGCCGCAGGGTGCAGGCGGTGATCACGCCGAGGGCGCCGATACCGACTCGCGCCGCGCGCCATGCCTCCGCCCCGGAATTCTCGGTCAGTTCGACGGTCCTGCCGTCGGCGGTCGTCAGCTCGATCGCGTGCAGTTGCGCGGAGAGATTGGGTAACCGGCCGCCGGTGCCGTGCGTTCCGGTGGCGGTGGCGCCGGCGATGGTCTGCGCGTCGATATCGCCGAGGTTCGGGAAAGCGAGCCCGTATTCGTCGAGCCGGGGATTGAGTGCCGCGAGGGTGATCCCGGACTGGACTCGCGCCAGGCCGGCGTTCCGGTCGACGTCCAATACGCGGTTCATGCGGGAGAGGTCGAGTAGTAGCCCGTCGGTGAGGCAGGTGTCGTTGAAGGAGTGTCCGGAACCCACGACGCGGACGCGATGTCCGTCCGCGGCGGCTCGTGCGAGCTCTCCGCCCAGCTCCGCGTGATCGCGCGGAGCGGCCATCCGGGCCGGTGCGCACCGCTGATCGCCGGCCCAGTTCACCCATGAGTTGGTCACCTGTCCAACATTAGGGGATGGCGGCAGCGGCCGTCGGGAAAATTCGCGGAGAATATGACTGGTCAGCGGCGGCGCACCGAGCACGGTCCCGGTTTGGCGGCCTTGGCCTGTTCGACCTCGGCGAGGCTCAGTGCGTTCACGGTCAGTGCCTGCGGCGGTGTGTTCTCGGCCCGGATCCCGTTGAGCGTGATCGCCATATAGCGCCGCCAGATATCGGAATCGACGGGCCGGGCGAAATCGGCGAGCGAATCGACCATATAGATCAACGCGAACAGATCGGTGGCCTCGATACCCGGCTGCACCACACCCGCGTCCCGTGCCCGCTCCATCACCGCCGCGACCACCGGTCCGATCTGCTCTCGCGGGTAGCCCAGGCGCGCGGGATCATCCTTCATTTCCAGCATGACTTCGCTGAAGCCCCGGTTGGTCGCCATATGCCGGCACGCGTACTCGAACAGGCGCACCAGACCGTCCCACGGATCCTCGGCCGTGAGCGCATCCTGTGCGGCCTCGCCGAATTCGCGGATATGGCCGGCGAAGACCTCGGAGATGAGTTCGCGTTTATTGGCGAACCGGCGGTAGACGGTGCCCACCCCGACCCCTGCGCGTTCGGCCACATCGTCCAGGGTGATCTCCAACCCACGGTCGGCGAACAGTTCCCGGGCCGCGTCGATGATCCGCTGTTGATTGCGCGCCGCATCCACCCGGAGACGACGCGTCCGGGACGCAGTGGTGGCGAGGTTCACATCGGGAATGGTAGCAAGTTACGAATTAAGGCGAACCGTTTCGATCCGGCCGAACGCAACTCCCTGGTCTGCTGCGGATAACGTTGCCGCTGAACATCCGCCGCGCACGGTCCGTCGCCGTGCCCCCTGGATCGGAGGTGCCGGAGTATGAGCGAACCCGCAAAGCCCGGGCCGGCCGATGCTTTCGTGCTCGCGGCCGTCGCCTGCGGCGGGGGACTGGGGGCAGGGTTGCGGTATTGGCTCGCGCTCCGGATTCCGGCCCGGCCCGGGACGATTCCGTGGGCCACCTTGCTCGCCAACACCATCGGATGCCTGGCCATCGGCGTACTGATGGTGCTGATCACCGAGGTGTGGTCACCGCATCGGTTGATTCGTCCCTTTTTGGGGGTCGGGGTACTGGGTGGATTCACCACCTTTTCGAGTTACAGCTCCGAGGTTCGTACACTGCTCGGATCGGGTGCCACCGGTACGGCACTCGGCTATCTCGGGGGAACCGTGGTGGTCTGCCTGAGCGCGGTGGCCGCCGGAACCGGGACCACCCGGTGGATCGCCCGGAGACGCGGCGGGCCAGCGCGGTACGGCACGAGCTGAACGTAGGACGGTACGAGCGAGAGGGGTCGGGTCATGGTGGTGTCGGGGCGTCCGGATCTCCGTCGGCGAGCGTGCGCCGAGCGGAGGAGCCGGTGACGGCGGTCTGGGTGGTGCTGGGCGGAATGCTGGGCGCTCCCGCGCGCTACCTGCTCGACCGCACGGTGACCGCGTACACCCGTTCCCATCTTCCCCTCGGCACGCTGGCCGTTAACATTGTCGGCTCAGCGCTATTGGGTGCGTTGATCGGTGCGGAAACGAGCGGCATGGTGCTGGCGGGCGCGGGAATCGGATTCTGCGGTGCGTTCACCACCTTCAGCACGTTCGGATACGAGACGATGAGGCTCGCCACCGGCGGCGCCACCGGGTACGCGCTCGGAAATATCGTGCTGAATACCGGAATCTGCCTCGGCGCCGTCTATCTCGGTGCCGTGGCGGGGGGCCTTTTCGGATGATCACGATGACCAGCCGGGTCCGGCCGACCACGAAGGGAATTCCGAATATGGCGCACAACCGAGCCGGACGGCCCGCCCGCCCCGGCGATCTGGTGGACGTTCCGGGCCTGGTGACCGCGTACTACAGCCGCGTTCCCGACCCCGCCGAACCCACCCAGCGGGTGGTCTTCGGGACATCCGGCCATCGCGGCTCGAGCCTCGACGCCACCTTCAACGAGGCGCATATTCTGGCGATCACCCAGGCCGTCGTCGAATACCGTGCCACACGCGAGGTCACGGGGCCGGTGTATCTGGCCCGCGATACCCACGCCCTGTCCGAACCGGCGTGGACCACCGTGCTCGAGGTGCTGGCCGGAAACGATGTCAGCGCCGTAGTCGACGCGCGCGGACGTTACACGCCGACACCCGCGCTCAGTCACGCTGTGGTGCGCCACAATCGTGATATCACCCGGCCGCAAGCCGACGGCATCGTGGTGACCCCGTCGCATAATCCGCCGCGCGACGGTGGTATCAAATACAACCCGCCGCACGGCGGTCCGGCCGATACCGGTGCCACCGACGCCATCGCCGAACGCGCCAACGAACTGCTGCGCGGTGGTCTCGCCGAAGTGAAACGCGCACCACTGGCGCGGGCGATGGCCGCCGCCGGTCGCTACGACTACCTCGACCATTACATCGCCGACCTGCCCGCCGTGCTGAACCTGGATGCCATCCGCGGTGCGGGGATCCGGCTCGGCGCCGACCCGATGGGTGGCGCCAGCGTCGACTACTGGGAGGAGATCGGTCAGCGGTACGACCTCGAGCTCGAGGTCGTGAACCCGACGGTGGACCCGACCTGGAGTTTCATGCCCCTCGACGGTGACGGTCAGATCCGGATGGACCCCTCGTCCCCGCACGCGATGGCGTCGCTGGTGGCGATCCGGGACGATTACGACATCTCCACCGGCAACGACGCCGACGCCGACCGCCACGGCATCGTCACCCCCGACGGCGGCCTGATGAACCCGAACCATTTCCTCGCGGTGGCGATCGACTATCTGGTGGCGAACCGCCGCGGCTGGGACGCGCTCTCCAAGATCGGAAAGACCGCGGTCACGTCGGCGATGATCGATCGGGTCGTCGGGGTGCTGGGCCGGGATGTGCACGAGGTGCCGGTCGGATTCAAATGGTTCGTTCCCGGCCTGTTCAGCGGCAGCCTCGCCTTCGGTGGTGAGGAGAGCGCGGGTGCCTCTTTCCTGCGGATGGACGGAACCGTCTGGACCACGGAGAAGGACGGCATCCTGCTGGCTCTGCTGGCCGCCGAGATCGCCGCCGTCACCGGGCAGAGCCCGTCGGCCCGCTACCTCGAACTGGAGCGCAACCACGGCAGCCCCGCCTACGCCCGCATCGACGCCCCCGCCGATGCCGAGCAGAAGAAACTCCTGGCCGCGCTCGACCCCGGTCAGGTGACCGCCGCCGAGATCGCCGGCGAACCTATCACCGAGGTCGCCACCCGGGCCCGGGGCAACGGCGCCGCACTGGGCGGTTTGAAGGTGAGTACGGAAAACGCGTGGTTCGCGGCCCGCCCGTCGGGTACCGAGAACAAATACAAGATCTACGCGGAGTCCTTCCACGGCCCCGACCATCTCGCTCGAGTCCAGGACGCGGCACGCGAACTGGTCGGGCGAGTACTGGAAGACAACTAGATGTAACCGGCCACAACACCGGTCGGATTGTCGGCGTAGGTGCCCACGGTATCGATCCCGATTCCGCAACCGGGAGTAGATTCCGGCCCGGACGAACCGAGTTGAACGGTGTGCCGGGCGGCGCGGCTCCGCGATGTCCGGCGGCACCTCGATTGATCCCAGGGAATTGTGACGCCCGGCGCAGCGTTGGTTGCCTGGGTGAGTGGTGACCCCGTAGCTGACGATCGACCCGAATCCGGGAGCGAACACGGATCAGGTGGACGTAGCGCGGTCGCCGAGCCGACCCTCCGGCACCGGCTGCGCCACCGCATGAACAAGTCCGGCCGGGCGCCCCTGCCCAGTGAGATCTGGGTGCTGATCGCCGCCGCGTTCTGTATCTCGATGGGGTTCGGCCTGGTCTCGCCGGTGCTGCCGCAGTTCGCGTTGAGCTTCGGCGTCGGGGTGGCTGCGGCGTCCGCGATCGTCAGCGCGTTCGCCGCGATGCGTCTACTGTTCGCGCCGGTCAGCGGGCGATTGGTGCAGTTGCTGGGGGAGCGGCGGATCTACCTGGTCGGGTTGCTCATCGTCGCAATCTCCACCGGGGCGAGCGCCTTCGCCCAGACCTACTGGCAGTTGATGGTGCTGCGTTCCCTGGGCGGCGTGGGCTCGACCATGTTCACCGTGTCCTCGATGGCGCTGGTGATCCGGCTGTCCCCACCCGCCGAACGCGGTCGCGTCACCGGTTTGTGGTCGACGTGTTTCCTGATCGGCGGGCTGTCCGGTCCCCTGGTCGGCGGTGCGCTGGCCGGTTTCGGTCTGCGCGCCCCGTTCCTGATCTACGCGGTCGCCCTGCTCATCGCGGTGGCGGTCGTCTATTTCAATCTGCGCGATTCCCGGATCACCGAATCCGAATCCGCCGCCGACGTCACCACCGTGAGTTTCGTCCAGGGTTTGTCCCGGCCCGAATACCGGGCGGCGCTGTGGTCCAACTTCGCCAATGGTGCCGCGGTGTTCGGGGTCCGGATGGCGCTCGTTCCGCTGCTGGTGGTGGAGGTTCTCGGCCAGCCGTCCGGGATGGCCGGGGTGGCGCTCACCGTTTTCGCCGCGGGCAACGCGACCGTCCTGTTCTTCTCCGGGCGCCTCTCCGATACCTACGGCCGGCGCCCCCTGCTGATCTCCGGCGCCCTGGTGTGCGGTGTCGGAACCACCGGCCTCGGCCTGGCGCCGAACCTGACCTGGCTGCTGGTCACCTCGTTCGTCGCCGGTATCGGTTCGGGTCTGTTCACCCCCGCCCAGCAGGCCGCCGTCGGCGATATCATCGGCTCCCGGGCCCGTGGCGGCACCATGCTGGCCGGTTTCCAGATGTCCCAGGATCTGGGCACGGTCCTCGGACCCATCGTGGTCGGTGCCATCGCCCAGCGCCTGTCCTACGGTGCGGGTCTGGCGGTGACCGGTTCGCTACTGGCCGTAGCGGCCCTGGCCTGGTTCATAGTCCCCGAACCGATGCAGCGCGCCAGTCTCGCGAGCGACCCGGAGCGGCCCACTGATCCCGCCGCGCATCCCATCGCCCCGGAGATCGCCGCAGCCGAGGAAAGCGCCGGTTCCCCCGGAGAATCTGCCGTGCGGCCGCCCGCGGAACCGAAACACTGACCTGTGCGCGCGTGACCGGTTCGCCCGGATACGGCAGAGTGGTCGCGTGAGCAATTCGCCGTCCGACTACACCCCGCGGCCGATGTCCAACCGGACCACCTACGCCCTGGGCGCTGTGGCCCTCGTGCTGATCCTGCTGATCGTCTTCTTCGCGTATCGCTGGGGCTCCGGTGAAGCCGAGGTCCGCAACGACGGCTACGGCTCGGTCCGCAACCCGGCCGTCACGGCCGCGCTCCAGAGCGACGGCGGCGTCCGCCTCGGCCTCCCCGACGCCCCGAAAACCCTCGAAATCTACGAGGACCCCATCTGCCCCGGCTGCGGAAACCTCGAGCACCTCTACGGCCAGGAACTCTCCCAGAAGATCGACGAGGGCAAACTCGCCGTCCGCTACCGCTTCGTCAACTTCCTCGACCCCAAATCCGCCGCCGGCGACTACTCCACCCGCGCCACCGCCGCCCTCCAGTGCGTCGCTGACAGCGGCTCCGGTGTCGTCTTCTCGAAGTTCCACGAAACTCTCTTCACCACCCGCCAGCCGGAGGAGGGCTCCGACCTCTCCGACGACGAGCTCGCCACCATAGCCGCCGAAGCCGGCGCCCCGGCCTCCGCCGGCGACTGCATCACCACCGGCGCCCGCGTGGAGGCGGCCAGGACCCAGGCGAGCGGCGCCGTCGACGACCTGAAAGCCGCCCTCGAAGGCGATGCGGCCACCCCCAGTGTGTTCGACGTCGCTACCAAGATCGACGTCCAGAACCAGGGCTGGGTCCAGCAGGTTGCCCCCTGACCTCAGCGTTCACCCGGAATCCAGCCGATTTGGTGCCTGACGTGGAGGTGGTGTAACTTCGTTCAGGCAGCCGGGGAACCGGCGGCAACCATCCGGGGCTATGGCGCAGCTGGTAGCGCACCACACTGGCAGTGTGGGGGTCAGGGGTTCGAGTCCCCTTAGCTCCACCAGGGGTTATATGTTCTTCGCATGATGAAATAACCTGGTTTTACGACACTCTCTACGACAGCTGACCCTCACACTGAGATTCCGGTGTGAGGGTCTTTTTGTGTCAGCGTGGTGGTCATCGAACCAGGTCCGGCGGCTTATCTTGGCCACGCGTTCTGTGTGGCGTAGACCCCAATAACATCCGATGGACCCCTTGCAGTCCGTTCGACAGGCATGTGAGGACGCGTGCTGCCCAGACCTGTCTCCCCGCTTTCCGGTTGCCTACTACCGGACGGCCACCGTCAGCGCCCATCCGGTGCCGTCGCGTCCACGATGATCGCGCGTTCAGTCGGCGTTTCGATAGGCGGTGAGGGTCTGTTTGACGGCGGCGGTGACGGGGGGTTCTTCGGTGAGTGGGGTCCAGGTGTAGGCGTCGTGCTCGGTGAGCCGGACGGGTTCGGGAGCGGCGCAGTGGACGGCGAAGTTGAATTGGCGGCTGTGTTTGCCGCTTCCGGAGCGGTAGTCGAAGCTGTCGATGTAGCGGCCGATGCCGGTGACCTGGAGCCCGGTTTCTTCGGTGACCTCGCGGGCGAGTGCCTGGTCGAGGTTTTCACCGGGTTCGACTTTGCCGCTGGGCAGTTCCCAGATGCCGCCCATGAAATCGTTGCTGGGTCGGCACAGCAGCAGGATGCGTTCGTTGTGTTCGACGACCGCGCCGACGACGAGTTGCTGGACGCCGTCGCGTTCGGCTTCGGTGGTGAGGTCTTCGAGATGGGTCGTCATGAGGTCGATCCTTTCAGGTGGTTGGCGTGGCGGATGACTTTTTCGATGGCGTCGAGGTAGCGGTCGACGAGGGAGAGGTCGTGTTCGCGGTGCCACACCGGGAGCTTGAGTGTGTGGCGGTGCAGGTGTTCGGCGTGCGGGAATTCACCGGGGCGATAGGCGAATTCGCCAGCGTATTCGGGGAAGAGGGTACCGGGTGTCTGGAAGAGCTCCAGCAGGTTGAGAGGGCAGGTGGAGCCCGGTCGGTCGATTTCGCGGCAGCCCTCGGCGAGTAGCGCCTGGTGGATGCGTTCGACGGGGATTCCGCTGAGTTCCTCGGGCCGGTATTGCAGAGCTATCCCGTACCAGGAGGGCCGGATCTCGGGGCCAGGCCGGGGTGCGACGATCCCGGGTAAGCCTTCGAGTCGGTCGGCGATGTGGGCGGCGATCCGGTTGCGGCCGGTGAGGTAGTCGTCGAGGTGGCCGAGCTGGTCGAGGGCGATGGCGGCGGCGAGGGGGTGGATGCGGTGTTTGAGACCCATGCCTGTGACCGCCGCCTGGCCACCCTCGCCATGCAACTCGGCGACCCACGCACCGCCGCCGCGCTCGGTATGCAAGCTGTCACCGACGCCGCGCACTTCCACTCCCAACGCATCCGCGACGAACTCCGCGGCCTCGCCGCCGCCGCGACACCGCACCGCAGAATCACCGAGGTCGCCGAACTCCGCCCCACCATCGCCGCCCTACCGAGACTTGAGGTGACACTATGACCCCGGCCCCGGCAGCAGGCATCCTCGAAGAGGCTGCCACCCATGCCGGTCTCGACGCATCCACCGCAATCCCGCTCCGCACCGGAGCCCACGCCATCTATGAACTCGACGGCGGAATCATCGCCCGCATCGGGAAACCCGGCAGCGCAGACACCGCACGCCGCGAGCTACGCATCTCCCACTGGCTCAACCACTCCGGCATCCCCACCGTCCAAGCCGTGGAAACACTGCCGCAGCCAGTAGTCGTCGACAGCTATCCCGTCACCTGGTGGCAGCTCATCCCCGACCACCGCCCCGCCACCCCCGCCGAACTCGGCACCGCCCTCGCCCAGCTGCACATCCTCACTCCACCGACCACCTTCGACCTAGTGGAATACCAGCCATTCGCCGGGCTCGAGGACCGGATCACCACAGCCACCACCCTCACCGACGACGACCGGCAATGGCTGACCCGGCACTATGTGATACTCCGGCAACGATACGAACAGCTTCCGCCGGTGACCCGAGCCTCGGTGATCCACGGCGACGCCTGGCAAGGAAACCTCGTCGTCCCCCGCTCCGGCACACCGACATTCCTCGACCTGGACAAGGTCTCCCTGGGCCGACCTGAGTGGGATCTCGTCCAACTGGCCGTCGACCACACCGACTTCACCCGCATCGACACCGACGACTACGAAGCCTTCGTCGCCGCGTATGGCGGATACGACATGACCGCCGCGCCGGAGTTCCGGGTCTACGCCGACATCCAGGAACTCCGCTGGACTGCCTTCGTGATCAGCCTGTCCCACCACAAACCAGCTGCTCGCGCAGAGGCTGCCCATCGAATCGCCTGCCTCCGGGGCCACATCCCGAAACCCTGGCAGTGGAACGCGCTGTAAACGAAAGGCCTGAGCACCGCTCGGCGGCCCAATGATGAGACCTACAGTGCCCCATCCTCTCCTGTATTGCCCTGTCGGTCCGAGCGCCTCGCACCGGCACATCGGTCGCGTTCAAAGGGCGGGATCCCCGGAGGAGAACGAGTGATCGTTCAGCCACCGAAGTTCGGTTCCGGCCGCCTGTGTCAGGGTCATCCTTGCGGCCTCGAGGCGCTTCAGTCCCTCCTCAAACTTCTTCTCCAGGGTTTCTAAGGTCGTGCTGCTGAAATGGGGCATTGGTTCGTCCGCAGCAGCCCTGTGTGCCAGTGCCGTGGCAGCGCTGCGAAATCCACTATCGGTCACAGCCGCCTGAAGTTTGGCACTTGCATCGCCGACCAGGCGTGCATTGAGCATATGAAGCATGGCAGCAGTTGCACCGAGCTTGCGCGCGTGGTCCTCGACCAATTTGCGGAGCTCGTCTTCTTGTACCTCATCGAGGATGTCGTAGACCAGCCTGTCGTAGTCAGCCTGTGCGTGGAGCGCCGTTTCAACGGCTTCGCCGCACAATCGAAGCACAGCCTCTCGCTGCCATTTTCGATGTTCACGCTCTTCGGCGGCAGCGATTGCCAAGTTGTTCGTGCGATTGTTGATAGTGATGCCGATCAGCGTCACAGAGGCGATCAAGAGCGAGCCGATCAGGGGAAGCCATGATGTCACTGCGTCAGCATCGCACTGAGGTCTGACATGGTCAGGAGGTTATTGGCAGAGAAGAGGTTCCCGCGTGACCAACCGGCCACCGCCGAGAACCTGCGCCGGAAACGACCAGCAATCGAGAGCCCTTATAGCCAGGACCGCTCACAGGTGGGGTCACCACCGTCGCGGTAAAAACTATGCGCATCGTAAATACCCATGCTGAAAGATAAACATGTTCCGGCGGATTGCGCATATCACGTCCCAGAAAACTCAATTATCGATGGGACTGTAAAGACAACGGTGTAACTCCGAACCAAGGAGTAGCACTGTGACATCTGATGTGGCGGCAGCCGAAGTGGTCGATACTGCTGCGGTGGCCAGGCGTAAGGATCCGAAAACCTCGGCGGTGGATGCCGAACTGGTGGGCAAGCTGGTGGAGCAGGCCCGCGCCAGCGGGCTGCAGCTCAGCGGCGAAGGCGGGCTGCTGGCGCAGCTGACCAAGATGGTGGTCGAATCTGCCCTCGAGGGCGAGATCACCGACCATCTCGGCTATGACCACGGCGATCCGGCCGGACGTGGAACCGGTAACTCCCGCAACGGGACCCGCTCCAAGACCGTGGTCACCGACGTCGGACCGGTCGATATCGACGTCCCGCGAGACCGGGAGGCGAGTTTCGAGCCGCAGATCGTGCGCAAGCGGCAGCGCCGGCTCAACGGAGTCGAGAACATGGTCCTGTCACTGTCGGCGAAGGGCTTGACTCACGGGGAGATCTCGGCGCATTTGCGGGAGGTTTATGGCGCCGAGGTGTCCAAGCAGTCGATTTCCACCATTACCGACAAGGTGATCGACGGGATGGCCGAGTGGCAGAACCGGCCGCTGGACTCGGTGTATCCGGTGATCTTCCTGGATGCCATCCACGTGAAGATCCGCGATGGCAAGGTCGCCAACCGGCCGATCTATGTCGCGTTGGCGGTGACCGTGGACGGCACCCGCGACATCCTCGGATTATGGGCCGGTGACGGCGGTGAGGGCGCGAAATTCTGGCTGCAGATCCTCACCGAGCTGCGTAACCGGGGTGCCGAGGACGTGTGCATGCTCGTCTGCGACGGCCTCAAAGGACTTCCCGACGCCATCGGGCAGGTCTGGCCGGCCGCTGTTGTCCAGACGTGTGTGGTGCATCTGCTGCGGGCCTCGTTCCGATACGCGGCCCGACAGCACTGGGACGCGATCGCCAAAGCCCTCAAACCGATATACACCGCACCCACGGAGTCGGCCGCGCTGGAACGGTTCTACGAGTTCACCGAGGCCTGGGGCGGAAAGTATCCGGCGATCGTGAAACTCTGGGAGAACTCCTGGCCGGAGTTCGTTCCGTTCCTGGCATTCGACACCGAAATCCGGCGGGTGGTGTGCTCGACCAACGCGATCGAGTCGGTCAACGCCCGCATCCGCCGCGCCGTCCGTGCCCGCGGACACTTCCCCAACGAGCAAGCGGCCCTGAAATGCGTCTACATGGCGATCATGAGTCTCGACCCCACCGGTGCCGGACAGAAGCGCTGGGTCACCAGGTGGAAAGCCGCACTCAACGCCTTCGACATCACCTTCGACGGCCGACTCACCGCCGGACGAAAGTAACCGAATCACACCGAGTTACACCGTTATCTGGACAGACCCTTATCGATAGCTCGCAGCCGTTCATTCGATGGAACAGTTTCCGCCGGCAACGTGGTAAGGAGCAGCTCCTCTGCTGGACCGCGTCCATTGCGTGATGATGCGGTGTAGTTCAGGGTGACTGTTTTCCTCACAATCCGCCACGCCTTGGTACCAAGAAGTTCCCGGCTGCCGCGGTCGGGCTGCATCCGCCTTGCCGCGTAGAGAGCGTTGTCCTCGAGGAGGCGTGCGTCGAAGTCGTACGACAGGATCCACCGGAACTGCATGTGTCGCCGCAGGTACTCCGCGAGGCTTTCGTGTTGGAACATCGACATCCAGTCGAGGTCGGCCTCGGTGGTCTTCTTGGTCGAGTCGAAGGAGCGTCGATAGAGCTTCCCGGACTTCGACAGGTATGGGGGATCCAGATAGGCGACCACTCGGTTCGGGAGCAGTGTCTTGTAGTGCGAGGCGACTCCGCTGAGGGTTTCCCGCCAGTCGGCACGCCATACATCGATGATGCGGCCGGTGTCGTAGAGGTGGCCGACATAGCGGAGGCGCTCGGTGAGCGGTGCCAGATGGAACCGGCACCCGATTCCATAGCCAGAGGTCTGGGCGCGGCCCCCGATCGGCCCGGCTTGCCCGTGCAGGATTCCGGAGAACGTGGTCCGATTCAGGAATAGGCATTTTGTAGCGAGTTCCAGATCGGCTGCGGGTCGGCTGTCGCCGGGGACGGGGTTCCATGCTCGCCAGTAGTCCCAGCGATCGAGGGCGGCTGCTCCTCCGGGGGCGACGAAGCGATCGTGCTCGTCGGCAATGCGATCGATGAGCTCCTCGGTACGTCCGGCAGCGACCTGCCAGAACGCTGCTACCAAGGGATCGGCGTCCGCGAGGAGCGCACGTTCGACGATTCCGGCCCCGACCAGACGCAGAGCGGTTGATGCGCCTCCAGCGAACGGCTCGACAAGCAGTTCGACGCGCTGGATCTGGCGGGAAGTCTCGGCCGCAATGATCATTTCGCCGATGACGGTGGCCAGGCCGCTCTTCGCTCCGGGATAACGCAGTGGGCTCTGGTATCGGCCTCGCGCGAGCAAATGCTCGATCGTCGCTGGCGCAGCACTAATCTTCCGAGGCCGGTCGGCGATGGCGACGAGCCTCGGATCGGGACGCTGTGTGGCGCTCGCGCCAACCACTAGGTTCACCTGGATAAGTTATCTCGGGTTGCTGGCTCGAGTGTCGAGACCGAGTCTCTTCGTCGCAACGAGGCGAAGGACGTCGGTGCCGACGCCGATCGGGAAGGCGGCCTTGCCGTGGGCGGCGGCGACCGGGATGACCCCATCGATGTACATCGACGACCCCGTTCGGTCGATTACATCAAGGATCGCCGGTAGTGCCGGATAATCTTGGGGGTCAGTGAGCCCGCCTGACGTGTCGTAGGGAGATCCGGTCGGCGGCATGACGGTAGGTACGACGACGCGCCCGTCCAGTGTTCGGTAGATGAACTTGCGACCCCAGTATGTCTCTTTGCCGTACCCGAGGGCGTTGTTCGTGTTGGTCACGCGGCCAATGATGTCGACGTCGCAGAGAAGGAGATCGCCGGGGGCGAGGACGTCGTGGCGAGCGAGTTGACGGGCGTAGTCGACCATTGCACCGGTCTTCTCCAGGCCACAGACGTACGGAGCATTCCGGGGTGACGTCGTGGCCATCTTCTGGAAATACTCCAGCGCCCAGCCTCTGAGCTTCGCCGGAGGTCCGTACATCGCGAGCGGGCCATCGACGATGAACAAAGTCTGCCGCAGGATCTCCCTGCGGGATTGTTCCCAAAGCAGAGTTGCGAGTCCTACCAGGACAAGGAGTTCTACCACGGACATCAGCCGGCTGAGGGCCGACTGGTTCGTCCCCTCTTCGCCGACTTCTTCGTGGATGCGCAGCACATCGGTCGGGAACAGGTACTCGCCGCACTTGCACTCGATGCCAGCCGGGGTGACTGGGACATCTTTCTGGCAGCCGTCCGTGGGGCAGTTGACCGGGACATCTGAGGCTGGTTTTCCAGGCTCCCCGTGGAGCATGAACAGCAGATCGAGCAGGGTCTGGTTGAGTCGGTTGACCTCGATCTTCTTCAATCGGAAAAGTTGGTCGATCGCTTCTCGCCATGAGGTGGCGATGTCGACTCCCGCGCGCGTGTAGGCGCCGGAGACAGGGAGGTCCAGGGTGACGAGCGCGGAGTTCACTGCCCGGCTGATCTCGTAGGGATCGACGAACCGCTCGGCCTTCTGAGTCTCCATGATCCCCAGGTCTACGTACGCCGCCGCTGCTTGGGCAAATCCGTAGTGCACGGATGGAAGGCCATCCCTGATTTGCTCGACGACATACGACCCGTCAACGGCGATAGCCGAGGTGAGACGGACCTCTGCTGCAGGGAAAGCAAAGTCGGCTCGCGGTCTGATCCGCTTCGTCACCTCATCGAGGTCACGGAGCGCTTCGACGGGGACATGAAACGTGCGTTGATCGGCTACCGCGCGGACCGCGGCGGTGGAGTGGCTCAGCCGCGAGGCGATCTCGTTGGTACCGCCCACCGTCTCATACGGCATCAGAAGAGCACCTCAGTGGACAGGGGCAGAGGCTGGTCGCCAGCGGCCGCCCGTGCCTGGTTGACGAGTTCGGTGGCGTAGCGATCGATCTGGACCGGAACGATGTACGGCGAAGATAGCGTTTTCAGCCGTACATAGCCTCGATCCTCGGCCGAGAGGATTGCATCAGAGAACGACCCGAAGTCGTAGAACCTTCCGAGCTCGGTGAGTTCCTTGGTGTTATTCAGGTGGGCGACAACCCAATTGGCGGTATTCGCCTTCACCTGGTGGGCAACCCCTGAGACCTCTTGAGTGGCATACGTCATACCAAGGTTGAGCTTGCTGGCCTCCTTCGCGAGCTTGACCCACACATCTGCGTCGTCTTTGTATCGGTCACTTGCGAACAGGTTGTGCGCCTCTTCGAGCATCACCTGGATCGGCGGTGGCTTGACATCGGCACCCGACGTGAACACCTCGGTTTGCTTCGCAAGGATACGGCGCACGATGTTCTCGCTCAGAACTCGGGTGATATTCGGTGTGCCGACGTGGAGGTCCACGATGACGATACGTCCCTGGACCAGCTCGGTATAGATATCCTCGGCTGGGTCACGCTGGGTATCCGGGTTATGGAAATCCTTGAGTTCGATCAGATTTCGCCAGCCACGGACACGGCCCGATGAGCCCGAGGTAGAGCCGGTGTAGATGGGCTCCGTCGACTGCCAGCGGATGTCGTCGCAGAATTCGTCGGCTCTTTCGTTTCCGGCCTCTCGGAGCACGAGGATAGCGTCGATAACGGGTCGGATGTCGTTGGTCTGGATGCTCCAGATCCGTCCGGCTCGCTTGAAGGGGTCATGCCCGATGTGTCCGGTGATGTCAGCACGCAGGTCTTTATCCATGCTGATGAGGACGGAGTAGGGGTAGTTGGTGCCAGCGTTGAACCTCGGTACAGGGAAAGCCGCACGGAGTAAGCATCCGTAGAGCAGCAGCCTCCCACGCTGGGCGCGTGCCGTCTGTGAGTAGTCGTTTCGGACGTCGCCGAACTGAGTGGAGGCGAAATCGTTGACATAGCCGGAGGATCCGTCGGAGCGTAGCTTGTCGGCGATGAGGCCTTGGACGGCATCGATCTGCTGGGGGTCGAAGAAGTTGATGCCGAGTGGACGGACATGGGGCTGGGAGTTGTCGGCACCGAACTTGAAGATGCGGACATGTTGCTCCCCGATCGCGGCGATCTCGGTCCCGTCCTGGGAGTTCGGGTTGGCGTACTCCCCTTGCGGATCGAAGATGACCTGACCGATGGGAGGCTCGTCTGCGGCTCGACGTTCCTCGGACACCATGAATGTCCGTGCGATGATGGTTTTCGCTGTATTGGACTTGCCCATGCGGGTCATGCCGAGGAGTGCGGTCTTGTTGCCGATGAAATCGTGGATGTTGACCTCGACCGCTGCATCGGCCTGTTTGGACGCCTTCGCTCGCCTTCGGGTGGCGGAATACCGGACAGCGCCGAGGCGAACTTTCTTCACCTCGCGATCGGTCGGCTTGAGATAGGAGGCGATCGTCGACAGGCCCTCGCCGATGGGCTTCAGGACGCGGTAGGTCGAAGTGGCGTAGAAGTTGTCGACGTCGGCGCCGAACTCCAGGACCTTATCCCCGTCGACGTCGTCCTCGTAGAAGGTGCCCAAGACCTTGCATTTCAGGCCAGTGAAGGAGACCCGGTTCCGGGTGAACGGGTCCATCTCGACATCGAGGACTGCAGAGGGTGATGGGTCTTGCTTGTTGGACAATGCGGTGCGGAGAGACTCCTCCCGGACCGCATGGAGGTCGGCTTCCATGCTGAGCTGAGCGGTGCCTTCGACTCGAAGCAGCAGCACCTCGTCGTCATCGACCTGTGGTGTGTTGATATCCTGAGCGGTGGCGAGGAGGAATGAGAACTGGGGGAGGCCACCGGCATCGAACTTCCATCGGTCGTGGGTGAGTACGATTGCCTCGTTGTAGTCGAGGCGGAAGATTGCCCCGATCCGGGTCGAGTGGTCGTCGGCGAGTAACCGGGACTGCAGCAGGGAACCGGCGCCTACGCCGGGAATCAGCTCGGTCATGTGTCCTCATGCAACGGGGTGAAAGGGTAACGAAGACGAGGGTGTCACAGTCCACTGACAGAAATGGCGGGAATCGCCTCGATGTTCAGGTCTCGCCTTCAGCGACTGATATTCTGCTGGAGTAGCTTTCACCTGTGTTGCTCTGTTACCTGTCACGGCAGGCCAATCCTGGATCTGGCACGGTTTGCGTGATCGACCCGCCCCGGATTGCATACGGGGGCTTGATGATCGATCATGGCGCCGATGTTCTGATCTCGGGCCGACGGCGGTCTTGTTTCCTCACCTGGACGGGTTGCGGATCGGCGCGGTGACCTCGAACGGGTCGCGGGTGAACCTCGATGTGAGTACCTGCGGCGAGGCGGTGGCTTGTCCGGGCTGTGGGTCATCGTCGTGGCGGGTCCACAGACGCTACCAGCGGCGCTTGTCCGATACTGCGATCATCGGTCGGGAGGTATGATTCGGCTGCAGGTGCGGCGGCTGTTCTGCGACAACCCCGAGCTAGAGCGGAACCCGGAGGACCGAATCCCAGGTGGCGATGGCTCCAGGTGCCCAGCGTCCGCACGCACGAGCACGATGACAACATTTGTCCCCTTGAATGGGTGCATTTGTTGTCGTGGCGGATGTGACGCTGGCGCGGCTCGGCGTCATCGCGGAATAGCGGTGGGGCTTGTTCACGACGGCTCAGGCTGCCACTGTCGGTATCGCTCGCAAGCAGCTGTCTCGGATGGCCGCCGCCGGCGCGATCGAGCGCGTCGCGCATGGGGTTTACCGGATGGCCGGCGCGCCATCGGCCGAACACGAGACGATCTATGCGACCTGGCTCGCGCTCGGCGGCGTGACTGCCCCCGCGCCGGCACCGGGGTGTCCGCGCTCATGGCTGCCGGTACCACGGCGGCCACTGTCCACGGTATCGGAGACTTCCTGCTCGACGAACTCGACTACATCGTCTCCGCATGTAAGGGCACTCGTCTTCCCAGTGTGCGCCTACGGATCCGGCGCCTGGCCCCGGACGATGTGCTACCGGTCGACGGTCTGCCGACACTCACCGTCGAGCGGACGATCGCCGACCTCGTCGACCTCGGCACGGACATGTCACTCGTCGCCGGTACCGTAGGCGACGCTGTTCGAGCCGGAAAGCTACCTCCGCCGATCGGCTCGCCGAGCATCTCGGCGTGACCGGCCGTCGCACCGGCTGCGACGTCGCGGCGGATTTGTTCGAACTGGCTGGTATTCGTCCGGAAGGATTCCGCGTTCACTGACCGATCCGGCTACGCGGACTGGCGATCTCTGGAACTGGCGATCAAGGATGCGGCCAAGAAGGCCGCCCGCGCCGCCGGCCCTGGTATCAGTGCCGCGACCATCGACGTTCAGATCCGGTAGGCACGGTTCGATCAGTTCCTCTCGCGCGTATCCGCTGACGGTGAGAGGACCTCGGGCCCTCATCGTTGCCGCGGTGCTCGGGCGTCGTCGATCGTTGCCGAAAGGTGAGGCCAGGAGTTCGCCATCTCCAGCAGGTCCGGGGCGCTGAGTGCGGTGCCGGTCGCTGAGTCGGGGTCCGGCAGGAAGTGGACTGTTGTTCCGGTCGGGTCGGTGGTGTCGACGGGCAGGAGGTCACTCACCGGGATGCCGTGTTCGTAGCGTTGGGTCCAGGCGCCGGTGCGGCGGCGGTTGGTGTGGACGAGCCACTTGCTCAGAGCTGCGACGATGGAGATACCGCGGCGTGGGTGCCGATCCGGGAGGGTTTGCGTTTCCGGGTGGTCGAAGAATCGCAGGTCTTTCGTCGACATGATGGGTTTTTTGATCGGGCGGCCTCGGCCATCCGTCCGGGTGTCGGTGCCGCGGCCGTTGTCGGAGACCGATACCGAACCGTCGGGATGCAGGACGATGAGGCATCGGCCGGTTCCGGTGGCCTCTGCTTCGTCGGCCGCGTAGGCGACGACCTCCAGGATGAGATGCTGCAGGCCGCCGGGGGCAATGGTGGCCGGGTCGCGGCGGATGCTTTGAACATGCGCGATGTCCACCTCGGTGGTCCAGTCGTGGGTGGTGCTCGGCCATTCGGTTCCCCGCGTTTCGTGCATCAGAGAAGTCTGGGTAGTGGTTGTTGCTGTAGGCAAGTTGTGTCGACCTCTGCGGTGCAATCGACGTCATAGCGGGGACCCCGTGCCGAAACCCGTCACTGCTCCTGACACCCGAGAGGACGCGCGATCTGCCCGGCGACGTGGTTCTCGGCTCTTGGTTCGGATAGGTTGGAGGAGAGCTATTTCGGAGGATTCTGATGACTACGGGGGATGGCCTGCCCGCTCGTAACCGTCCTGTCGTCGCGGGCCGGGGTCGATCCCTGAGACCATCGCCCCCGCCCGAGCCGGTGGTTGCGCCCTCGCGGTTGAGCAGGTTCTTGCACTGGCCGGGCTGGGCGAAGCTGGGGGCGGTGGCGGCCACCTTCGCGACGCTCGGTGCGTCGGTGGCCGCGCTCGCCGCGCTGTGGTTCTCGGGTCAGTCGCTGAAGGTGTCCAACGACCAGCAATCCCTGGCTCAGAAAACGGCGATCACCGACCGCTTCCGGCTCGGTGCTGAACAATTGGCTTCCGACAAGGTCAACGTCCGTCTCTCGGGGATCTACCTGCTCGAAAAGCTCGCGAAAGATTCACCGGGCGATCACCCCACCGTTTTCGCTCTGCTCAGCTCGTTTCTTCAGACCCACGCACACAACGCGACATGCGCCGCGTACTTCACCGATCTTCCGGGGGTAGAGCCGCCGGGCTTCGATCCCGCCGCTCCCCGAAAGGCCTTACCTGCCGATGTCGAAACGGCGCTGACAGTTATCTCGCGGCGCGACATCACACACGATGACCCGGTGAACACACTGAATCTCCGCCGGGCCTGCTTGCCCGAGGCATGGGACTCCAGGAAGTCAGGGTCCGACAGTGCCGCGCCGCAGCTCGCCGGCGTCAACCTGACGAATGCCGTCCTTGACGGCGCGTACCTCCAGAATGCGCGCCTCACCGAAGCGAATCTCTCCAACGCGTTTCTCACCGTCGCCGTCCTCGGCTCCGCGGAGCTCACCCGCGCGAACCTCATCGGCGCGGAGCTTCTCGCCGCGACCCTCATCCACGCGAACCTCACCGAGGCCGACCTCTCCTGGGCCGACCTCTCCGACGCGTTCCTCACGGATGCGAATCTCACCCGAGCCGACCTCACCCGTGCGAACCTCTCCGGCGCGAACCTGGAAAACGCGAATCTCACCGCGGCAGACCTCTCCGGTGCGGACCTCACCGGCGCCTCTCTGGACGGTGCTGACCTCGCCGGAATCATCTACGACAGCGGCACACGGTGGCCGGAAGGGTTCGTTCCACCACCCTCTTCATGACGCGGTTGATACGAGGATCTCGTCCGCGCTCCGGCCACCCTGCCAAACCCTGAAATGGCCTCGGTGCCATAGGTTTAGAACAGAATTCGTGACGTCCGGGGTCAGACCGACAGAGAGTAGCGGTCCACGTCGGCGCTGGATACGGGATGGGATTCAGTGGGTGCGGCCAGTCGAACCGGCAGGCTGGTCAAACCATGGATCAGGAGGCTTTTTCGCCACGTCAGATCGCTGAATTCCCCGTCGAGCGATATATCCGGGAACTTGGCCAGCAGTCGCGAGATGGCGGTGGTGGCCTCCATGCGGGCCAGGGCGGCGCCGAGACAGTGATGGATGCCGTGCCCGAAGGCGATGTGGCGGCCCCCGGGTCTGTCGAGGTCGATCCGGTCCGGGTCGGCGAAGCGCGCCGGGTCGCGGTTGGCGGCGGCGAGTGAGATCAGGATGAATTCGCCCGCGTCGATATCCGTACCGCCCAGGGTGATCGGGGCGGTGGTGTAGCGAGCCGTCGCCACGTGCAACGACCCGTGACAGCGCAGGATCTCCTCGAGGTAGGCGGGTATCGCTTCGGGTTCGGTGCGTAGCCGCTCGGCCGATGCCGGATCGCGTAGCAGCTCCAGTATCGAATTGCCGATGAGGTTGACGGTGGTCTCGTGCCCGGCTATCAGCAGCAGGAGCAGCATGGCGATGAGTTCGTGGTCGTCCAGGCGGTCTTCGTGGTCTTTCGCGATGATCAGTTGGGATAGCAGGTCGTCGCGGGGGTCGTCGGTGCGTGTGGCGATCAATTTCGTCAGGTAGGTCAAGTAGCTGACCCCGGCCGCGGAGCGTTCCTCGATCGTGGCCGAGTCGCTGACGACGACGGCGGTCCACGAGCGGAAATCGTCCTTGTCCTCGTCGGGGACTCCGAGCAGTTCGCAGATCACCGCGGTCGGCAGCCGGAACGCGTAGCTGTCGATGAGGTCGACGGTCGTTCGCGCGCTGATATCGTCGAGCAGGGTGTCGGCGATCGAGGTGATTCTCGGCTGGAGATCGCGGATGGCGGGACCGGTGAATGCCTTGGCCACGAGACGGCGTAGCCGGGTGTGCTGTGGCGGATCGGCGAACAACATGTTGTCGCTGATGGCGGTGTCGAACATTTCGGCTGCGCCGTTTTTGGCCAGCACAGCCTGCCCCTCGGGCGACCCGATGCGTTTGCTGATGGTCGGCTCCGCGAAGGCCTGCTTGGCTACGTCATGATCGACGATCAGCCAGCCGAGTACACCGTCCAATCGAATTCGGTGCAGGGGACCGCGCTCACGCAGCGTCCGGTAGGTCGCGTGCGGATCTTGGTAGAAGTCGTCGGTCAGCTCGAGGATTCCCATCGCGCCGGTCACCGCCGACCGTCGGGCGAAAAGGTGGCCGAGCTCGAATCCATGTAGTGCACAGTCCCTCAGTCCTTTCGGCGAACGATCTGATCTTGCGCGCGATGCCGTCCGGAACGAAGTTGTCGATCAGGAGTGCATCAGCGAGAGGTCGAGCAGTTTCGATCGGGTGAACCAGGAAGCCCCTTCACGGACTAGCCCTGGTCGCTGTCCGCTAAACCTCCCACTGTGTGATGCAGTCATGTCCAAGTGCCTCGGCGAGTTCGATACGGTTCGGCGAACGCGACTGTGAGGAGACGGTGTCAGATGATCGAGCCCGAGAGCGAATTTCGAGGAGGAGGTGTGATGAGCGTCCGGGCCGAGCGTTTCCGCACAATCTACGACCCGAGCGCCGGCGAAGCGCAGCGATGGTACATAAACGACCACACTGTCATTCGTGACGAATCCGGCCGCTGGCACCTGTTCGGTATCACCCATAGCGAACCGGCGGATCCGTTCGACGAAATCGAGTTCGCTCACGCGAGCGCCGACGACCTGCACGGCCCGTGGACCAAACACCGTTCGGCGCTGGTTGTGGACCGCGAGCGCGGCGAGACGCATCTATGGGCGCCGTATGTGATCCGCGCCGACGGGCGCTACCACATGTTCTACGCGGGCGGCGGCGATGACCGCACCGCGGCGATGATCTGCGTGGCCACTTCCGATGATCTGTTCGAGTGGACCCGCGAACCGGCCGGGCCGGTCTTTCGTGACGGGTACGACGCCCGCGATCCCATGGTCGCCCGGATCGACGACCGCTGGGTGATGTACTACGCCGCGACGAGTTCGCCGTCGGGCGGCAACTATGTGGTCGCGTACCGCACAAGTACCGACTTGCGCACCTGGAGCGAGCGGCGGATCGCGTTCACCGACCCCACCTCGGGTACCGAGGCCGGTAACACCGAGTCGCCTTTCGTGCTGTGCCACAACGGTTCCTGGTATCTGTTCATCGGACCGCGACCCGCTTACGTCGGGACTGACGTGTTCCGCAGCGACGATCCCTACCATTTCCGGATCGAGGACCGTGTCGGCCATATCGCGGCGCATGCCGCCGAGGTGATCGACGACGGCGGGCTGTGGATCACCAGTTGCGGCTGGGGACAGGGCGGCGTATCACTGGCAGCCCTCGAGATCGGGAGAACTCCACCGGAAACCGCTCCCTGAGTGATATCTCTAGTGGTGCGAGCGCGGCCCGGAGGCGGCAGCCTGCGTCACCACGGAGGACCGTGCGAACACCGCCATCGGGTACAGCGAGTCCGACCGTTCGTCTCTTGGAGGGATCCGGCGTGGCACGTATCGGTGTAATCAGTATTTCCGACGGACGCGACTATGTGCACGACGGCATAGCCGAGTTCATCCGTACCAGCGAAGACCGGCTCGTCGCCGAACTCACCTCCGCCGGACACGAGGTGGTTCGTGGTTCCGCACCGGTCAGTGCCAACACTCTCGCCGTTTCGGTGGCGCGCGAAGTCGCGTCGGCCGGAGTGGACCTGACCGTGCTGCACTACGCAGTGTGGGCGTTCCCGCACTTCACGATGCTCGTCCAGGGAGCCACGCCGGGAGCGTTGCTGCTGCTGTCCAATATCGACCCGGTACAGCCCGGAATGGTCGGAATGCTGGCGGCCGGGGGAGCGCTGGATCAGATCGGTCGCGCGCATACCCGCCTGTGGGGCGATCCGGCCGACCCGGATCTGATCGAGAAGATCGGTGTCCAGGCAGTGGCGGCCTCGGCGGTGTCGAACCTCCGTGGCTCGACGTTCGGCCGGTTCGGCGGCCGGCCGATGGGGATGAACACCGCTGTCGCGAACACCGATCAGTGGCAGCGTGTTTTCGGTGTCGACGTCGAGGAGATCGACCAGTGGGAGATCGTGCGCCGCGCCGAACTGGCCGATGCCGCGGAGGTTTCGAAGGCCCGTGCATGGCTGGAGGAGACCACCGCCGGGGTGCACTACGACGGTGACAAACTCACTCCGGAGTTGCTGGAGCGCCAGATCCGTTCCTACCTCGCGGTGCGCGAGCTGATCGAGGAATGGAATATCGATTTCTCGGGTATCAAGGGGCAGCCCGAACTGACCCAGCACTTCGCCACCATGGACGTCACCGAGGCGTTCCTGAACGACCCATATGACTGGAACGGTGCGAAGCCGACGCATGTGTGCGCGACCGAGGCGGATATGGACGGCGCGCTGACCATGCAGCTGCTCAAGCAGATCGCGAAGACACCGGTATTGTTCGCCGACGTCCGGCACTACCACGCGGACCGCGATATCTGGGATCTGTGTAACTCCGGCCAGCACGCAACCTGGTTTGCCGCCCGCAGCGACGATCCGGCGGAGAACTTGTCCCGGGTGCACCTGTTCCCGGAGGTGTTCTTCTTCCCTGCCGGCGGGGCATCCGTGCACCATCTCGCGGCACCGGGGCGGATGACTTTCGGCCGGCTCACCCGTAACGACGGAAGCTACCGAATGCAGTTGATGCTCGGTGACTTCGAAACCTACGACGATGCCACCAACGAAGAATTGATGAACCAGTCGACTCGCGAATGGCCGCATGCGTTCGCCCGTCTGGACGCAGCTGCCGACGATTTCCTGTCCCGGTTCGGCGCCAACCATATCCACGCCGTGCCCGGTGACCATCGCGGGACGGTGCGGGCGGCGTGTGACCTGCTGGGAGTCACCGTGGACGAATTCACCCGGTGACCATGTTCATCGGAATCGATATCGGCACATCCGGTTCCAAGGGTGTTCTGACCGATGCCGACGGCACGATTCTCGCCCGGGCCGAGCGCCCGCACGAGGTATCGATGCCGTACCCGGGATGGGTCGAACACGATGCGGAAACCGTGTGGTGGGCGGATTTCGCCGCCATCGCCCGCGAACTGGTCGATGCGTCCGCGGGCGGGCGGCTGGAGGGCCTCGGGATCAGCGGTATCGGCCCGTGTCTGCTACCCGCCGATGCGGAGGGAAACCCGCTGCGGCCGGCCATCCTGTACGGCGTGGACACCCGGGCAACTGTCGAGATCGGCGAGCTGGGCCACGAATTGGGCCCAGGGGAGGTACTCGAGCGGGCCGGGTCGCCACTGACCAGCCAGGCGGTCGGGCCGAAGCTGCGGTGGCTGGCGCGGCACGAGCCGGAGATCTATGCGCGCACGCGCATGCTGCTCATGGCGAGCTCCTTTCTCGTGCGACGGTTGACCGGGCGCTACGTGCTCGACCATCAGTCGGCGAGTCAGTGCGTGCCCATGTACGACCTGCGCACACGGGAATGGGCGAGCGACTGGTCCGAGCACTGCGCTCCGGGCCTGCCGCTGCCCGAACTCGCCTGGCCCACCGAGGTAGTGGGCCGGGTGACCGCGGAAGGGGCGACCGCTACCGGTCTTCCGGAAGGGCTGCCGGTCACCACCGGCACGGTCGATGCATGGGCCGAGGCCGCCAGCGTCGGAGTGCGCGCTCCCGGCGATGCGATGGTCATGTACGGCACGACGATGTTCCTGGTTCAGATCCTCACCCGGCCGCGTCCGCATCCCGGCCTGTGGGGCACCTGCGGCGCGTGGCCGGACACCTACGCTCTGGCGGCGGGAATGGCCACCTCGGGTGCGGTCACCGAGTGGCTGCGCCGTCTGGTCGGTGGAGAATTCGGTGACCTGATCGCGGAGGCGGGCAAAGTACCGGCGGGTAGCCGGGGGCTGTTGATGCTGCCGTATTTCGCCGGCGAACGAACACCGCTGTTCGATCCCGACGCTCGCGGTGTAATCGCCGGTCTCACCACCAGCCACGGCCGCGACGAGCTGTATCGAGCCGCGCTCGAAGCCACCGGATACGGCGTGCGGCACAACCTGGAGGCCATGTCCGACGCCGGTGGCCGCGCCCGGCGCCTGGTCGCGGTCGGTGGTGGCACCAAAGGCGGCCTGTGGACCCAAATCGTGTCCGACGTGACCGGCCTGCCACAGGAGCTACCGGCGGAGACTGTCGGTGCCTGCCTCGGAAACGCCCTGCTGGCCGCTGAGGCCGCCGGCCTCGACACGTCCGAATGGAACCCGGTGACCACGATCATCGAGCCGGACGCCGAACGACAAGCGATCTACGACCAGTACTACCGGCGCTACCGCGAACTCTACGAATCGACCACGGATATCACGCATTTCCTGGCTACGGAACAACATCGGGCGGCGGACCATGGCTGAACTCTGGCATCTGGACGACGCACGTACACGCTCGATCAGCCCGGAGAACCCGACCGGTGCGGCGGGCGCGGGCGGACGTGCGGACACCGGCACCGGTTCGCGGGCGGCACGTGATCTCGGTGTGGGGTGGAAGGTGTCACCGTCGATCGACCTGGCGGCCGGTGCCACCGCGACACTGGCCGACGTTTCCGGACCGGGAGTGATCCGGCACTTCTGGCTGACCACCGACCGCTCGGTGCTGCGCCGGTTGACGCTGAGCTGCACCTGGGACGACGAGTCGCAGCCGTCGATCGACGTGCCGCTGGGCGATTTCTTCTGCAACGGCTGGGACGAGCTGGCGCTGGTGAGTTCGGAGATGGTAGTGGTCGCGCCCGCGGGCGGACTGAACAGCTACTGGCCCATGCCGTTTCGTGAACGCGCACATATCGTCCTGCGCAACCCGACCGATCGATCGGTACCGGTCTACTATCAGCTCACCTACGACGAGACCGAGGTGGGCGAGTACGCCGGCTACCTGCACTGCCGGCGGCGACAGAGCAATCCGCTGGGCACACCGGCGGTGCACACCGTCGTCGACGGTATCCGCGGCCGCGGCCGCTACGTCGGTACCTATCTGGCGATCGCACCGAATGCGACGGGTTGGTGGGGCGAGGGGGAGATCAAGTTCCATCTCGACGGAGACGCCGAGTTCCCGACGATCTGCGGTACCGGTACCGAGGACTATTTCGGCGGCGCGTGGAACTTCGACCTCGACGGCGCCTATCACGAGTATTCCAGCCCGTATCTGGGCCTGCACCAAGTACTTCCGCGTGACGAGATCTATACGCCGCGACAGCGATTCGGAATGTATCGGTGGCATGTGCGTGACCCGATCCGATTCCACCGGGAGCTGCGTGTCACGCTGCAGGCGCTGGGCTGGCAGGACGAGGAACGAGAGGCGCGGTATCTACCGTTGGCCGAAGCCGATATCGCCACCACCGCATGGTGGTACCAGGACAGGGGACCGTAATGCGCGCGCCCGCCACTACTGCCGCGAGAAATGACGTACGGCGACCGAGCTCGTATCACCGGCCACCGAGCCCGGACATCGCGATGCCGCGGACGAAAGATTTCTGCGCGAACGCGTAGATCACCAGCATCGGCAGCAACATCAGGATGGAGGTCGCCATGAGGATCGGCCAGTTCGTTTCGTACTGACCTTGCAAGCGGACCAATCCCAGTGTCAGCGTGGAGATCTCGTCGCGCTGGATCATCACCAGCGGCCAGAGGAAGTCGTTCCACACCGTCACCCAGGTGAGTACCGCGAGCACCATCACCGCCGGTCTCGCATGGGGTAGCAGAACCCGCCAGTACGTCTGCCACACCGAGCATCCGTCGAGGATGGCGGCCTCCTCCAATTCGGCCGGCAAGGTGATGAAGAACTGCCGCATCAAGTAGGTTCCGAACGCGCTGCCGAACAGCCCGGGCACGATCATGGCCAGGGGACTGTCCACCCAGCCGAAGGTGCGCATGAGGATGAACTGGGGAATGACCGTGACGGTCGTAGGCACCATCAAGGTGGCGAGATAGGCGACGAACAGGACATTGCGCCCTGTGAACGGCAACCGGGCAAAGGCATATCCGGCCAGTGAACAGAAGAACACCTGGCCCGCGGTGACACAGCCGGCGTAGAGCACGGTGTTGAAGAAGATCCGCCAGAACGGCATCAGGTCGAAGATATCGCGGTAGTTCGACCATGCCGGATGGGTCGGGACGATGCTGGTATCGGAGATGTCACCCTGCTTTTTCAACGAACTCGACAGTGCCCACAGCAGCGGAAACAGTGCACACCATGCCATCGCGACGAGCACGAGATACAGCAGTGCCCCGCGCACGGTACGGCGGATAACGGCACGATTCGCGGTCGCGGTCGCCACCTAGGCCTCGCCTTCGTAGGTATTGCGGCGGGTGAATCGCATTTGCAGCAGCGTCAGTGCCAGCAGGATCGCGAATATCACCCAGGCGAGTGCGCACGCGTATCCGATATCGCCGAAGGAGAAGGCATTCTGGTACAGCATTATCCCGAGCACGTAGGTGCCGGTTTCGGGACCCCCCTTGCCGCCGGTGAGGACGTACGCCTGATCGAACACCTGGAACGAGTTGATGACCGTGATGACGAACGCGAACGAGAGCGCGGGCCGGATCAGCGGCACGGTGATCGACCGGAACTGCCGGAACGTACCGGCGCCGTCGATACGGGCGGATTCGTAGACATCGGCCGGTATGCCCTGCATGGCGGCGAGTAGAACGATGGTGGCGAAGGGGACGCTCTTCCACACACTGACCAGGCACAAGGAGACCATCGACCAGCCGGGGTGCGTGAGCCACGGGACGGGACCGATACCGACCCATCCGAGGGCGGTGTTGAACACGCCGTAGTCGGTGCTGAAGGTGAGCCGCCAGACCACCGCCATCGCCACGGTCGAGGCGACCAGCGGCATGAACAGGATGCTGCGAAAGATGCCGATGCCCGTGAGCCTCCGGTTCAGGGCCGCGGCGACGGTGAGACCGATGACGATGGTCGGGATCAGCGTGCCGACGGTGAAGATCACCGTATTGCGCAGGGCCACCCAGAACAGTGGGTCGTGCGCGAAGAGCCGGCGGAAGTTACCGACGCCGATGAACGTCGGCGAACTGAACAGATCCCAACTGTGCAGGCTCAGGTACAACGTGAAAACCAGCGGGAACGCCATGAACACCGCAACCGCGATGAGGTTGGGGGCGATGAATATTCGTCCCGCGGCGGCCTTGCGCCGGCGCAGCGCGGAGGGGCGCGGTATGCCGAGCGTCGTCATACCGCATCCTGTGACTTGTGGCCGGCGCGGCGATCCACTGCGCGATTATCGCTCACTGTGCCCGGTGTTCTGCGGGACACCCGCACCCGGTCGGCCCAGCGAGCCGCTACGCCATTGTCGCTCACTGTGCCTCCAGCAGGTCGTTGATCTGTCCGGCAAGGCCTTGTTTGAACCATTCCGCGGGGGCGGCCCCGCGGAACACGCGGTCGTATCCCTGTTCGATCACCGCCTCGACGCGCGGCCACGCCGGCGTGACCGGCAGGTTGTTCGCATGGTCGCCGCCGGCGAAGACCTCGAGATTGTGCACCTTCGTATGTGCCCGCGCGAACTCGCCGGAGGCGAGCGCCGATTTCAATGCGGGGACGAACAGTCCTGATTCGGCGATGACCGCCTGACCGACCGGTCCGGTGGCGAATTTGACGAATTCCCAGGCTTGTTCTTTGCGTGGGCTGTCGGCTGCGATCGAGAGCCCGGTGGTACCGATATCGGATCGAGCGGCGGTACCGCGCGGCCCGACCGGTAGCACCGTGACGTCGAAGTCGAGGTCTTCCTGGCTGGTGTAGGTGCTGTACATCCAGTGCCCGGACAGCGCCATCGCGGCCTTGCCCTGGGCGAACATATCGGACGACGAGAGCGACTGCTGATATTCGATTTTCGGCATCACCTGATGCCGGGTGGACAGGTCCGTGTAGAACTGCACGCCCTCGATGAAGGCGTCGTCGTCGATATTGGTGCGGGCCGGGCCGATGGAGGGGGTGAACCATTCGACGCCGTTGTTCATGCCGAAGCAACTGGCGGAGTAGTAGGTGGTCCAGGGATCCACGAACCCCCACTGGGTGATATCGCCGGAGCTGTCCCGTTTGGTCAGTGCGCGTGCGGTGTAAAGGAATTCGTCGAAACTCCAGGAGTCTTCCCACCGTGCTGGTGGTGGTGGCAGTCTGGCGTCGGCGAAATGCTTCTTGTTGTAGTACAGGAAGATACCGGCCCACTGCTCGGGCAGTGCGTACTGAGCGTTCCGGAAGCGGAAGGTGTTGTACAGGGCCGTCGAGCTGTCCTTCCGCAGCTCGGCCGCGTACGCCGGGTCTTTGTTCAGGATCGTGTCGAGGTTCTCGAAGATGCCGCGTTCGGCGAGGAAGGAGTAGGACAGCTCCCACGACATCAGCACGTCCGGGCAGGTATCGCCCGCACAGTAGGTCAGGATCTGTGTCTGCGGATCGGGACCGGACATCTGGGTCCGGATCTTGATGTCCGGATACCGCTTACGGAACTCGTCGACGATCTTCAGCCGGACCTTCGCCTCGTCGGGTTTGGCCTGGAAGAAGAAGGTGAGTGCGTCGTCGTCGTTGGTACCGCACCCGGTCATCGAGGACGCTGCCGCTGCCGCTCCGGCCGCGACGGTGCCCCGCAGTAGCGTGCGCCGGTCGAACCTCCGAGTCGATCGCACCCGCGCCTCCGTCCGGCTGCAATAGGCGAACTTCTTGCTAGAAGAACGTAATACCGCAGTGGTGGATTCGTCTGGAGAACCGGCATGTGGATCTCGCCGACTGCCACTTCGGTGACTGTCCGGCTGGATCGGTCGACTCGGTAGCCGAGGGCGAGGACGCCCTCGCCGGCCGCGGTAGTCGCCGGCGCGCCGGGGCTGTACGACTCGGCCGACCGCGAAATCTATGAGTTGGCTAGTAAATGCATTGTCGTTCAATGATATTGGATCATGGCTGGGATTTCGGCCGTGTGGATTTCGTCGAATTGCTTGTATAGGTACGTTATAAGGCATTTGCGGTAAGGCTGAGATTCTTCGATAACCCTCCGTTCACCTGGTAATTTCCTGATTTTCTAGCGGTTCGATCGGTCCTTCGTCGCGGCTTCTCGACGAATCCGGGAATCACCGGCCGGCTTGGCGCCATTTCCCCCTGGTGATAATTCTTTATCTTGCATCCTTGCGCAGATCCTGAGAGGGTTCGCAATCGGTTCGGCCGGTACCGGCGCCGACCGGGAATGGATGAGAAGGGTATTCATGCGTAACAACGTGGCAAGGCTGCTGGCGGCTGCGGCGGTGATCGTCGCACCGATCGGATTCAGCGTCGGGGCCGCTACCCCGGCCTCGGCCGATGACGCTCACGAGGGGAGTGCGGGATGTGTCAACTACAAGTACTTCAACGGCAACTTCTCCGACACGGTCTACTACAACGCGCACTGCGAGGTATCGCAGAGCCTGATCATCCTGCGTGATGACAGCAGCAGGGAGGGCTGTCGCGAGAAGATCGAAGTAGTTATCGGCGCGAGTGAGAAGGGCAGCAAGGAAGTCGATTGCGGGACGGTCACCGGCGTCCGGCTGAACAACTGATCGCGAACCGCGATCGCGGCTTCCGATCGGGAGCCCTCGACCCGGCGGGATTCGCCGGGTCGAGGGTCGCGGGGTTCAGCCCGCGCCGGTGATGATCGGCGGAATTCCGGGTCCCGATCGCGGTGATTCGAGCGGTGCTTCGCGAAGCTGGCTCGGGGTCGCGTCGAAGCGGCGGCGAAAGGCCTTGTTGAAGCTGCTGGCGGAGCCGAAACCGAGGTCCGAGGCGATATCGGCGATGCTGGATCGCTGGTAGGCGGGGCTGCGGAGGCGGTCGCGGGCCAGTTGGAGGCGTTCTTCGCGGATGATTTCGCTCGGGGTGGTTCCTGTTGCACGCAACGCCAGTTGGATTTGACGCAGTGACCAGCCGAGGGCCGCGGCTACGCGGGTGCCGGTGAGGTCAGGGTCGGCGGCATGGTTCTGGATGTAACGGCGTGCGGCCGTCGCGATGGCGGTGAGCTGGGTGGGGGAGGTCGGCGGTTCGCCGAGAATCTGCATGCACAGCAGATCCACCAGCCGCTCCGAGACGCTGTCGAACTGGCGGTCGGTGAGTTCGGCGGATTCGGTATACATACCGCCGATCAGCCCGGCCGTCACGCGCCCGAGCCCCTTCGTGAGATCGAGCGGGCCGGTGGGTGGCGCGGCTCGGTTGAGACGATGCCGCAGCTCCGCCCGCGGAATGGTGATGATCACCCCGCGCGAGCTGTCCGACATCGAAACCGAGAACGGCTGGTCGATGGCCATCAGGCACATCGTGCCGGTGAGCAACTCGCCTCGAGCTTCCTCGGAGCCGAACGTCAGCCGCCCGGCGAACGGGACGATCAGCCGATAGTCGTCGTCGGGGTCGGCGCGGATGAGCTTCTGGTCGCGCAGGTAGGTTACGGCGTCCGATTCCCAGCTGACCAGCTGGTATGCGTTCGTCCGTCGTAGTCGTGTGTGCCCGCGGAAATCGGTGCGATCGGCGAACCGGTAGCCCAGCCGGCAGTGGTACATGTTGATCAGATGGGTCCAGTAGTCGGCGCGCTCGCGTGGAGCCACCGCGTTTGTCGTGGCCGAATCGGCAGCAGCTGGTTGGTCCATGAATACCGTCTCCCGGCTCGGCGATCTTCGGTGGCCTGGGGCACCATCTCGAGTTCAGCAGTCTACGGCGCGAACGCCGCCGATCACACCCCGTTGCGCACCGCGGCCTCGCGAGTTCTGCGCGCTCGGACAAGGCTCGTGCGTTTCGAGACAAGTGAGTGCGCGAGCACGGTGGTTACAGTCCGAACATCGGGTGCCCGGATCGGCGAGTTGCGGTCGGTGCCGACCCGAATTGGCTGGTTGTGGACGTAATGAGGAGTCACATGCGCAGAATCGTGGTCGGCGACGACGGGAACGGACATGGGCGGGTACTGGCGGAGGAGGACATAGAGCCGCTCACCATGGCGTTGCTGCCCGGTGCCGAGATGCATCGGGTGTGGGAGCTCGATGCGTTACCCGATCTGCCGGTCGACAAGATGCCGCCACGAACCGATACGAGCTATTTCCCCGGACCCGGCGGGGTGCGTTTCGGATTCATCTCCGTACCTCCCGGGTTGACCTACGAGCCCGACGGTGATCTGAGCGAGGAAGAGATGGCCGTCGTCGCCGAGGAAGCGGAGGCGAAGCTGCCCGGGATGATGGCGGCGTTCGACCCCGCGGCCCCCGGCATGCACCGCACCGACAGCGTCGATTTCGTCTTCGTGGTCAGCGGTCGAGGCCGAATGCGCCTCGGTGACGGGGTCGATGTCGCGCTGCGGGCGGGCGATTGTGTGATCCAGAACGGCACACCCCACGCGTGGTTCAACGACGGTTCGGAGGAGCCGTTCGTCTTCGGGTACACCCTCTGCGGCGTCGCCGCCCGCGACGCGTCGGCGAAACAATGATTCGACCCCGGTAGCGGAGGTACCTGGATGAGGCTCACCGGAAGTTGTTGGCCCTGCTTCGAATACATGCTGGTGTCCCCCGGCCCGTGCGCCGTTGTTGACGAACCCGTGGCCGTGGGGACGTGGTCGACGTTCGTCGATTGCATGGTGTTGCGGATGGTCGTCGAGCCGGGCGACCAGCCGTTGACCGACGAAGCCGTGCACGCGATCCGGTACCTGCGTGTGGCGAGTGATGCGGCCGATATCGTTCTCGTCGGCACCCCGCACTTCCTCACCCCGGGTGTGCGGGACACGCCGGCCCCCGATGAGCTGGACATCCTCACCCACGTCGCGGACACCCTCGACGTGCTGTCGAATTTCGCCGAGCGACTGGAGGAATACGGGGAACGCGTCCACCTGATTCCGTTCGGCTGGAATGTCGCCATATCCGCGATCGGTGAACCGCACCGCACGCCGTATTCGCCGTTGCCCGGCCTCCGTTCGGCCGGCGTGACGCTCGCGGAGTCGGTTCACGAGCAGGAGGCAATACCGGTGGCGTCCGGTCTGGCCGGACGCTAGCTCGAGTTTTCACCTCTGAGCTGCTGTTTTGTGCCTCGGGTGTCATGGGTGAAGCCCTTGGTCGATCATGTCCTCTTGCACCGCCCGCCCGGCTCGGTCCTACCGGCTACCGCCTGCGCGTGACGCCCCGTTCTGGCCTCCCTCGAATTATTTGCGGGATTCTCAGCTGCTCGCCCGTAGCATGCGGCTGGCACGCAGTGCCTGGAGTGGTTCGCCCTCGAATTCCGCGGATCCGTCGAGATACCCGGTGATGAGGTCCGTGGCTGGAAGGTCCTCGATGTCGGTGAAGCCGAGTGCGCGCAACTGTGCGGCGATCTCGTCAGGAGTGAAGAAGCTGAACCAGGGTTCGCCGACAGCCGCCCCTCGGGTCGCGCGCGCCCGCAGCCGTGCACGATCCTCGTCGGTGTCACCCGTTTGCAGGTAGTCGAAGACCACCTCGACTGGCTCGGATTGGCCGGCGATGTATTCGAGGGTGTTGCGAACGGCGTCCTGAGTCAGGTAGAAGACGACACCGAGCCACACGAATACGGCCGGTTCGGACCGGTCGAATCCGGCGGCCGCCAAGCGTGTGGCCAGTGTGTCGGTTTCGAAGTCGACCGGCACGAAAGTCAATCGATCGGGCAGGTCGATACCGGATGCGGTGAGGCGTTGGTGTTTCCACGCTTGGGTCGCGGGATGGTCGACCTCGAATACACGCAGGTCAGGATATGGGTTGCGGTAGGCGAAAGTGTCCAGGCCGGCGCCGAGGATCACGACCTGGCGCACGCCGGCGGCGACGGCCTCGGCCACACGATCCTCGGCGAAACGGGCACGAGCGGCGAAGAACAGGCGGCGCGGCCGATCACCGACAGCCAGCCGCAGGATTCCCGGGCCGGCATCGCTACCGGGAGGATCCGCCGCGGGCCGGCCCAATTCGGCCAGCTCATCCGCTGTGACACCCAGTAGACGTGCCGCCAGCGGATCGGTGAGAATCCTCGGCCGATCGGCGATTTGATGATAGGCACGGGCGTAGGCAGTCGCGAGCGCTGTCCGGCTGGGCCCCTCATTGTCCATACCCGAGACGCTACTCATGAACGCGACGCGAGAACCGAGAGTTCGGACACATCAGCTGTGAGTACCGGGGCACCGAACCGGCGCTCGTCACCTGTCGTTCAACCCGGCTCGGTCACGATCGGTGGGCCTCGGGGCCGGTCGCAGTGATTCGAGGAACAGCACGATCATCGCGGCGACGGAGCGGTACGCCGCACCCCAGGGCGGCCCCGGCGATCACCTACACCTGGACCGGTTCCGGTGTCGTGATGAGCGAGCCGCTCCCGCCGGAGGTCACCCAGCAGCACCGCTAGTTCACATACCCGCGGCGGGACCGCCCTGCCCAGGTGGTCTACATCGGCGACCTACTGCTCACCGACCTGCGCGAGGACTCGGCGTGCCGCGACGGCGACCGCTTCGTCGAGCATCTGCCCATCCAGTTGGACAGCCCCGGTGCCGTGTGCGTGGGCCTCGGCGAGTGCGTCGAGGACCCGCCTGGCCTCTTGTACCGCGCTTTCGGTGGGAGTGAAGGCCTGCATCGTCATTTCGACCTGCCCGGGGTGGATCACCCATTTGCCGTCGAAGCCGAGCGTGGCCGTCCACTCACACGCCTGCCGGAACTGTTCGTCGGCGGCGATACCGAGATGCGGGCCGTCGATCGCGGCGATACCCGCCGCGCGGGCAGCGATGAGCACGCGGTCCTGGATTGCCAGCCAATGCTCCGGTCTCGCGGATCGTGACCGGCCCAGTGCCGCACCGAGGTCGGCGTAACCGATGATCACGGCCTCGAGCCGGGAAGCGGTGGCGATCTCGTCGAGATTCTGTATCCCGAGCGGAGTTTCGACGAGTGCCTGCACGCCGATTCCGGTTCCGGCCAGAGCGCGATCGACACGTATCAGGTCCTGGGCCGATTCGGTTTTGGGCAGCACGATGCTCGCGAGTGCGGGTAGCCCGGCGCAGGCGGCGAGGTCGTCACGCGCCCAGGGGGTGGTCAGCCCGTTGACGCGCACCGATACGAGACCGTTCGCCCGCGGCGTCTCGCGCAGCAGTCGCCGCACCAGATCTCGCGCCGGTTTCTTGTCCGCAGGGGTCACCGCGTCCTCGAGGTCGAGGATTACCTCGTCCGCGGCCGATGCCAGCGCCTTGCGTGCCTTCCGTTCATCGGAGCCGGGCGCGACGAGAACCGTGCGTCGCCGCCGGGGGGAGTGCTGGTGCACTGCGGATCTCCTTCGTTGTCAGCAGCTGTGGGGCACGAATTGTTCATCCGCCGTCCGGCCATACTTCGCGGGTGACCGAGTGGGTCAGCAGTCCGGACGAGATCAGCAGCAGACCGCTGGCATGGAAGATGGCGCCGACCCCGATCAAGCCGGAGAGGCTACCGGCGACCACCGGCACCGTGACCTGGCCGATCCGGTTGCCGGCCAGCCGGACGGCGAGCGCGGCGGCCCGGTTGCGGGAATCGGCGATCAGGGTCACCCAGGACATGGTGAGCGGCTGGCCGACACCCCAGAAGAACCCCATCAGCAGCATGGCGAGCATGAGCGGGACCACTGCCGAAGTGAACGGGACGAGCGCCATCGGCACCCCCGAGGCGAGGGTGGCGGATACGAGCAGCCACCGTCGCGGCACGCGCCGGAGCAGTATCGGCATGGTCGCGCGGGAGAGGACGGAGGTGACGGTCCGTGCGGTGAGCAGGGCGGTGACCGTGGCGACGCTGAGCCCCATTTCCTCACCCAGGACGGGCATATACGCCATCAGGAGATCCATGGCCGTGAGCACGGTCAGGCTGGAGTAGATCGCCGGTTTCATCCCCGGCGTGGCGAGCAGCCGGAAGGTGGACTGCTGCCCGCCGGCCGCGTCGGAGCGGCTGACCCGGGTGGAGTCGCCGGGCGCGAACAGAAACGCGAAGGGTACGGCCGCGAGGGCGATCGCGGCCATCACCAGCAGCGCGGGGCCGGTACTGACGGAACCCGAGTCGGGTGTGGTCAGGGTGGCCACCAGACCGGCGATCGGGAAGCCGAGGAGCTGCCCGACGGAGACGCTAAGGGTGAGATGGCCGAAGCGCGGGTCCATCTCCTCGGGTGCGGACCAGAGCGCCACCATGCTCTGGCAGGCCACGGTGTGCAGCATCTGGGCGAGTCCCAGCAGTGCACTGGCCACCCCGAGCATGAACACCTCGGAGCTCACGGCCGCGAGTGCGACAGCGGCCACGGTGAGGGTCAGGCCCAGTCGGAGAGCCGGTACTGCCAGGCCGCGGTCGACGGCGCGTCCGATCCGCAGCGCGACGAGCAGCGGCAGGAGGGCGAACGCCGCGGTGACGATGCCCACGGCGAGTCCGTCTCCGCCCAGTGCCAGGACCCGGTAGGAGATCAGCGTGCGGACGCCACTGAGGACGGTATGGGACAGGAGCGAGGCGGCCGTGACGGCAAGGAACCAGGTCGGGCGTAACAAGACAGGGTCAGCGTTCGGACTCGGTGGCCGCCGAAGCGCCTTCGGCTCCTTCGGCTCGGAGGTCCGTATCGGTCTGGCGCAGTTCCCAGGCGTGCAGGACGTGGTCGCGCATGGCGGAGCGGGCAGCGGGCCCGTCGCGTCGCTCGAGCGCCGCCAGGATCAGGTCGTGATCCTGGTCCAGCGCGTGGCAGAAGGATTTGACGCCCCACAGAGTGACCGACGGGGTGAACCGCTCCCACAGGTGCCGGACCGAATCGACCACCGCGGCCGAGGTGGAGGCGTAGATGGAGAAGTGCAGCTCGCGGTTGAGTATGGAGAGCCGGGCGGGATCCTCCCCGGCGGCCGTCGCGCTCACCAGGGCCTCGTTGGCTCGCAGGACCGCCTGAAAGCCTTCGTCGGTCATCCGTTCGGCGGCGATCTCGCAGGCGAGACCCTCGAGTTCGGCACGCATCCGGTAGAGATCCTGGGCCATCTGTGGTGTGAAATCGCGGACGGTGGCGCCCCGGTGGCTCGTGTAGTCGACGGCGCCGTCGGCGGCGAGGATCCGGAGCGCCTCACGTACGGGGGTGGGGCTCACGCCGTATCGCTTGGCGATGGCGGTCTGGCGGAGCTGATCGCCCGGGTTGATGACGCCTGAATCCATATCGGCCCGCAGGCGTTCCAGCACGTAGGCCGTGCGGCTCTGCGGCAGGGGTGCGTTGGTCTGGGTCAATGCGGTCGGCTCCTGATCGGACTCGGTCGTCTCGCGCCCAGCGCGCGGCGTATCGCCGGCCGGCTGGGGCCTCAGATTAGCACGAAATATTCGATAGATCAGAAAAAAGATTCTATAGAACATATTGACCAACATCCGTTCCTCTGTCAGGGTTATGACCTGGCTCACGTGACTGAGCTCACGTGACACAGATCGCAACGCTTCAGGAGGTACCGGTGGCCGAAGTCCGCAACCGGCGATGGACAGAGCTGGCCGAACGCGACCGCGAACAGCTTCGGCTGCTGCTCGTCGACGCTCTCGCACTCGCCGCGGCGGGTACGGCGTCGCGGGACGCCCGGCGCGTCCTCGCCGGCCTCCGCGCGGTGGGCGGTGGCGAGGTCCGGGTCCCGTGGACCGACCTGCGGCTTTCCGCCCCGACGGCTGTGGCGGCGACCTCCACACTCATCCACGCCTGGGATTTCGACGACACGCACGACGAAGCGGTGGTGCATACCGCGAGCGTCGTGGTGCCCACCGTGCTGGCGGCCGCGGCCACCGCCGGCGCGACCGGTGCGACCGTCGCGGACGGACTGGTCACCGGCGTCCACCTTCTCTCCCGGCTGGCCCGGGTGACCGGCCCCCGGCCCGGCGTGATCCGCACCGCGGGTCTCGGCTCCCTCGCGGCCGCGGCGGCCGCCGCCACCGTCTGGGGGCTTCCCGACGACCGGGTGGAGCACGCTGTCGCGCTCTCGCTGGGTGCGGCGCTGGCGCCCGGCACCCGTCAGGCCGTGGTCGACGGTTCGGTCGCCAAGCGGATCCAGCCCGGACTCTCGGCGCAGTTCGGTATCACCGCCGCCGCCCTGGCCGCCCAGGGCGTAGAGGGACCGGGCGGGTGGCTCTCGGGTGAGTACGGGATCGCACCGGGCTCCGGTGTGTGCTGGGACGACCTCTTCTCGGGCGACTTCGAAGGCCGCTGGGTCGCGCTGAAGCCCTACCCCGCGTGCCGCTACACCCATGCCGCACTCGCCGCCGCGGAGAACCTGCGTGAGCGGCATCCGCGCTGGAACGAGGTGGAGCAGGTGCGGGTGCATGTACCGGAAGGGCCGGCGTATTCGCTGGTCGCCCGGCCTTACCGGGACCGCGGCACACCACTGGTGGACGCGCAATTCTCCATCCCGTGGCAGCTCGCGGCGCTCTGGGTCACCGGACGCTACGACCTGACCACCCTGCACGGCGACGACCTCGGTAGCCCCGATATCGCTGCCGCGACCGCCCGGATCACCGTCGAACAGGACCTACCGGAGAGCTCGGTGATGTCCGGCGCGCGCGTCGAGCTCCGGACGACCGACGGCTCCCTCGCCGTCGCCGAGGCGCCGATGCCCGGCGCCGAAGGCACGACCTGGCAGGTAGTCGCGCGCAAGGCCGACTCCTGCCTGCGGGTCGCCTCGCACGACGACCCCGCCCGCGCGGCCGCCGAGATCCGGCAGCTGGCCGACCGGTTGCCCGAACTCGACACCACTTCTCTGGCGGCCGCCCTCGACCGCTGCACTGCCGCACTCCGACCGTAACGAGAGAGACGATAGGAACCCCCTAGATGGATTTCAGCCTCACCCCCGAACAGAACGCCCTCGTGGAGTCGGTGACCAAACTCGCCCAGCGCGAGTTCGGCGAACGCGCTTTCACCCGCACCGAGTTCGCCTGGGACAGCCTCGAAGTACTGGCCGAGAACGATCTCACCGGCCTCACGCTGCCCGTCGAACTCGGGGGACAGGGTGCGTCACTGCTGGATGCCGTCCTTGTGATGATGGCGATCACCAAGGTCTGCCCGCACAGCGCCGACGCGCTGCAGGCGAGCAATTTCGGTGCCATCCGCCAGGTGGCCAATTTCGGGTCCGACTACGTGAAGGCCGAGGTGCTCCCACAATTCCTCGCCGGGAAAGCACTGGTGACGGCTGGGATGAGCGAACCGGAGGCCGGGAGCGCGCTGACCGATCTGCGTACCAGCGCGCGGTTCGAGGGCGACCACGTCGTGCTCAACGGCCAGAAATGCTGGAACTCGCACGGGCCGGATGCCACGCATTCGGTGGTCTGGTGCCGCTTCGGCCCGAGCTCCCGGGATATCGGGGCGGTGCTGGTCCCGTTCGATTCGCCGGGGTTCAGCCGGGGCAAGCGGGAGTACCACATGTCGGGGGAATCGCACTGCCAGCTGTTCTTCGACGAGTGCAAGGTGCCCAAGGAATACGTCCTGGCCGACAGCGGGGCGCTGAAGAAGATGCTCTCCGTCTTCGGGGTGGAGCGGATGGGTAACGCGTCGCGGGCGCTCGCACTCGCCGAGAAGGCGTACGACATGGCGGTCGAGCACGCGTCGGTACGTACCCAGTTCGGGAAGAACCTCTGCGAGTTCCAGGGTCTGCAGTGGAAATTCGCCGATATGAAGGTCGAGCTGGACGCCGCGAAGATGCTGCTGATGCGCGCCGTGGCCAATGCCGACGCCGGTACCCCGGATTCGACCGAGGCGGCGATCGCGAAACTGCACGCCAACCGCACCGCCTTCGCCGTCGCCAATGACGCCGTGCAGGTTTTCGGTGCGAGCGGCTACTCCCAGGAGTTCCCGCTGGAGTACATCGTCCGGCGTACGCGCGGCTGGATGATCGCGGGCGGCTCGGTCGAGGTCCTGAAGAACACCATCGCCCAGTCGATCTTCGGGCGTCGCTTCGATCAGCGCGCCGGTGCGGCGGTGGCCCGATGAGCACAACCGAACGGGCACGGACAGTGACCCCCTTGGACGGGGCCACCGATGCCCTCGTCGCCTGGGTGGTAGATTCCGCCACCGCCGAACTGCCCGCGGCTGTCGAACATCATGTCCGGCGCCTGCTGGTCGACTATATGGCGGCCGTGGTGCCCGGATCGGCCACCGGCGTCGCGCGCGCGGTCGCCGGTCACGTCGCGGCGACCTACGGCGGGGACCGGGCCACCGCGGTCGGACTGGGCCGGGTCTCCGCGCCGGGCGCCGCACTGCTCAACGGGACCAGCTGCCACAGCCTCGAGGTGGACGACGGCTACACACCGGGTTCCGTACACCCCAGCAGCGTCGGTTTCCCGGCGGTGCTCGCGGCGGCGCAGGCGCTGGGCAGCGATACCGCGACCACCACGCGGGCCCTGGCAGTGGCGCTCGAGGCGATATCGCGACTCGCCGCCGCCGGCCATCCGACGACCTGGCGCAACCATTTCCACAACACGCCGCTGGCGGGTGTCATCGGAGCCACCTGCGGGGTCGCCGTGCTGCACGGGCTGGACGCCGGCCGCGTCCACGACGCCCTCGGTATCGCCGCCTCGCACGCCGGCGGCCTCTTCGCCTTCCTCGGCAAATCGGCCGAGGTGAAGCGGGTGCACCCGGGAAAGGCCGCCCGTGACGCCATCGCCTCGGTAGAGCTCGCGGCGGCCGGGGTCACCGGTCCGCGCTCCATCCTGGAGACGCCGCACGGTTATGTGGACGCGTTCGCCGCCGGTGGTTTCGACGCCGGCGTCCTGCTCGACGGGCTGGGTCGCGACTGGGTGGTCCTGAATTCCTACGTCAAGCCCTACCCGTCGTGCCGGCACCTGCACGGTCCGCTCGACGCGGTGCTGGCGTTGCGCACCGAGCACGGGATCGGCCTCGACGACGTCGCCGGAGCGACCGTGCGGACCTATACGGTCGCTTCCCACCACGCGGCGACCGTCGTGGACTCCCTCCTCGACGCCCAGATGAGCATCCCGTTCGCGCTCGCCACCGCGCTGGCCCACGACGAGGTCGGCCTCACCGAGTTCGGCGACCAGGCACGCCGGGATCCCCGGATTCGCGATTTCGCCACCCGCGTCGAGGTGCTGGCCGACGAGCAGTCGGACCGGGAGTACCCGCGGTTGCGTCCGGCCTCGGTGGAGCTGCGGCTGAACGACGGACGGGTCGTATCGCACCGGGTGGATCTGCCCTACGGCGAACCCGGCAACCCGGTGACCGACGACGAGATGACGGCCAAATTCGTCCGCCTCGCCGCGCCCGTGCTCGGGGCCGAGGCCGCCGAGGAGCTGGCCGCCGACCTGTGGGCGTTCGAGTCCCTCGATGTCATCGCCCGTGTCGACCAGTACGTGAGGAAGCAGTCATGACTCAGCTGACCGACCAGCCGGTCGCGGCGCGATTGCCGGAGGGGGCGGACCTCGGCCGGGCCATGCTGGCCCCGCGCTCCGTGGCGATCATCGGCGCGTCCGACGACATCCGCAAAACCACCGCACGACCCCTGCGGTTCCTGCGCCGGCAGGGCTTCACCGGCAACGTCTACCCGGTCAACCCGCGCCGGGAGACAGTGCTCGGCGAGCGGGCCTGGGCCGATATCGCCTCCCTCCCGGAGGTGCCCGACCACGTTTTCATCGTGGCCGACACCCGGCTGGTCGTGCCGGCGGTCCGGGACTGTGGCCGGGCGGGCGTCCCGCTCGTCACCGTGCTGTCCGGCGGCTTCGGCGAATCCGCCGAGGGCGCCGAGCGACTGCGTGAACTGCTGGCGGTGGCCGCGGAATACGGCGTGCGCGTGATCGGTCCCAACAGCATCGGCGTGGTCAACCCGCGCAACGGGTTGATGCTCACGGCCAACGCGGCCTTCGCCGAGGAAGGTATTCCGGCCGGGTCGTCTTTCGTGGCCTCCCAGTCCGGCAGTGTCATCGGCGCGCTGATGACCCGGGCAAAGGCCCGCGGCCTGGGTTTCTCCGGGTTCGTCTCCACCGGTTCCGAGGTCGACCTGACGCTCGGGGAGATCTGTGCGGCGACCCTCGACGATCCCGAGGTCGGCTCGTACACCCTCTTCATGGAGTCGCTGGAGAACGCGGCGGCCCTCGGCGCCTTCGCGGTCGAGGCCGCAGCCCGCCGGAAACCCGTCACCGTCTACAAACTCGGGCGCAGCGACGCCGCCGCCGCACTCGCGGTCTCCCATACGGGTGCTCTCTCCGGCGAGGACGACGAGGCCGACGCGTTCTTCCGGGCCTGCGGGTTCGCCCGGGTCGACAACTTCGAGGCGCTGTTCGAGACCGAGGCGCTCCAGCGTCGGGTGGGCCCGCCCACCGCGGCGGACGGGCACCGCGTCGCCGTCATCACCTCCACCGGGGGTGGCGCGGCGATCCTGGTGGACCAGCTGGAGACCCTGGGCGTCACGGTCACCCGGCCGAGTCGCACGGTTTTCGACCGGCTCGCCGAACTGGGACTCGACGTGGCCGAGAACCTGATCGTCGACCTCACACTCGCCGGCACCCGGCACGATCTGGTCGACGGATCGCTGCAGGTGCTGCGGGCCAGTGGCGAGTTCGACCTCGTGCTCTTCGTCATCGGCTCCTCGGCGCGGCTCAACCCCGAGCTCGCGGTGAGCGCGATCGCCGAACACGCCGAGGGCCCGGTCCCGGTCGCGGCCTGGGCTCTTCCGGACGCGCTGGAATCGGTCCGGCGTCTGCACGAGGCGGGTGTTCCGGCGTTCCGTACCGCGGAGGCGTGCGCGCAGGCCGTGGCTGCGACCCTGGGCCGCCGACCGGTGGACCCGGCGATCCTTCGTGGCCGGCGGACCGAACTCCCGGCGGGTGGTCGTGCCCTCGACGAGGCATCCTCGGCCGAGGTCCTCGCATCCCTCGGTGTGCGTTTCCCGATGACGACTACGTGCGGTACGGACGGTGTACCCGAGACCGAACCGCGATTCCCGGTGGTGGTCAAGGCGCTCTCCGAGCGGTTGCCGCACAAGTCCGAGGCCGGGGCGGTGGTTCTGGGGGTCCGGGATCGGGCGGGGTTGCGGGACGCGATTTCGGCCATTGTGGCCGGTGTCGAGGCCTACGACGCTACGGTGACCCTCGACCGGTTCCTCGTGCAGGAGATGGTCGAGGAGACGGTGTTCGAAGCGCTGGTCGGCTACCGGGTGAGTCCGGCCGTCGGACCTCTGGTCCTGCTGGCCGCGGGCGGCGTCTACACCGAGATCTACGAGGATTCGTCGCTGCGATTGGCGCCGGTCACCGTGGAGCAGGCGCGCGAGATGGTCGAGGAGGTCAAGGCGACGGCGATCGCTCGTGGTTTCCGTGGCGGCCCCGAAGGCGATCTCGACGCCCTGGTGGAGGCCGTGGTGCGCGTTTCCCAGTTGGCGCGGGAACGACCCGATGTGGTCGAGGCGGAGATCAACCCCGTCGCGGTGCAGCCGCGCGGCCGGGGCGTGGTCGCCCTCGACGCGCTCGTCCGTCTGTCCCAGGAGAAGTGAGACCGATCGTGCTCGAACCCAGCTTCCGCCCCCGGCCCGCCGCCGGCCGGCGATTCTGCCCCAGATTCCATCCCCGCAGGAGCCAGTGATCACCATGGACGTGCGCATCGACGACCTCTCGCTCACCTTCGGCGAGTTCACCGCCGTCAGTCATCTCGACCTACACATCCAGGACGGTGAGTCCCTGGTGCTGCTCGGGCAGTCCGGGTGCGGCAAAACCAGCACCATGCGCTGCGTCGCGGGCCTGGAAGATCCCAGCGGCGGCACGATCACCATCGGCGGCACGAAGGTCTTCGACGCCGGGCGCAAGGTCAATCTCGCCCCGAACAAGCGCAATGTCGGCCTGGTTTTCCAGTCCTACGCCGTATGGCCCCATATGACCGTGCTCGACAATGTGGCCTTCCCACTCGAGATGAAGAAGCGTCCGAAGGCCGAACGGCGGGCCAAGGCACTGGAGACCCTCGAGCTGGTCGGACTGGCGCATCTCGCCGAGCGCGGCGCGAGCATGCTGTCCGGCGGGCAGATGCAGCGGGTCGCGCTGGCCCGCAGTCTCGCGATGGAGCCGGCGGTGATGCTGCTCGACGAACCCCTCTCCAACCTGGACGCCCGGTTGCGTGAGGACCTGCGGGTCGAACTGCGCCGGCTCCAGCTGGAACTCGGCCTCACCTGTATCTATGTCACCCATGACCAGGGTGAGGCGCTGGCGCTGGCGGATCGGATCGCGATCATGCAGGACGGCCGGATCTCCCAGCTGGCCGACCCGTGGGACACCTACCGGGCGCCCGCGTCGGCTTCCATCGCCGCATTTCTCGGTGTCTCCAATATCTTCCCGGTCCGGCCGCCTGCGCAGCGGTCCGACCGGCTCCGGCTCCGGGAGCACGATCTGGAGATCGCCTTCGGTACCGAGCTACCGGACGATACCGGCGACCTGAGCGTGTGCCTGCGCCCCGAGCATGTGCGCCTCGACTCGGCCGACGGCCGGGAGCCGGGGCAGCGGCCGAACACCTGGCTCGGGAAGGTCGAGATCAGCGTCTTCCAGGGGTCGTTCGCCCGGTGCTCGGTCCGGCTCGACGCCGGTCCGGTGATCGAGGTACAGAGCCATGAGGAGGCGGCCGGTCTGCTCCGCAAGGACGACCGCGTCATGGTCGAGGTCGATCCCAAACATGTCCGGGTGCTGCCCGGTGAGGTGCGCACTCCCGGAGAGGAATCCTGATATGGCCCTCATGACCTCCGCGCCCGAGGCGCCGGTGCCTCCGGCGCGCAAGCCTTCGCCTTCCGGCCGCTCGACCCTGCCGTGGCGGAAGCGGTGGCTGCCCTCGGGCACGCTGCTGGTGGTGCTCGCGGTACTGATTCTGCTGCCCGCCGCGCTGGTCCTGCTCGCCGCTCTGAGTACGAGTGTGCCGCGGCCGGGGAACATCAGCTTCGACCTGACGCTGGACAATTTCGGTATCTTCTCCGCACCGCAGGTGCAGGAGGCCTTCGTCAACTCGATCGTCCTGGCGGTGAGTGCCACCGTGCTCGCCTGCCTGATCGGGGGCGGCCTGGCCTTCCTCGCGGCCCGCTCGGATATTCCGATGCCGAAGTTCGTTTATCTGATCGGCCTGATGCCGCTGTTCCTGCCGTCCTATGTGGGTGCCCTGGCCTGGTCGATTCTGGGGAGCCCGGTCGCCGGTCTCCTCAATATCACCCAGCGCGATATCGGATGGTCGGTGCCGTTCGATATCTACTCGCTGCCCGGGATGATCTTCGTCTTCGCCATGTACTACTCGCCGTACACCTTCCTGCTGGTCCACGGCGCGATGTCGATGATGAGCCCGGACCTCGAGGAGGCCGCCCGTATCCACGGCGCGACACCACGCCGGATGCTGAGCCGGGTCTCCTTCCCGCTCGCGCTGCCGGCGCTGATCGGTTCGGCGATCCTCACCTTCACGCTGATCTTCGAGAATTTCCCGGTCGCCCAGGTGCTGGGGACGCCCGGCGGGGTCGACACCTTGCCCACCTTCATCTTCCGGCTGCTCAACGCGACTCCGTCACGGGGTAACGAGAGTGCCGCGATCGCGGTGGTGCTGGTAACGATCGTCGTCCTGGTGACCTGGCTGCAGAACCGGGCGCTGCGCAAACGCTCCTTCACCACCGTCACCGGTAAAGGTGTGCGGCAGAAGAAGTTCGCTCTGGGCCGGGCACGTATCCCGCTGTTCCTGCTGACCCTCGGTTTCTTCGGTCTCTCGATCGTCCTGCCGATCCTGGCGCTGCTGGTCGCCGCCGGCCAGACCTCGCCCTATCTGACATCCATGAGCCAGCTGACCGCGTCCGGCGGGCTGGATTTCAGCTCCTTCGGTGAGGTCCTGGGATCGTCCGGGTTCCGGTCGGCGGCGTTCAACAGCGCGGTCGTCAGTGTTTTCGCCGCTGTCGCGGGCACGGTCCTGGCATTCCTCTGCGGCTACGTGGTCTATCGGTCGAAGGCGTCCGGGCGGACCCTGGTCGAGACGGTTTCGATGATGCCGCTGGCCATTCCCGCGGTGGTTCTCGGCATGGGGCTGCTGTGGACCTGGCTGGTGCTGCCGGTACCGCTCTACGGGACACTCGCGGTGCTGGTCGTGGCGTTCCTGGCGGTCCAGGCGCCGCAGGGCTTCCGCGGTGTGGCGTCATCCATCATGGCCACCGATCGCGACCTCGAGGACAGCGCGGTCATGCTCGGTGCGGGCCGTGCCCGGGCGGTCACCCGGATCACGGTGCCGCTGATGAAAGTGGGCCTGCTGTCCACATTCCTGTTGCTCCTGATGCTCAGCATGCGAGAGCTCACCGTGCCGCTGTTCCTCTACACCAGCCAGACCGAGATCCTCTCGATCGCCATCTACGACGCGTTCGAAAACGGTGGTGCCCTGCGGCAGGCAGCCGCGATGAGCGTGATCTACACGGCCTTCATGTTCGTCCTGTCCTATATTCCCCGCCGCCTGGCCCGTCAGTGACGAACCGGCGACATCGTTTCGAGAAGGAACCAGAACAATGAAGTTCACCCGATGGGGCGCCGCGGCAATCACTGTGCTCCTCAGTGCCTCGCTCGCCGCCTGCGGCGGTGGCGCGGGCCGGCCCGACGATGTGGCCGTCGCCGCGGCGATGCTGCCGATGCCTCAGATCGACGACCGCGACGGGCTCGTCATCCACGGCGAGAAGATCGCCGACGCCGAACTCCTGGCGGCGGCCCGCGGACAGTCGCTCAACTGGTATACGGCGTCGGGGGCGGAGAGTGCCGGGCTCACCGCGGCCCGGTTCGAGGCCGAGACCGGAGTGCATGTGAACATGACGCGGCTGCCGTCGGGCAAGCTCAACGAGCGGGTACTCAGCGAACACGGCGCCGGCCGCCTGTCGGCCGGGGTGGTCACCATCACCGATCCAATTCTCGCCGAAGGCTTCTCCGCGGCGGGCGTCTTCGCTCCCTACCGGACTCCCACCTACGACAAGCTGCTCGATATGGGCGACGTGGTCTGGAACCAGGGCCAGTACTACACCGTCTACTACTCGGCCTACGCGTTCGCCTACAACGACCTGGCGGTCGACGCGGCCGACGCCCCCGCCCGCTGGGAGGACCTGCTCGACTCGAAATGGGAGGGCAAGCTGGGTGTGGTGAACGCCGGTGCCGGTGGCACCGTGCAGGGCCTCGCGGATTTCCAGGAGCGTGTTCTGGGCGCTGACTACTGGGACGGTTTGGCAAGTCAGGAGCCGCGGGTCTTCGATACCACCTCGGTCCAGCTCGAGGCGCTGGCCCGGGGCGAGATCGAGGTGGCCACGGTCGGTTTCAACAGCACCTACGGTGCCGAGGAGGCAGGAGCCCCCATCGAGCTGGTGGTTCCGGAGAAGGGGGTCTCGGGCACCTTCAACATGCAGGGACTGACTCGGGCGGGTGCGGACAACCCGGCGGCGCGGCTCTTCATGAACTGGACCATGTCCCGCTCCGGCCAGGAGTTCGCGGCGGCACAGGGTTTCGTGGACGCCCGCACCGATATCGATCAGGTTCCGACCGGTCACTACCAGCTGCCGAAGGCCGACGACCCGGGCTTCGTGGTCTACACCCCGGAGGACGCCCGGAGCCGTGGCCGCGACATCGTGGCCCGGTGGAACGAGAAGTTCGCCTTCAGCGGCTGAGATCGGCGCCCGGCAGGACGAAAGCCGACCCGCCGCCGCACACGGTCGCCGCAACCTCGATGAGGGAGGTTACGGCGACCGTGTCTCGTTCCGGGTCGTGGAGCGGTTCGGCGTTTGTCGTGGCCGGACGTCCCGGGGGTCACGTGAGCAGGACCAGCGACATCTTGCGGGCCACGCAGGCCGGTCGCTCGCTTCCGGCCAGGTCCACGGTGAAATCGATGGGCACCAGGAGGGCGTCCTTCCGGGGGATCACCTCGGCGATGGTGCAGCGCAACCGCACCCGGCTGCCGACCGGGACGGGCGCGGGAAAGCACACTTTGTCCAGGCCGTAATTGAGACGTGCCGTCCCGAGCCGGAATTCGTACAGGTCCGGGGCGAGGCCGGAGATGAGGGAGAGCGTCAGATAGCCGTGCGCGATCGTCCGGCCGTACGGGCCCCGGGCGGCACACTCGGTGTCGACGTGGATCCACTGGTGATCACCCGTTGCGCGGGCGAAGAGGTCGATGCGCTCCTGGTCGACGGTCAGCCACGGCCCCGGGCCGAGCTCGACGCCCACGAGCGCCTCCAGCTCCACCCGGGTCCGCGCGACGGCGGGGCCGGCAGCGCTCAACTCCCGACCCGCTCGACCACCGCCGCCAGTCCCTGCCCGCCGCCGATGCACAGGGTGGCCAGGCCGTACCGTCCGTCGATCCGGGTGAGCTGACGTGCCAGGGTGCCGACCAGCCGGGCGCCGGTGGCGCCCACCGGATGGCCGAGGGAGATACCGGAGCCGTGCGCGTTCACGCGTTCGAGGTCGCTGCCGCTCAGCTTCCATTCCTGCAGTACCGCGAGGGCCTGGGCCGCGAAGGCTTCGTTGAGCTCGATCAGATCCATATCGGCGAGCGTGAGCCCGGCCCGTTCCAGCGCGGCGGCAGTGGCCGGCACCGGACCCATGCCCATGGTCCGCGGGGGGACACCCGCCACGGCCCAGGACACGAGCCGGACCAACGGCCGCAGACCCAGTTCGGCCGCCCGCTCCGGTGTGGTGACCACGCACATCGCCGCGGCATCGTTCTGCCCGCTGGCATTACCGGCGGTGACGGTCGCGTCGTCGAGGGTTCGTCCCATGATGGGCCGGAGGGCCGCCAGCGATTCGAGGCTGGTGTCCGCGCGCGGGTGCTCATCGGTATCGACGACCGTCTCACCGCGCCGCGCGGGCACCGTCACGGGCACGATCTCCTCCGCGAACGCCCCGGACGCCTGAGCGGCCACGGCACGGCGGTGCGATTCCAGTGCCAGCGTGTCCTGTGCCTCGCGGGTGATGCCGTGGTCGCGGCGGACGTTCTCCGCCGTCTCGATCATCCCGCCGGGCACCGGGTAGCCAGGCCCGCCGGCCGTGGTGCGGGCCCGGGCCAGCCCGTCGTGCATCGTCATACCGGTGCGGGCCGCGCCCCAGCGGGCGTCGGTGGTGTAGAACGGCACATTGCTCATACTCTCGGTACCGCCCGCGACCACTACCCGGGCCGCTCCCGTCTGCACCGCCATCGCCGCGTTGAGAATCGCTTGCAGGCCGGAACCGCACCGGCGGTCGATCTGCTGGCCCGGTACCTCCACCGGGAGGCCGGCGGTGAGGGAGACCACCCGGCCGATCGCCGGTGCCTCGCTGTTCGGGTTGCAATTCCCCAGGATCACATCGTCGACGGCGTCGGCGGGCAGCCCGCGTGCGAGCAACTCACGCAGCACCGTGACCCCGAGGTCCACCGCTGTCAACGGCCGGAAGACGCCGCCGTATCCGCCGATCGGTGTGCGCAGGGGTTCGCAGATGACAGCCTCGTTCATGATTCTCCCTCGGTGCAGTTCTCATGTGGTTCGGGGAGGCCGTAGCGAAGGGGAGGTATCGCATCATGACTCTCCTCGGTTGCCGCTCGGCCGGATCGTTGCTCAGTCTGTTCGGTGTTGCCGGGTGCCGCCGCGCGGCGCGGGGTCGAACTCGACGCGGGCGTGGACGCGCGGCTCGTCGGCTTCGGTGCCGTGGGATACGACCTCGAGCACCGTGGACTCGCCCGCCCGCGCCACCAGCTCCGCCGGCTCCCCGCAGAACAGCGGGGCCAGACCGCGATGCCGGAGTGTCCGGGGCGGGGATGCGCCGGCCCGGCGGGCCGCCTCGGTCAGCGCGATCGCCATGAGCGGGCCGTGGACGACCAGGCCCGGGTAGCCTTCGACGCCGGTCGCATAGGGCCAGTCGGTATGGATCCGGTGGGAGTTGGCGGTGAGCGCGCTGAACCGTGCCAGGCGCACCGGGTCGGTGCGCAGATCCGACCGCGTCTCGCCCTCCGCACCGTCGCGCGCCGAGCCGATCAGCTCCTCGGCCAGTGGCGCGGGGGCGGGCTCGACCCGCACCGACTCGGTGCGCGCGCTCGTATAGACGAGGTTCTGGACATCCTCCAGGAGCAGGGTTCCGGTCCGGTCGTGCACCGCCACGGTCAGATCGACCAGGATCAGCGGTCCGGTGCGGCCCACCCGTTCCCGTGGCTCCGACGCGCGTGAGGTGACGGTGACCTCGTCGCCCACCGGTATCGGCGCATGGAAGGTGAGGCTGCCGCCACCGAACATCCGCCGTGGCAGGGCGACCTCCGGCATGATGCCGGTTCCCCGGCGAGGATGCCCGTCCGGCCCCAGCGTGCGGGGGTCGGGCCAGCGGGCGAGCGCGGCCCAGTGCCACAGGGGTGGCAGCGGGGCGCCGGCCCGCAGATCCAGGTCCGTGGCTCCGAGCAAACCGGCCAGGCCCGCCACCGCGACCGGGTCGACGACCCGTTCGACGACGCTTTCCCGCAACGTGCTCACATGAATCGCCCGCCGGTCACCTCGGCCACGGTGCCGGTCATATAGGAGGACAGCGCCGAGGCGTAGAACAGCGCGACACCGGCGACCTCGTCCGGCTCACCCGGCCGCTGCATCGGGATCTCCGCCATCTTCCCGTCCCAAGCCTTCTGCGGCATCGCCTCGGTCATCGCGGACCGGATCAGGCCGGGCTGGATCGCGTTGACGCGCACCCCGTGGTGGGCCATCTCCTTGGCCGCCGCCTTGGTGAGCCCGACGATCCCGGCCTTGGCGGCCGAATAGTTGGTCTGGCCGACCATGCCGACCTTCCCGGACAGCGACGAGATGTTCACGATCGCTCCCGACTTCTGCTCCCGCATCCGGGCCGCCGCCAGCCGGGTGCCGTTCCAGGTGCCCTTCAGATGGACCTGCACGACGAGGTCGAAATCGTCCTCGGTCATCGTGCGCATGGTCGCGTCCCGGGTGATACCGGCGTTGTTGACGAAGACGTCGAGGGAGCCGAATGCGTCCACGGCCGTATCGACCAGGGTCTGCACTTGCGCGGCATCGACGACATCACACCGCACGGCGCGGGCCCGGTCGCTGCCGAGTTCCGTTACGGCCGCCTGCGCGGCGGCTTCGTCGAGGTCGCCGATGACGATCCGGGCGCCGTGCTCGAGGTAGAGCCTGGCGATGGCCAGGCCGATGCCCTGGGCGCCGCCGGTGACGACAGCGGTTTTGCCGGTGAGGAGTGCGGTCATGAGAACTCTTCCTGTCGATGCTTTCGGGTGGGAGGTGGGGGAGGAGCGGCGGGCCCGCTCGACGATCGGCGACTACCTCATCGGCCGGCGGCGTCCGCCGGGTCGGATGCCACCACCCGCTGGTCGTGCAGCCGGCCGATCTCGTGGGCGGTCAGTCCCAGCGTCTGCGCCAGCACCTCGTCGGTATCGGCGCCGAAACGCGGGGCGGGCACGGGAGCCGAGCTGTGGTCTTCCCAGCGGAGCGGATACCCGGTGGCCAGCATCTCGCCGATACCGGGCTGGTGGACCGGCCGCGCCACCGAATCCGGATCCGCGCGGGCCAGCGCGGCGGCCTCACTCATCGACCGGTAGGGACCCCACAGCACCCGGGCCCGGGTCAGCAGGTCGGTCAGCTCGTCGAGAGAACGCGCCGCGAACCAGGGCCGCAGGATCGAGGCGATGGTCTCCCGCAGCTCGTAGCGCGCGGACTCCTCCCGCAGGTCGGTGCCGAGCGCCGATTCGAGCGCCGAGAAGACCGGCGCGGTCCCGGTGGCCTCGCAGAGTGCCCGCCACTGCCCCTCGGTCAGGGCGACGACCATGACGCGGCGGCCGTCGGCGGTGGCGAAATCCGTGCCGAAACTGCCGAAGAGGTGGTTGCCGTGCGGCGCCCGGTCCCCGTGCTGTTCGGCCTCGGCCAGCCAGCCCATCGATCCCACCGCCGACAGGGCCACATCGGCCAGCGCGATATCCAGCCGCGACCCCGCACCCGTCTGCTCACGCCGGCTCACCGCGGCCAGTACGCCGAGCGCGGCGGAAGCACCCGCGAGTAGATCCCAGGCCGGCAGCACATGGTTGACCGGTTCCGCGGCGCCGCCCGTCCCCGTCATATCCGGGATCCCGACTCCGGCGTTCACTGTGTAGTCGACCGCGGGACGCCCGTCGGGGAAGCCGAGTACGTGCACCGAGATCGCATCGGGGCGACGTGCGGTGAGGTCGTCGTGGGTCACCCGATGCCGCCCGACCATATTGTCGACGAAGATGCCCGCTCCGGGCCCCGGCCCGGTGCACAGCGCCAGCAGCAGCTCGCGACCCTCCGGCGTGCGGTAATCCAGTGCGACCGAACGCTTTCCCTTGTTGAGGTTCGCCCAGTAGAGGCTGGCGCCGGTGTGGGCGAGCGGCCAGCGCTGCCGGTCGCTGCCGCCGCCGGGGAGGTCGACCCGGATGACCTCGGCACCCAGCTGGGTGAGGCTCATACCGCAGGAGGGGCCGGCGACGAAGGTGGCGCATTCGACCACCTGGAGATGGGCCAGGGGGGTGGCGTTCATGAGAAGCGGGGCTCCCGTCGTTCGAGGAAGGCGTCGCGGCCTTCGCGTGCATTCGGCCCGTGGCCCGCCAGGGCCATCGCGGTGCGCTCGTTGGCCAGGAACTGGGCCAGGTCCGCACGGTCCTGGGCGAGTAGTGATTTGGTGATGGCGTTCGATTGGGTCGGGCCGGCCGCCAGCGTGGTGGCGAGTTCGACGGCCCGTGCGGTCGCTTGTCCGGGGGCCGCGGTCTCGGTGATCAGGCCGGCGGCCCGTGCCTCCCGGGCCGTGAGGGGTTCGCCGAGGAACAGGTGGGCCGCGGCGCGCTGCAGTCCCAGCCGGCGCGGGAGGTGGTAGGCCGTACCGGCGTCGGCCGTCAGTCCCCGGGCGGCGAAGGGCGCCTTGAAATAGGCGTCCTCCCCGGCGACGACCAGGTCGCAGGCGAGGACGATGCCCCAGGCCGCGCCGAGCGCGTACCGCTCGACGGCGGCGATGATCACCTGGTCGGCACGCACCATGGACGTCACCAGATCGTGGATCAGGGTCAACCGCGCCGCGGGGGCGAGGACGCCGGCGTCGGGTCCGGGCATCGATGCCACATCACCCCCGGACGAGAAGAAGTCGTTGCCCCCGGTGATGACCACTGCGGCATCCTCGCGGCGGGCGGCGGCGGCGAGGCCGGTCCCGAGCAGTTCCAGGGTCTGCGTGTCGAGGGCGTTGCGGCGTTGCGGACGGTCGAGTCTCAGGACGGTGACCCCGGGGCTCGGGTTCTCCTGATGGACGGGTTCCTGAGCTATCTCCGACGTCATAATCTATAGAAAATATAGTATGACTCCGCAATCTGTCGAGGGATGAGATGCCATTCGGTGCGGGACGAATGCGACCGTGACCGGTGGCGACGGCAGCCGCGCCGCGGCTCGTCCGGCGGTACGGGCCGGCCGGGTCTACAGCCGGTACTCCTCGAGCAGAGCGCGGCCGATGATCATCTTCTGGATATCGGAGGTGCCCTCGCCGATCAGCATGAACGCGGCCTCGCGGTAGAGGCGTTCGATCTCGTACTCCTTGGAATAGCCGTAACCGCCGTGGATGCGGAAGGAGTCCTGGACGACCTCGTTGCAGTACTCCGCCGCGAGCATCTTCGCCATACCGGCGCCGACGTCGTTGCGTCCGCCGGTGTCCTTGGCCCGCGCGGCCTTGACCATCATCGCGTGGCTCGCCTCGACCTTGGTGGCCATCTCCGCGAGGCGGAACAGGATCGCCTGGTGGCCGGCGATCTGCTTACCGAAGGTTTCGCGCTGCTGGGCGTAGGCGATCGCCAGTTCGAAGGCCCGCAGGGCGATACCGCAGGCGCGGGCGGCGACATTGACGCGGCCGACCTCGACACCGTCCATCATCTGGTAGAAGCCCTTACCCGGCGTTCCACCGAGAATCCGGTCGGCCGGAACCCGGTGGCCCGTGAAGACGGCCTCGGTGGTGTCCACGCCCTTGTAGCCCATTTTGTCGATCTTGCCGGGGATGGTCAGGCCCGGGGCGGTCTCGCCGAAGCCGGCCTCCTTCTCGATCAAGAACGTGGTCAGGTTCTTGTAGACGCTGTCGGCGCCTTCGTCGGTTTTGACCAGCACCGCGATGAGGTTCGACGTGCCGCCGTTGGTCAGCCACATCTTCTGGCCGTCGATCGTGTACCGGCCGTCCGCATCCTTGACGGCCTTGGTCTTGATGGCTGCCACGTCCGAGCCCAGGCCCGGTTCCGACATCGAGAACGATCCGCGCACCTCGCCGGTGGCCATCTTCGGCAGGTATTTCCGCTTCTGCTCCTCGGTACCGTGCCGCATGAGCATGTAGGCCACGATGAAGTGGGTGTTGATCACGCCCGAAACGCTCATCCAGCCGCGCGCGATCTCTTCGACACATAACGCGTAGGTCAGCAGCGATTCACCCAGTCCGCCGTACTCCTCGGGGATCATCAACCCGAAGATGCCCAGTTCCTTCAGTCCGTCGACGATTTCGTACGGGTACTCGTCGGCGTGCTCCAGTTCGGTCGCCACCGGCAGGATTTTCTTCTCCACGTAGGCGCGGACCGTTTCGAGGATCTGGGTCTGCTCCTCGGTCAGTCCGTCGGTGCTGCACAGCCGGCTCATACCGCGTTCTCCTTGTTCCGTGACCGCGCCTCGCGCACGATCTCGATCATGTGCCGCCGACCGCCGGGCAGCTTATGCCTGGGTCGAATCGGGCACCATAAATACGGCTATTTGTATCATATGTACGTACAAATAGAAGGTGAATGAATACATATGACGTGGCTGATCGAGACCGATTACGGGGACAGCCCGGCGACGCCCCGGGCGACGATGGGCCCTGCGCGAGACGACTGTCAGCGGTTACTGCGGCGCAGCGTCACCCGATAGGTGTAGTGCTCGGGCAGGAAGTAGCTGACCGACAGATCGACGGCCCGGCCGGTGGTGTCCGAGTAGAGCCGGTCGACCCGGAGCATGGGATGCCCCTGTTCGCAGCCGAGTCCGGCCGCGACTTCGGTATCGGCGCCGGATACCGTGATCGACTGCGCCGCCTCGGCGATCGGGCTGTCGAGGAGCGGTTCGAGCAACCCGATCACGGTATGGGAACTGGCCCCGCCGGGGCCCACCTCGGCGCGGCCGGCGATACACCTGCCGATCTGCTCGGGTAGATGCACGGTGGTCAGTACGAACGGAACACCCTCGTGGATCCGGCGGAAGGCGACCGTGTAGACGATATCGGTGTCGAGCCGCAGTCTGCTGGCCGCATCGATATCCACGCGGCGGTGCAGCGGGGTGAGAACCTCCATGGTCGTATCGGAGGACAGGCTCATCAGATCCTCGATCGAGCCGTGGTGTCGCAGGTAGTGGCCCTCGGATTCCGTGACGAAGGTGCCGCGGCCGGGGACGCGGTAGACCGTCCCGTCGGCGACGAGATCCTGGAAGGCGCGGCGCACCGTCTGCCGGCTCACCCGATACCGCTGGGCGAGCTCCGCTTCGGTCGGCAGTTTGCCGCCGTCGCGATAGTCACCTGCCGCGATACCCTCGCGCAGTTCCCGGGACACCACCTGATGTGCTGGTTCCGTGGCCCGTTCCCGGTCTGCCTTCATGCTCTCCTGCCCTCCGGATCCGGAAGATGCTCCCATCGCGGACATTTTCCACCCTCGTCCCGTCCAGAGGTCGGTGGCCGTGACCTTTGTACGTCACCCCCTGACGAATCGAAGCCGCGACCTCCGGACTTGTGCCCGCCTCATGGCATAGGGTGTGGCCTCGGCGACACGAAGTGCATATGTGCCTTGTTCTGTGCTCGACGAGAGATACTCGCAGTATTCGATCTCGATCTATTGAATCGAACGTCGCGGTTCCCGCTCACGATCCGCTGACCAGGAGTGTTGTCCGCGTTTCCGTGGCACCCGCGCCATTCGGTTCAGTAGCTGCCCTGGATGGACCACATCGCATTGAAGGATCGATATGAAGAGCGGAAAACGCGCCTGGGTCGCAGCATTGACAGGAACTCTCATCGCCGTCGGGAGTGGGGCGATCGCCGCGCCACCCATATCGGCCCAGCCGCAGCGGTCGCAAGGAGCGGGGGGCGAGATTCTCCGTACCGAAGTGTCGCAATTGGCAATATCGGCCCCCGGGCTGCCCGGGACGGTACCGGCGAGATCCACCCGTATCACCTACGCCAGCAGCGATACCCATGATGCGCCGACCACGGTCGTGGGCACGTATCTCGAGCCGACCGCGCCGTGGACCGGCCCGGGTGAACGTCCGCTGGTGGCGTATGCGGGTGGCACACAGGGGCAAGGCGCCGAATGCGCACCCTCGGCGATGCTGTCGCAGGTGATCCGGTATCAGCCCCCGGCCGATATGGTTTTCGAATACGACCTCATCGCGATCCAACAACTGCTGGCCCGCGGTATGTCGGTGGTGATGACCGACTATCACGACCTCGGCGCACCCGGCATCCGCAATTTCCTCAACCGCAAAACACAGGGCTACGCGGTGCTGGACTCCGCACGCGCGGCGTTGCGTTTGCCCGGCACCGGCCTTCATCCCGGATCGCCGGTCGTACTCTACGGCTACTCCCAGGGCGGGATGGCTTCCGCGGCCGCGGCCGAACTGCAACCGGAGTACGCCCCCGAGCTGAACGTGCGCGGCGCCCACGTGGGCGGACCCCCGATCGGCCCCCAGGACTATCTCGCGCGGAGTGACGGCCGCCCCGGTGTCGCCCCGGCCATCGCCTGGATCCTCAACGGCATCGCCGCCGATTATCCCGAGACCCGTCCGGTGCTCGATGCCGAACTGAACAACACGGGTAAGGCGATCATGAACGACTCGATAGGTAAATGCGGCGGCGGTCTCTCCAAGATCGGCGTGCAGCCGCAGAACACGTCCCAGTGGACCACCAGCGGACAACCCATCACGGCCGTGATCGACCGCTCCCCGGAGCTGAAGAAGGCATTCGACGAGCAGCGCCTCGGCGGGGCCGCCCCCTCGGTGCCGGTACGTATCTACGCGGCCAGGAACGACGACGGAGTCGCTCCGTACCCGGTTGTTCGCGATCTGGCCGCCCGCTGGTGCGGCGGTGGGGCCCCGGTGCAACTGGACGCGGACGCCGCGCTGCCCCCGATGTCCGGGGTCCTGGGCACCCACGATGTGGCCTTTTTCCCGTCGGTGACGACCTCGCAGCAGTGGGTGACCGACCGTCTCGCCGACGTGCCGGCCCCCGTGAACTGCGCGGCCCTGCCTTAGTTCCGCGGATTCACGCCCGCGTCCAGCTCTGATCGGTGCGCGGGTTTCCCGTCACGGCCGACGGGACTCGGCTTCGGACAGCCGGTCCGGCACCCGTGCCGGACCGGCGCTGTCGCCGCCGAGATGCCGGGCGAAATGCTGTTCGATCGCGCGGTACAGCATGAACCGGTTCTCCGGGTTCTCGAAGCCGTGGCCCTCGTCCTCGGCAACCAGGTATTCGACCGGGATACCGCGCTCGCGCAGGGAGCCGACGATATTGTCGGATTCGGCCTGGACGACGCGTACGTCGTTGGCACCCTGGGCGACGAGCAGCGGGGTGCGGATCCGGTCGGCCATGGTGATCGGGGAGCGGGCGAGCATATCGGCCTCCTGCTCAGGGTTCTCGGGGTCGCCGACGTAGCGGTACCAGTTGTTGACGTTGTAGGCCCGGGTGAACGGCGGCAGGGTGCGCAGGAAGTTGGCGAGATCGGAGATCCCGACGTAGTCGACGGCGGCGGCGAAGCGGTCCGGGGTGACGGTGATACCGACGAGTGCGGCGTATCCGCCGTACGAGCCGCCGTAGATACCGACGCGGCCGGGATCGGCGTAGCCCCGGTCCACGGCCCAGTCGACGGCGTCGATCAGATCGTCGTGCATCGCCCGGGCGAATTCGCCGATCGCGGCGGTCACGTGGCGCCTCCCATATCCCAGCGAACCGCGGAAATTCACCTGCAGCACCGCGTAGCCCCGGTTGGCGAGGAACTGCGCGTCGCCGCTGTAGCCCCATGAGTCGTAGAACCAGGGCCCGCCGTGCACCACCAGCACCAGCGGGAGGTTCCGCGGCTCGACGCCGACGGGCAGAGTGAGGAAGGCGTGCAGGGGCAGCCCGTCGCGGGCGGGGAAATCGACGGGTTCCATGGGGGCCATGGTGTCCGGGTCGCGGTCCGGGTGGGCGCGGAACAGCAACCGGGCCGCACCGGTGGTGTGGTCGTAGAGCCAGGTGACACCGGGGTCGCGGTCGTGGACGAAAGTGGCGATCCAGCGCTGCCCGGAATCGTCGCAGGACAGGGTGCCCAGCACGCCGTCGGAGAGTTTCTCGAGCTGGGTGTGGATTTCGGCGAAACGCGGGTCGAGGACCTCGATATGCGGGCGGTCGGCGACGAAGCGGGCGGCGAGGATCTCGCCCGTGCGACGGTGGCGATAGACCGCGGGCGGGAGCACACCGGGCAGCATCGCCCCGCTGATATCGAGGTCGTGACCGGCGACGGCGGCGACGACGGTCTCCTCGCCTGTCTCGTGGTCGACCCGGATCAGCCGCAGGTCGTCGCCGTCCTGGAAGGACCCCACGAGCAGGCCTTTCCCGTCGGCGGTGACCTCCTGGGGCTGGACACCCATCGGATGTTCGGCTCCGCCGAGGCGGCGCAGCAGCCGGGTGCGCCCGGTGGCGGCGTCGATCGCGGAGATCTCGAGGTTGCCGTCCGGGGCGAGCGCGGTCCGAAAGGCGGGCTCCCCCCGGCGGTCGAGCAGGACGGCAGCTGTCGGGTCGTCCTGTTCGCGGTGCAGGGTCGTCTCACCGGTGGCGACATCGATCCGGAATATGTCGAAGAAGGTCGGGCGCGGGTTCATCGTGACCAGCACGCTGCCGGGGAGCGACAGCAGCGGTTCCGCACCGATCACGCGCGACCCCGGTTCCAGCGGGGTGAGGTCGACAGCGGGTGCGTCCGGGGCGTCGAGGTCGACGCGGTACAGGTGCCAGTCCTCGTTGCCGTCGGTGTCCTGGAGGTAGAGCAGCCAGCGGGGGTCGTCGGTCCAGTAATAGGTGGTGATTCCGCGACGGGTGTCGTGGGTGACGGGGACGGCATCCTCATGGCTCCGATCGATATCGCGGACCCAGATATTGCGCCGGCCCCGGTGTGGGGCGAGGTAGGCGATGCGGGTGCCGTCGGGGGAGATCGACGGGTTCGCGAATTGCGGGTCGGCGAAGAACGCCTCGATATCGATCAGGGCCGGTCGTCGGTCGGTCGATCGTCCGGTCATGGTCACGCTGTACTCCGTTCGGGTCCGGCACACGATTTCGCCTCTGATCCGACACCATGCCGCTGCGGCATACTCAAGTGTGCCGCTCGGCACTCCTCAGAAACCGCCGCCGTCGAATCCACCCCAGTCGCCGCCGGAGTCACCGCCCCAGCCGCCCTGATCCCCGGCCTCGCCTCCGGACCCGTCGTAACCTTGTTCGCCGCCGGTGAGGCCGTCCTGGTATCCCTCGCCGTAGCCCTGCTCGAATCCTTGCGCTCCGTAGCCGACGCCGGCCATCCCGGAGAACAGTGAGGTGAACAGGAGAGCCGAGCCCACGCCCCAGACACCGGCGATCATGGCGGGTTTCCACCAGGGTTCGGAGTACCAGCCCGCCGGCACCGGCCGGCCGGCGACGCGCCCACCCGGGTAGTAGTTCGGTGTCGCGGGTGAGGGGTCGGGGGAGGCGGCGATCCGCCGGTCCTCGAAATCGATCACACGGTCTTCGCTGACCTTGCCCGCGGTGGCCTGACCGTCGAGCTCCGGGACGGCCGGCCCCGGATCCATCCCCATCGCTGTCCGCGCGCCGCGGATGTAATAGAGGCCCTCGACCGCGGTGTGCTTCGCCAGCCGTGCCTGGACTGGAGTTCTGGCCTGGTCGAGCTGGGAACCGGCCGCCGTATGCCGCTCCGCGGCGTCGGCGAGTGCCTGCTGCGCGGCCTCGTTGCTGCCGGTCAGGCTGTAGACCTGGCCCCCGAGGCGCTCGTTGACCTGCCGGGCGTCGGCCAAGCCGTCGGCCAACTCGATCGCGGCGCGTTCCGAATTCTTCCGAGACCGCCACACCAGGTAGAACGCGACCAGGACCACTGCGGCGGCGATCAGCAGCCACTCCATAGGTCGCACTCCTCGTATCGGTGGAGCACTCTGCCGGCGAATTCACGCGACTGCCGCGCGGACGCCGTCCGTCGTTCGGCGGCGTAAAACCGTGGGCCGCGAGCTCTCCGATCGGCGGCAGGGGTCGGATCGTGAGAGGTACACACAGAACAGTCCCCGGTAGTCTGCGCCGAGTCCGTGAATCTTCAGTCGTCGCTGATGACTCAGGTACTCGACTGGCTTGCCGGGGGCCTGGCCGGATCTCTGACGAATGCGTCCACCGTTCTACGGACGTCTCCTTCGAAGGTGTCACACTCCTCGGTGTTCCGGTGTACCTCCAGTGTCCTCTTGTTCAGCAATCAGTCAAGGCCTCTGAACCCCCAGGTTGCGGCGGGGTCGGGTGCCTCGACGCCCAGGTATTCCCGGCCGGTCGCGCCGAACCGCCGATGGCCGGGATCGGCGAGGGGCTATACGATCACGTCCGTGATGACTCATTCTGAGCAAAGATTGGGGGTCCTCTTCGTGCACGGTGAGTGCTGATGAGCGCTCCGATCACGAATAGGGACGATTCCCGCCTTTCCTTCTGGCAGCGCGTGCGTGAGTACGCCGTGCCGCCCTCCATGATCGAGGCCGCGACCGCCCGGCGTCATATCGGCGATTGGGCGGGGGCATGTGCCGCAGCGGGTTTCGATGTCGATATCGATTTGCGATCGCTGGCACGTAGTCACGGCCGGGAGGTCGCGGCCCGGATCCGGGCCGATCTGCGCCATCTGGCCCCCGACCTTCTGCGCTGGCATCTGCCGAGGATCGCACCCGACGGGTTGCTACGGCCGGGCCTGACCATCGCACTCGCTCGATACGACCCGGCTGATTCCCGAAAGCGCTGTGACAGAAATAGTTCCGTATACCTCGTCGTGCGGACCGCGCCGGCCCGGGTGGATGCCGGCCAGCGGATCGTCCTCGCGGTATGGGATGGATCCCGTACCGGCCCACATCCGCATCCCCGCCCGAACCGGCGTTTCCGGCTCGATCTCCACCGTCACCTGTGGGATGCGCGCAGGATCGGCGAGCTTCCGATGCGTTCCGGAGCCGAGCAACGCGTTGCAGGCGATTTCGACCCCGGATTGCTGGAACTGGTGCCCGGATCCTGTGCCGTCGACCGATGGGCGGCCGAAGCGGGGATTCTCCTGCGTGCCGAGGGACGGGGGACCGGTCCGCTGCGGGTGCGTTTCGGGGCACGGCGGGAGGTGGTCGTGGATCTGGCCTCGGACGGCGACAACCCGCCCGTATTGCGGATCGCGGAGGCATACCCGCGCGGCAGGGTATCCGCGCTGCCGGTGCTGCCCGACGCCGCGACCTGGGTGTTGCCCGACCTGGAACTGATCCGCGCCGGCGCGATAACTCCGGACCGGTTGCATCCGCTGGTCGCCTCGGTGCTGGTGCCGGATTGTCCACCGGCCGATTCGTCCCGGATCGAGGACCGGGCTGGCCGGGCACGCCTGGTGCAGTGCCGGGGTGAGCAGCACCGAATCGAGCTGGTCGACGGTGTGCTGGCGGCGCTCGATCACGATCCGGCCGAGATCCGCCGGGAGGAACTACTGGTCGCCCTGACCGGTACTCCGCTGCCGTGCCTGCAGGCCATCGATCGAGCCCATCGGCATCCGGACTGCCTGGCCGGTGTCCGGGAACGCCTGGTCCACGGCGATACCGCCGGTGCCCTGGCCGTTGTCGAGGATCTGCTCGGCCCCGGCGCCGTGCTGCGCGACGGTGCGTTACGGGACGAGTTGGCAGCGTCCGCGCGGCGTCGGATCACCTACGGACTGTTCAGAGCAGGGCTGGCCGGCTACGGGCCTCCCCGTATCCGGTCGGATCGGCGTAGCGATCACCGCGGGCACCCGCGCAACGCGACCTTCCGCTGACCTCCCCTCCGCGTCCATTCGGCGCGACCTCACCCTCACTCAATTCTCTTCGACCCAAAGGTGATTCACATATGCCTCCTTGCAGCGCATGCGCTCCCGCTTCGGATCGCGCCCATTTCTCCGAGCTCGACGTCGCGGGTGAACTGCTGACCCTGCTGGGCGAGGTGACCACCGAACCCCGCCCCGACACTCAACTGGAAGCCCTCACGCTGGCGGTGGCCGCCGATCTCCCGGTGCTCCTGTGGGGTGAGCCGGGGATCGGTAAGACCTCGGCGCTGACCCAGCTCGCCGAATCCCTGGATCTTCCGCTGACCACGGTGATCGCGAGTGTGCACGAGCCGTCGGACTTTTCCGGCCTGCCCATCATCGGCGACGACCCCGCCGAACACGGTGTCCCGATGGCTCCACCGGACTGGGCCGTACGACTCGTCCGGGCCGGCCGGGGGGTGTTGTTCCTGGACGAGCTGTCGACGGCACCGCCGGCCGTACAGGCCGCCCTGCTCCGCCTCGTCCTGGAACGGCGGATCGGCGCACTCCAGCTGCCACCCGGTGTCCGCATCGTGGCCGCCGCCAATCCGCGCTCCTCCGCGGCCGACGGCTGGGAGCTGAGCCCACCGCTGGCCAACCGATTCGTGCACCTGCAATGGACCCATGACAACGACGTGGTGGTCCGCGGCCTCGGCGGGACCTGGCCGCGTGCCACACTGCCACGGCTCGATCCGGAAAAGTTCTCGGAGGCAGTTGTTTTCGCCCGTCGAGCTGTGTGCGGTCTGCTCACTGCCCGCCCAAATCTCGTCCATCAGCTACCCAGCAGTGAAACCCGGCGGGGCGGTGCCTGGCCTTCGCCACGCAGCTGGGATATGACGCTGCGGCTGATCGCCTTCGCGACCGCTGCCGGCTCGTCCAAGGACGTGCTCTCCCTGCTGGTCCGGGGCACCGTGGGAGACGGCCCCGGCTTCGAACTGCTGACCAGCATCGATCGAATGGACCTCCCCGACCCCGAGGCACTGCTCGCCGACCCGGCCGCCGCCGAGCTACCCGAGCGCGGCGATCTGCGCCAAGCCGTGCTCGACGCAGTGGTGGCGGCAGTCCGCCGGCGTCCGGCGGAATCCCGGTGGGACGCGGCCTGGGTACTACTCGTCAAAGCGGTGGAAACCGGTGCGCCGGACCTCGTGGTCGTCCCCGCGACCACCCTCGCCACGCTGCGACAGGACGACTGGGAGGTGCCGGCGTCGATCGAACAGCTCGCCGGAATGGTGTCGGTATCCCAGGGGGCGGATCGCGCCGCGGCCCGCGTCGCCGCACGGGTGGGCCGATGACACGCGATATCCCTGAGCCGTTCTCCGACAAGCTCTTCGCCGCCCGCCTGCAGGCCGCACGGGCCCGGCCCTATCTGGCGACCGCGCTGTACGCGCTGCATATCGTCGAGTCGCGACAAGTACCGACGATGGGCGTGGACCGGTACTGGCGGTGCTATGTTTCGCCCGCCTTCGTGGATTACGCACCGGTGGAGGAACTGGCTTCGATACTGGTGCACGAGGTATCGCATCTACTGCGCGACCATCACGGCCGCAGCGACCGATTCGCCCGCCGGCACGAGCTGACCGGTCCGGCGGAGCGGCTGCGGATGAATATCGCCGCGGACGCGGAGATCAACGACGACGCGTTCGGTGACGGGTTGGTCCAGCCCGAGGGAGCTGTTGTACCCGCGAAATTGGGTCTGCCCAACGGCGGACTCATGGAGGACTATCTGCGGCAATTCCGGCTCGGGAGGCTCACCGAGGAGATGGCCTGGCTCGACTGCGGAAGCGGAGCCGACGGACTGGATCGTGAATGGGAGTTGGGGCCGGACGGTGCGGATGGCCTCAGTGAACAGGAACGTGACGCGGTCCGGTTCCGCGTGGCGCAGGGCATCGTCGGCCGTCCGGGAAACGCGCCACAGGGGTGGCGGCGCTGGGCCGACGAGGCATTGCACCCGCCACAGCCGTGGCGGGATCTGCTGGGAGCGGCCATCCGCTCGGCGGCCTCCGCCCCCGGCGCCGGCGCGGATTACACATACGGCCGCCCGGCCCGGCGCTCGGCCGGTCTGCCCGGCATCGTGTTGCCGAGCCTGCGGCGGACACCGCCTCGGGTCAGCGTGATCATCGATACCTCGGGGTCGGTCAGCGACGCCGAACTGGGCAGCGCGCTGCTCGAAGTGGCCGCTATCTCCCGGGCCGTCGGCGGTCGCCGCGACTTGGTCACCGTGTTGTCGTGCGATGCCGCGGCCCGGATCGCGCAACCGCTGTGCCGTGCCGAGGGAATACCCTTGGTGGGTGGCGGGGGAACGGATCTGCGCACGGGTTTCGCGAAGGCGCTTCGGGCCCGGCCGCACCCCGATGTGATCGTTGTGCTCACCGACGGTCAGACACCGTGGCCGAGCAGCCGGCCGGCGTGCCGGACGGTGGTCGGGCTTTTCCGACGGGAGAGCTCATGGAGTGAAGACGATCCCGACTATTTTCCGGAAAAGCCCCCGCAATGGGCGCGAGCCGTCTATATCGGTACCTCGGTCTGAGATGGCGGCAGAGGCCGCCGGCCGGGAACGGCGCGGGAGCACCTTTAAGCCCCGCCGGCATGCGGTGGCGTCGAGGGCTACAGGAACGCGCGCCCCTGTTCCCGATCGAGTGCCGACTCGCTCTTGTTCTTCAGCCCGAAGATGTACACCAGCAGCGAGATGAAGATGAGGGCGGTCACGTACACGATGAACCAGCCCACGTAGTCCCCGTTCTTCGCGGCCTGGTAGATCATCGGTGCGGTACCGCCGAACGCGGAGTTGGCCAGCGCGTACCCGACACCGACACCCAGAGCCCGGATATGCGAGGGGAACAGTTCGGCCTTGACGATGGCGTTGATGGACGTGTAGCCGGTGAGCAGGACATAACCGATACACGTCACCAGCAGGGTGCCCACCACCGATGTCGCGTCCTGGAGGAAAGTGATCAGGAACCACGTGTAGGCGACGCCGCCGACCCCGAAGAACACCAGGACGGGTTTGCGGCCCACCTTGTCGCTGATCATTCCGCCGACCGGCTGCAGCAGCATGAGGAAGATCAATCCGGCGAGGTTGATCCAGGTGGCCGTCATGCCCCGGCCCTCGAACGCCGTCTTGATCATGGCCGGGGCGTTCACGCTGTAGGTGTAGAAGGCCAGGGTGCCGCCCATGGTGATGAGGAAACACAGCAGCAGCGGGCGCCAGTAGTTGGACAGCAGTTCACGCAGTGAGCCCGATTCGGTGTCCTCACCGCGCCGGACGGCGGCGAGCTGTTCCTCGGTGAGCGATTCGTCCATACTGCGGCGCAACCAGAACACGACCACCGCGGCGACACCGCCGATGAAGAAGGCTATGCGCCAGCCGTAGTCGGAGATCTCCTGTTTATCCATGAACGTCTGCAACACCAGCAGGGTGAGCTGGGCCAGCACATGGCCACCGACCAGGGTGACGTATTGGAACGACGAGAAGAAGCCGCGGCGTTCACGCGTGGCAGCCTCGGACATGTAGGTGGCCGACGCGCCGTATTCGCCGCCGGTCGCGAACCCCTGCACCAGTCGGCACAGGATCAGGATCACGGCGGCGCCCACACCTATGGTCTCGCGCCCGGGCACGATCGCGATCACCAGCGAACACGCCGCCATGAGCGAAACGCTGAACGTGAGGGCCGCGCGCCGACCGTGGCGGTCGGCGTAGCGGCCGAAGAACCACGAGCCGACCGGGCGCATGAGGAACGTGACGGCGAAGATCGCGTACACGTACACGGTGGAGTTCTTGTCCGCCGAATCGAAGAAATGGCTTTCGAAGTACGAGGCGAACACCGTGTAGACGTAGACGTCGTACCACTCGACGAGATTGCCGGACGATCCGCGCAGCGTGTTCCAGATCGCGCGCCGCGTCGCGGCCGGTGATGACGCCGGTGTGTGGCCGTCGGGGACGGCCCGGCCCGGGGTGGTGGTCTCCGACATTCGCAATCCCTCTCGCTCACCGGTGCACGGAGCGCGCGGTGCCCGGGGGCCCGCGCGGTTCCGCACTCAGTGTGCAGGTAGGAATAACGATTCGCAGCCCGGTTCGGGTTTTCCGGGACAGTCGGCGCCGCTCAATCCGACATTCGGGTCGCCGCGAGGTAGCGGGGCCGGTCCCATTCCTGTTCGAGTTCGTCCGGCAGATCGGGGAGGGTCACGCCGTAGGCGGCTGCCAGATCGGTCGAGCTCGCGACCCGCACCGGCCAGCCGTGCGCGGGCAGCCACTGTTCCGGATCGGATCTGGCGTCGCGGTAGAACAGGTCGGTCGGGTCGATGGCGCCGAAGGGGTTCTTATCGAAATATTTCGATTCGAGCGTGGCGAAACAGCTCGACGCCGCCCCGGTGGGGGCGCTCTCCACCGCGAGGTGGCTGCCCGGTGCCGAGAGTCCGTCGATGGAGCCGAACAGGGCGTCCTGCGCGGCGCCGGGGAGATAGGGCAGCAGCCCTTCGGCCGACCACGCGGTGGGGGCGGCGGGGTCCATACCGGCCGCGGTCAGTGCGGCGGGCCAATCGTCACGGAGGTCGACGGCCACGGTCCGGCGATCGGCCCGTGGGACCGCGGCATTATCGCGCAGTACCCGGTCCTTGAATTCGAGTATCTCGGGCCGGTCGATTTCGAAGACGACCGTGCCGGCGGGCCAGTCCAGCCGGTGTGCACGCGCGTCCAATCCGGCGGCCAGTATCACTGCCTGCCGCGCACCGTCCGATGCGGCGGAGAGGAAGAAATCGTCGAAGAATTTCGTCCGCAGGCCCATGAACCCGGGAACCAGCGGTATATCGTCCAGTTTCGGCGGGTTCGTCAGCATATCGATAAAATGTCCTTCGCCCGCGGCGCGGACGAAAAGCTCGGCGTAGTCGTCGTGAATCAGGGGTTCGGTATGGGCGGATTCGATCGCCCGGAAAGTCGCGACACCCAGCGCGGTGAGCCCCACGCCGGTGACGATATCCCATACATCTCCATCTGCGCGCACCGCACGGAACCTCGCAATCGAATCGGCCGGAATATGATTCGGCAACAGGGAATAAATACGTAATTACTCGCCGCCGCGGCGAAACTGTGCGACGGGACGACAGCTCTGTCGATTCTACGACCGTACGAAGCGCTCCGGCTCGGGTCGATATTGCGGCACCGCACCATTCCGCTTCGAATAAATCACTTCGGTAACGAATCCGTCGAAAAACGAGTCCTCCGCTCACCGGTAATTCGAAAAGACTCCGGTATTTCGTCACGGCGGCCTTGACCCTGCCCCGAGGGCACGGTGTGGAGTGATCGGCAAGACCAACCTGTGAGATCACGTCGGGGAGTGGGAACTTATGTATCGAAAACGGAGTGCCGGCCGAGGGCTGACTCGGCTGGCCGTGCTCGCACTCACCGGGGCGCTGATCGGGGTGCCCCCTGTCGCGGCCGAACCGGGCGGCGATCCCGCCGCGCAGGTGCAATGGGGTGCGTGCCCCGCGGACGTCCCCGCCGACCCACCTCAGTTGCAGTGCGCCACCGTGCCGGTGCCCCTCGACTACAGCCGACCGGACGGCACCCAGATCGAGATCATGATCTCCCGGCTGGCGAGCAAGAACCCGGACAAGCGGCGTGGTGTGCTGTTGCTGAACCCGGGTGGTCCCGGCGGATCCGGCCTGGGGTTGTCCAAGCTCCTGGTCACCCAGGGCCTGCCGGCCTCGGTCCTGGACAGCTACGACCTGATCGGTATGGATACTCGCGGGGTCGGGCATTCGGCCCCCGTGAGCTGCGGTTTCACCGACGATCAGGCGTACTTCGGCAATATCCCGCCGTACGCGGCCGACGATGCCGCGGTCGCCGAGCAGGCGACGATCGCCCGGGGAGTCGCCGAACAGTGCGCCGCGAACGACCACGATGGGCGGTTGCGGCAGCTGTCGACAGCGAACACAGCCCGCGACCTCGACCGGATCCGGGCCGCGCTCGGCGAGGAAAAAGCCAGTTTCCTCGGGTTCTCCTACGGCACCGCGCTGGGCGCCGCGTATGCCTCCATGTTCCCCGAGCGCGCCGACCGGATCGTGCTCGACAGCAATATCGGTGACACCTTCCTCGACCACGACGGTATGCGCAGATATGCCCGGGGGATGGAGGAGACCTTCCCGGACTTCGCGAAATGGGCCGCCGCGCGGCACGACAGCTACGGTCTGGGCCGCACGCCCGAGGAGGTGCGCCGGACCTACTTCACCCTCGCCGAGCGACTCGACAAGACCCCGGTGGACGGTATGGACGGCGGACTCTTCCGGTTCAGCAATTTCGTCACGCTGTACAGCGAATCGTCCTACGCCGCGGCGGCGCAGAGCTGGCAATCGCTGCTCGAATCCGGGAATGCGGGCCCCGCGGGCGGCCGGCCGCCCGGTACCGGGGCACCTTCGCCGAACGATAACGGCTGGTCCGTTTTCCTCGCCGTGACCTGCAATGACATCGAATGGCCCGAGGACGTCGGGACCTACCGGCGCGCCGTCGCCGAGGACCGCGAGAAGTACCCGCTCTACGGCGCGGCCGCCGCGAACATCATGCCCTGCGCCTACTGGCAGCTGGGGCCGTCCGAGCCACCGGTGCCGGTCGCCGCCGACGGCCCGGCCGGTGTGCTGGTCGTGCAGAACCGGCGCGACCCGGTCACCCCGCTGCGCGGCGGTGAGTCGATCGACGAGAAGTTCGGGGAGCGGTCCCGGCTGGTGAGCGTCGACGGAAGCGGCCACGGGGCGTATGTCCTCGGCACCAACCCCTGTGCGTCGAACACCGTCACCGGTTACCTGGTCGACGGCACGATGCCTGAGCGGGACGTGACCTGCGCGGCGGCATCCGGCTGAGCACTCGCGTCGCGGCAGTGCCGTTACGAGGGTGTCTCGTCGTCCGCCTGTTCGAGGAGGGTGTTCAGGCGTTGGAGGACGCGTAGCTGGGCGGGGTTGTAGAACTCCACCAGCGCGTGTCCCACCGTATTCGCGGCCAGCCGCGCTCCGTGCGGCGAATTCGCCGTCGCATCCTTCGACCATGGATGTTCCACCTGGAGCCGGCGGACCACCGGCACCATACGTTCGGCGAGGCGATCGATCGTGGCCTCGTCGGCGTCCGGAGGCAGGGCATCGAAATCGGCTTCGGTATCGTCGGGCGCACTGATCATCTGAAGGAATTCCCCCATGTGCTCCTCGCTGAGAATCGCCGAGTAGACCATCAGTAAGGACTGATGCGCGTCGGAGAGGTCCCGGGAGATCGGAGCGAACTCGGGCGGCATATGCATCGGTGCCCGATGACGCAAGATGAGCGCCAGCTCCGCGCGTACCCGGTTGATCTGTTCGACCCTCGCCGCCAGTTCGGCATCGAGCCGGCGTATCGCCTCGTCCGGATCCTCGTCGGCCTGTCCCGTCGCGGGGATCTCCGAGAGCGGCACCCCCAGCTCGCTCAACCGCTTGATCTGCATCAACCGGATCAGATGCGAGATCTTGTACTGCTTGTACCCGTTGGGCTTTCGCTCGGGCATATCCAGCAACCCGATTTCGTGGTAGTAGCGAATGGCCTTCACCGTGGTGCCCGCGAAGTCGGCGAGCTGCCGAGTGCTCAATGCCATTCTCTGACTCCCTCGTCGCGTCCGGGCTGCCCGTCACGCGGCCCTTGTTCAGTGCACACCATGCCCATGGGACACAGTAGAGCGCCGCCGGCGTATCGCCCGGCGCCGCGTGCGGGCATCCGAATATCACTCCGCAGTGGGATTCCGTGCCATACCAGGGGATTACCCGGAACGAGGATCCGGCCGATAGCTTCGGTGTATCGACATCGCCACCCCGTTTCCGCATACGGGGCAGGCCCGCTGGATCAGATCTCCGATCGGTATCGACAGCGGGCGGAGGTGGATCCGCCCCGACTCTCAGGAAGATCTATGACGATATCGGCCTTGGCCCCATCTCCACAGTCATCACGGCGCCGTGGCGCCGACGGTGATTATGCCCGTCTGTTACGCCGGATCTCCGATGCGGGACTGATGAACCGGCGCCCCGTCTACTACGCCGTCCGGACCGGCCTCGTCGGGTTCGCGTACGTGGCCGGCTGGGCGGCATTCGTTCTCGCCGGCGACTCGTGGTGGACGCTGCTGATCGCGGCGTTCCTGTCCGTGACGTGCGCGCAGGTCGCACTCGTCATGCACGATATCGCGCACCGCCAGGTCTTCCGGCTGCGGCGGCCGACGGAGATCGTGGGCCGGCTCGCCGGGAATGCCGGTATAGGCCTGGGTTACGGCTGGTGGCAGGACAAGCACACCCGGCACCACGCCAATCCGAACCATGAGGAACTCGACCCCGATATCGTCCCCGACGTCCTGGTCTGGTCGCAACGGCAGGCTCGGGCCAGTCGTGGCCTGACCCGTCTCATCGGGAGGGCACAGGCATTCCTGTTCTTCCCTCTGCTGATGCTGGAGGGCCTCAACCTGCACGTGGCGGGCATACGTGCGCTCGGCAATCGATCGATCAAACACCGCGCCTTGGAGGGCTCGCTGCTCTTCGGCCACTTCGCTGTTTATCTGGCCGCGCTGTTCGTGGTTCTGCCCGCCGACAAAGCCTTCGCGTTCCTCGTGGTTCATCAAGCGCTGTTCGGCCTGTACATGGGTTGTATCTTCGCCCCGAACCACAAGGGCATGCCGACCCTGACCGGCGACGACCGCCCCGATTACCTCCGCCGGCAGGTACTGACCTCCCGCAACGTGCGGGGTGGCGCGCTCACCGACCTCGCCCTGGGCGGACTCAACTATCAGATCGAACACCATTTGTTCCCGAGCATGCCGACGCCGAATCTGCGTCACGCCCAGGTGATCGTCCGCGACTACTGCGCCGAGATCGGCGTGCCGTACCACGAGACCGGGCTCATCTCCTCCTACCGCGAGGCGCTGCGGCACCTGCACCACGTCGGCGCGCCCCTGCGCACCGCCGGATGACGTCTGGGGTCCCACCCCAGGCGACTGTGCCGATGCGCTTCCGAGGGTGCCGTAATACCCGACGTCACAGTCGATCCGGGCGCTCACGCACGGTTCGAATCGGATCCCAGGGGCCTCAGGTGGCGGCGAAGGTGGTCTCGGACAGCCGCTCGGAGATCTCCCAGATGCGTGCGGCGTCCTCGGCACGGCGCAGCGGTGAGTAGAGCCGTTGTTCGGCGGGCGGGCCGCCGAGATGGCCGGGGCCGCTCGGCCCGTAGAGGCGGCCGCCGGTGGAGTCGGGGCCGGTCGCGGCCATGAGAGCGGGCAGGGTCGCGGTGTCGACGGTGCCCAGCAGGATGCCGCGGGCCGAGAGCGCCCGGATCAGGCGCACCTGGAGGGTGTCGCGGGTGCGGCCGAGCTCGGGGCGGGCGGCCAAGAGGCTGGTGGGAGCTACACCGGGGTGGGAGAGGTTGCTGGTGATGGTCCAGCCGTGGGCCTTGCTGCGGCGATCCAGTTCGAGACCGAACAGCCCGAACGCGATCTTCGACTGGCTGTAGGCGCGCTGCCCGTCGTAGCGGCGCTCCCAGTTCAGGTCGTCCCAGTTGATGGCGCCCCGCCGCGCGGCGATGCTGACCTGCGAGGTCACCCGGGCGTGGCCGGCGCGCAGCAAGGGCAGGAGATGGCCGACGAGGGCGAAATGGCCGAGGTAGTTGGTGCCGAACTGGAGTTCGAAACCGTCGGCCGTGGTCTGCCGGTCCGGCGGGGTCATCACGCCGGCGTTGTTGATGAGGATGTGGATCGGCTGACCTTCCGCACGGAGGGTATTGCCGAGGGCTTCGACCGACGCCAGCGAAGACAGGTCGAGACTGCGCAGCGAGAGGTTCGCGTTCGGGTGGAGTTCCCGGATCCGCGCGACGGCGTGTTCGCCCTTACCGGCGTTCCGGACGGGCATGATCACCTCGGCGCCGGCCGCCGCCAGTCGTGCGGCGATACCGAGCCCCATCCCGTCGCTGGCTCCGGTGACGACCGCGCGTTTCCCGGACAGGCCCGCAACGGTGATATCGATAGGTCGACGTGGCATTTCCTGCTCCTCGTATCGGCATGGGTTGTGGCGCCCTTACCCGGCGCGGGGTGTTCGCCGGCTTCCGCGCCGGGTTCATGTCATCGAGAGTGGACCCGGGGACGGGGGATATCCAGGACCTCCCGATCACAGGCTCGCTACATCACCTCTCGAGGTGACGGGGGGATCGGTGATCCGTGGATATCGCTGCTCGCGGGCGGTAGAAACGAGGCAGGACCCGAGCAGAAGGAGCGCCGTGATCGATCGCACCGGGCTGGCGGAGTTTCTCCGCAATCGGCGTGCGGCACTGCAACCCGAAGATGTCGGCCTCCCGCGCGGCCCGCGTCGCCGGACCGACGGTTTGCGGCGCGAGGAAGTCGCGGCACTGTGTCATATGTCGGCCGACTACTACTCCCGGCTCGAGCGTGAGCGCGGGCCGCAGCCGTCGCCGCAGATGCTCGTATCGATCGCCCAGGGGCTGCACCTGTCGCTCGACGAGCGCGATCACCTGTTCCGTCTCGCCGGGCACAATCCACCGGCACGCGGTGTGCTCGGCGAGCACATCAGCCCCGGCCTGTTGCGCGTGCTCGATCGCCTGGACGACACACCCGCCGAGATAGTCACCGAACTCGGCGAGACGCTGCGGCAGTCACCGCTGGGTATCGCGCTGACCGGTGACCTGACCCGCTACACCGGACCCGATCGGAGCATCGGATACCGATGGTTCACCGATCCCGCCGCCCGGCAGTTCTACACACCGGAAGACCATGCGTTTCTCACCCGGATGTACGCGGCGGGGCTGCGCGAGATCGTCACTCTCCGTGGCCCCGATTCCCGGGCGGCGGAACTCGCCGACCTGCTCCTCGCCCACAGCGAGGAGTTCCGGCGGACCTGGGAGAACCACGAGATCGGGATACGTCCCCGCGACGTGAAGCACTTCGTCCACCCCGAGGTCGGTGCTCTGGAGTTGACCTGCCAACGGCTCGTCGACCCGGGCCGGGCGCACGCGCTGCTGGTCTACACCGCTGTTCCCGGCAGTGAGAGCTATGACAAACTTCAGATGCTGTCTGTTATCGGGGCGCAGGCACTGCGCTGACCCCTGCCGCGAGCGCCCCGGCCGAGATGTGCTGGTGCTCGAATCCTCTTTTCTTTCAAGGGATTCGGCCCGGAATCGCCGATTTCGTATCCGGCATTCGGATACTATCCCCCGCATGCTGCCCGGCCTGTCCTGGGTCGAAAGAAGCGGCGGTGCAACCCATTCGAGCTCCGCCGCTCTATCGGCAGCTGAGGAAGGAAGATTGCCATGGATCTCGAACTGGCCGGCAGAACAGCGGTCGTCACCGGAGCCGGTCGCGGTATCGGATTAGCCGTCGCCGAGGCATTGACCGCCGAAGGCGTACAGGTCGTCGGAGGTGCGCGAACGATTACCCCAGAACTCGAAAAGGCGAGTATCGCAGCGGTTTCCGCCGATTTGAGCACTCAGGAGGGGGTGATACGGCTGATCGACGGCGCACTCGCCGAGCTCGGCGGCATCGATATCCTGGTCAACAATGTGGGTGCCGGTGACGCGGACCTGCTGGGGTTGGGTGGTTTTCTCGACGTCACCGATGACCAGTGGCGAAAGTTGTTCGACCTCAATCTGTTCAGTGCGGTATGGACCACCCGCGCGGCCCTGCCGAGTCTGCTGCAAAGGCGTGGGTCGATCGTGAACATCTCCTCGATCTTCGCCCGCACCCCCACTCCGGGTCCGATCGGTTACAGCGAGGCCAAGGCCGCGCTGTCCGCCCTCGGCAAACGGCTCAGCGACGAGTTCGGCCCGCGCGGTGTGCGCGTCAACACCGTATCCCCGGGTGTGGTGGGGAGCCCGCTGTGGCGCGGTCCGGAGAGTTTCGGCGCCAATGTCGCTGCCGCACAGGGGATGTCTCATGACGAACTACTGGAGAACCTCGGTGATATCTTCAATATCGCCTCCGGCCGGATCTCCGAGCCGGAAGAGATCGCGGCACTGATCACCTTCCTCGTCTCCGATAAGTCCGCAAATATCGTGGGCGCGGATTTCGTCATCGACGGCGGCACCATCAAAACTGTCTGACATCTCGACGAGCCGCCGCCGGCCCGGTGCGGAGCCGCCGGGCCGGCGGCGGGAGATCAGCCCTCGGCTATCCGCACGATCTGCTCGCCGGTGATCACATCCGCAAGATCACCGCCGGTGATCCGACGATCGATACCCGTCGCTGATCCCGGCTATCACCCGCTGCCGGACCGGAGTGGCCTCCCACGCCCACGCGCTCCCTGGGCGCATTCCGCGTTCGAGGAAATCGATGAGCGCGGTCCGACCGGGCAAACCAGGACTTATTAGGCTTGCCTCGCCTTATTTTGTTACGGTGCTGATCCGGCCAGATGAGGAGACGGGTGATGACAGCAACGGGCGTGCGGTTGGACGCGCGCGGTGTCGATGCCGGTCACGCCGGTCGCACTGTGCTGCGCGGTATCGATCTCACATTGAAGCCCGGGACGGTAACCGTGCTGGTCGGGCCGAACGGTTGTGGTAAATCCACCCTGCTGCGCACAGTGGCCGGGCTGCTACCGCCGTTGGCGGGCTCGGTGCATATCGACGGCGTCCCGCTGCGGTCGCTGTCGCGGCGCGCACTTTCCCAGCAGCTCGCATTCCTGCCCCAGGCGCCCCTGGTTCCGGCCGGGGTGACAGTGCGTGATCTGGTTCGGCACGGCCGCTACGCGCATCGGGGGGCGTTCGGCAGGCATACCGACGCGGATCGGGAAGCGGTCGAATGGGCCCTCGAGGTGAGCGACGCGGCTCCGCTGAGCGAATCGCGGCTCGACGAGCTCTCCGGCGGTGAACGCCAGCGGGCGTGGCTGGCGACGGTGCTGGCACAGCGCGCCGGGCTCGTGCTCCTGGACGAGCCGACGACCTACCTGGACCTCCGGCATCAGTTCGAGGTGCTCGATGTCGTCCGGCGGCTGGCCCGCGAATACGGGATCGCCTGCGGTGTGGTGTTGCACGATCTGATGCACGCGGCCGCTTACGGCGACGAAGTCGTCGTACTGGCCGACGGCGGCGTCGTCGCGGCCGGTACGCCCGCCGATGTGCTCACCGCGGAAACCATCGGCCGCGCGTTCGGTATCGACGTCACGGTTGTCCACGACCCCGATACCGGGCACCTCGCGTGCTTCCCGAGGCGGTCCGAGCCTGCCGCCTCATCGTGATTGTGATCGGCTCATGGTTGGAGTGAAGATGCCGAAATTCCTGCGCTTCTGCGCCGCCGCGGTACTCCTGTCGGCCCTCGTGGGCTGCGGATCCGGCACAGTGAGCAACCCGGGCGGGCCCGGCGCACCGGGCGCCGAGGGCTCGATCACGGTCGACACCGCGCGGGGTCCGGTCACCCTGCCGGGACCGGCCACCAAGGTCGTCTCACTCGAATGGAGCCTGACCGAGGAACTGCGCGCGCTCGGCGTCACTCCGGTCGGCAATGCCGAGAGCGGTATCTACAACTCCTGGGTCACCGCACCCGGTGCGCGGCTGCCCGCGGAGGTGCGGGATGTCGGCACGCGAGCCGAGCCGAGTATCGAGCAGATCGCGGCGCTGAAACCGGATCTCATCGTGGCCAGCGGGGATCGCGTCGCGGCCAATTACGACCGGCTCGCGGCGATCGCCCCGGTACTGGTATTCGACTACACCGCTCCGCCGCAGTTGGAGACGATGAAGAAAACCTTCACCGCGCTGGCCACCGCGGTCGGTGAACCGGATAAGGCCACCGAGGTTCTCGGCCGGATGGACGACGCGGTCGCGGATCTGGCCGGCCGGTTGGACCGGGCCGGTAAGTCCGGCACGGAATACGCGCTGGCGCAGGCCTACACGGCCGACGCTGTCCCGACCATTCGCATGATGACCGACGAGGCGTTCTCCGCGCAGGTTCTCGGGCTCGCGGGTTTGCGCAACGGATGGCGCGGCCGGCCCGACGACTGGGGGATGACCACCGTGGGAGTCGAGTCACTGACCCAGGTACCGGGGTCGGCCACATTCCTGTCGGTCGCCGCGGACGATGACAACCCGTTCACCGGGGCGCTGGCCGGCAACCCGGTATGGCGGGAACTGGACTTCGTCGAGCAGGGTCGCGCGGTACCGCTCGATTCGGGCACATGGCTCTTCGGCGGCCCACTGTCGGCGATCCAACTGCTCGACGAGACCGGGAAAGCCCTCGGCGTGTGATTTCCTCTCGGATACTGCGAGGGTGGCTGGTCGGTGGCGCGCTCACCCTGGCACTCGTCGCGATAGCCATAGCGCATATCGGAATCGGCGCCGCCGGTGTCGGGCCGGGCGCGTTGTTCGACCTGGTCACCGGCCACGCGACCCCGGAAGTACGGGCGGTACTGGTCGGCAGCAGATTCGCGCGTACGCTCGCGGGCTTGGCCGCGGGGGTCGCGCTCGGCGTCGCCGGCTGCCTGATCCAGGGTGCGACCCGGAATCCGTTGGCCGCCCCCGACACACTGGGCGTCAATGCCGGCGCCTATCTAGCTGTGGGAGTCCTGGCCTACGTCGGAGCCGATGTCGGCATCATCGGTTCCGGGATTGCCGCGTTCGCCGGCGGGCTGCTCGCCGTCGGACTGGTCTACCTGCTGAACGGGCGCGGCGTGCTGACCCCGGGACGGGTGCTGCTGACCGGGGCGGTGATCACGCTGACCGGGATGGCGGGGGCGGAGTTCCTGCAATTGCTGGACGAGGAAGCGACCCGCGGGCTGTTCTTCTGGGGTAACGGCTCGCTGGTGCAGAACGGGCTGGATCGACCGCTCGTACTCGGTGCGGTGATCGCCGCGGCGGCGCTGCTGGCGCCGCTGCTGGCACGTCCGCTGAACTTGCTGGCACTGGGCGACGAAGCGGCCGCGGCAATGGGTGTGCGCGTCGACCGGGCGCGCCCCGTCGCGTGGCTGCTCGCGATCGTGCTCGCCGCGGCCGCGGTCACCCTGGCCGGACCGATCGGTTTCGTCGGTTTCGTCGCGCCTGTCGCGGTGCGGCTGCTCGGCGTCCGGCAGCATGCGGCCCTGATCCCACTGGCGGGGCTGGCCGGGGCAACCCTCGTGCTCGCCGCCGATACCGCCGCGCGAGTGCTGTTCCCGCCCTCGGCCGGCTACGGCGAGCTGCCGGTCGGGGTGGTGACGGCATTGGTCGGCGGGCCGGTGTTCGTGCTGCTGGCCCGCCGGGCGACAACCGGCGACGCCGATACCGGTGCCGCGGTGAGTGTCGCCCGCCCGGCGCGGGCCCGCGGCTACGTCTCCATGCTCATCGTGGGGCTGCTCGCGCTGCTCGTGGTATCCGTGGTGGGGCTGCGCGTCGGCGACGTCGACCTCAGCTGGGGCCAGATCGCGGCCGCCATCGCCGGCACCGGTGACGATCTGACCGATACCGTGCTGTCGCTGCGTCTACCCCGAATCCTGGTCGCCGCCGTTGCCGGAGCCTGTCTCGCGGTGGCGGGTGTGGCGGTGCAGTCCGTGGTCCGCAATCCACTCGCCGAGCCGGGCCTGCTCGGCATCACGGCCGGTGCGTCGGCCGGCGCGGTGCTGATGATCAGTGTGCTGCCCGCCGCCCCGGCCGTGTTCCTGCCCTTGGCGGCGGGGATCGGTGGTGTCGCGGCATTGGCTCTGGTGATCGGCGTCGCGCGCGATCGCACCGGCCTCGACCCCACCCGGGTCGTCCTGGTCGGACTCGGTGTGGCCGCGACCGCGGGAGCCGCGGTCAATGCCATGGTGGTCAGCTCGCAGATGGATATTTCGGCCGCTCTCACCTGGTTGTCCGGCAGCACCTACGCACGCGATCTGAACGCACTCGGCTGGCTCGCCGTCCCGGGGCTCGTCGCCGTGCTGATCGCCTGCGCGGCACGTCCGGTGAACATGCTCGCGCTGGGCGAAGATCTACCGCGTGCCCTCGGGCTCGCTCTCGGACGGGCTCGAATCCTCGTACTCGGCGCCGCGGCCGTGCTGGCCGCCGGAACGGCCGCCGCGGTCGGCACCGTCGGTTTCGTCGGTCTCGTCGCACCGCATCTCGCCCGCAGACTCGTCGGCGGTGGCACGGCCCGGCTGGTCCCGGTCGCCGCCCTCCTGGGCGCCACCCTCGTGGTCGCCGCGGACGCGGTGGGGCGCACCCTGCTCGCGCCGATGGAAATCCCCGTCGGTATCGTCACCGCGCTCCTCGGCGCGCCCTATCTGGTGTTCTTGCTGCGCCGTACGCCTGCCGGATGACGATCCGGATATCGCGCCGGCCGCCCGGTCAGGTGACGAGTTTCCAGCCGAATATCGCCAGCCATATGACCCCCACCGCGATACCGGATATGGCGTAGCCCTTATCGTCTCGCTCGGTATCCATTGTCAGCGCCACCACACCGACCACCACCGCAGGTATCGAAGTTATTCCACAGAGGAATCCGAAGACCCCGAGTACGAACGCGGCGAAACCCAATCCGCGTTGCTGCCAGGGGGTCGGTGCGGCGTGCCTCCCATAACCCGATGATGTGTACGCCATCGCCGGGTTATCGGCCCGCGTCCACGGCAATCCGGCCATCGCGCGATCGAGATCGCCGGCCGTACGCGAACTCAGCACATGTCCGATCCGGTCCGACAATTCGTCCGCGGTGAGCCGCCCGGCCTGAAAACTCTGTTTGAGCGCCGCGACCGCCTGCTCCCGATCGGCATCGCTCATGAGCAGGTACCCGCCCGCCCGCTGTGGTTCCATCCCATTGCCTCCCTGTCGAACCCGAGCCCGTCGACGTCCGGCTCGAAGTGTTCCCTGACCCGTCACCGCGCCCGGTTCGCAACAGGACTCACAGTGATTGCCCGCAATCGTCCGTACGCGTAGGTGGTATAGGCGAACGACGAGCCGTTGTGAACAAGGCGACAAGGGCAAAGAGGCATCGAAACCGCCTCCTGCCGGTGGCGGCATATAGTTCTCCACGGCCCTGACCGGGCGGTGCCCGCCGTCTCGAAAACCTGTTGGCGGACCGCGGCGACCACTGCTACTTTCCCGGAGGCCGTGTGAGAGAACGAGGAGGTGATACCCGTGAACGCTGTATCGACATGGGTGCTCCCCTCAGGGGTCACGGTCGGGCGATAGGTCGTCCGGGAGCGCCGTACCAGAGCACTCCCGAAAGGCACGACCATGCAATTCACTTCCGAACGGCGCCTCGACGACGGCGTCCTCGAACGAGAGTTCACCCTCGGTGAGATCCCGGGCATCCTGTGGACGCCCGCATCCGCACCGGCGCCGCTGATCCTGTGCGGCCACCCCGGCGGACTGCACATGATGTATCCCCGGCTGGTGGCCCGGGCTCGGCACGCCGCAGCCGAGGGCTTCGCCGCGGCCACAATAGAGCTCCCCGGGAGCGGTGACCGGCCCCGCTCCGCCGACCTCGAGCAGGCCCGCGCCGACCTGCGCCGGGCACTGGCGGCCGGCGAGCCGGTCGATGACGAAATCGTCGACAGGCTCGTCCTCCCGCTGGTCGACAAAGCGGTCCCGGAGTGGCAGGGCGTGCTCGACGCCCTCCTGTCGCTGCCCGACATCGACGGCCCGGTCGGGTACTCGGGAGGGGTGATCGCCATCGGCGTCCGGCTGGCGGTGGTCGAGCCGTGTATCTCGGCCGCTGTCCTGTTCGCGGGGAGCTTTGTGCCCCGCATCATGTTCGAGGAGGCTCGGCAGGTCACCATTCCGCTGCATGTCCTGCTGCAATGGGACGACGAAGGAAACGACCGGCAAATGGCGCTGGATCTGTTCGACGCGTTCGGCTCCGCGGAGAAGACGCTGCACGCCGATATGGGCGGGCATGCCGGCGTCCCGCAGCATGCGGGGGACGAGGCGAACCGGTTCTTCACCCGGCACCTGAGGTGAGGCCTGGCCGTCGGGCCCGCAGCAGACGATAGGAGTTGTCGGTCACCAGCGCCGGGCCGGACCGGAGTTGGTGGCCGACCGATCGCAACACCGATGTGGCCCGGTCCGCACCAGGCTCAGGAGCCGCAGCCGGTGCGGGCCGGTGGCACCGGTACGAAGTCCGTAGGGCGGCCGGCGACGACCACGACCTGGATCAGCCTCCAGTCGGAGCCGGCGGCCGGGCCGCCACGCCCGAACGGTAGCCACGTATGGTCGCAACCACGGGCCTGTGAACCGCTGCTCTGCCGGTTATCCGTCGAACGGTAGCTGCTTCCACCAATAGTCGATCAGCTGGTTCACGGTGTGACCCTGCCAGCGGGCGACCGCAATGTAGCGGTACTGGTCCCTCTCGGGGAAGAGTGCAAACACATAAATTCGGTGGTCGGTGCTGTCGACGTCGCGAGCGGGATCCAATCCTGCGCAGCCGGCGACAGGAAGGGTCGAGCCGGACGGGCGTTTCATGTACCGGACCTGGGTTTTGCAGCCGAAGAGCATTGCGTTGAACAGTTCATCCGGCGGTAGTGCGGCATTGGCGGTGCCCGAGCGGTCGATGATGTCGAAAAACAATCCTCCATCTGCCGGCACCGTGCACGAGATCCGGGCGTTGTTCCGGTAACTGATTTCCTCGGCCGTGCCCGGATCGTTCTCCGTGCAGGTCGCGCCGTTCCAGCCGTTGTTCGCGTCCTTGTCGCCGATGACGTTCGGGAAGGCTTCGGCGATAGGACGGTGGCGATCGCTCCACCCAGGGGTGGAATTCGCGGGAGGGGTCGAAGAAGCCCCGAAAGGGGTGAAGCCGGTGATCGCCCAGCAGACCAAGGCGACTACCAGCAGTGCAGCCGCGTCGGCGAGCAACAAGGGGTTGCGGTGCGGCGAACGGTCGACCGGTAGTGCGGGAACCGACGATGTCCGTGTCGCCGCGACGGCTGCGAATGCCGCCTGTGCCGCGGAGGTGAACTCGGCGCAGGAACTGTAGCGGTCGGCCGGTTGTTTGGCCAGTGCGCGGGTGAATACCAAATCCAGTGCCGCGAGCGCAGGATCCAGGTCACCCGGCAGTACGGGCGGTGTGTGCACATGGGCGTGCATGAGGGCCAGCGAATCAGCTTCAGGGCAACCGGTCGCGGTAGTCGCGGATCCCGCGCCAGATAGACGGTGCCCCAGCCGCCTGTACCGATCCGGCGTTCGATCGTGTAACCGGCGAAGACCGCGCCCGGTCCGAGTGTGAACATCTTCCCCTCGATCGGTCCTCTGCAGCGGAATCGGTCGCTGCCTGTCGACAATTCGATGCCAGGATAGTTCTCCGTTGCCGGTGTGGACCCGATGCCTGTAGTGGCCTATTAGTGACTGTGGGACTGCGGGTTTCGTTTCGAACCCGAGTGGATTTACCTGCCTGGCGGTCGATCGTATTCACGGAACCGCGACGATCATCCCGCGCAATTCGTAGCCGCCGATAGCGTCCTTGAAGGAAACGGTCGGCGGTGTCAGCATGTGCACGCCAGGCATGGCGAACAGCTTGCTGAGGAAGATATCGGATTCCAGTATGGCGATGGTCGCACCCGGGCATTTGTGCGCGCCGTCGCCGAAGGAAAGTACCGGGGGAGTGGCGTTGGTGAGTGGGCGGGCCGGGCATATCGCGAATGGCTGCTCTCCGACGGCTCGCTCATCGGTATTGGTGGCAGTGACCTGGATATCGATCAGGTCGCCGGCCGGTATGGTGACCGATTCGCCCTCGGCGGCCGGCAGTTCGACGGGTGCGGTGGTGCGACGCTCGAGGCGTGCGATAACAGGTTCCAGGCGCAGCAGTTCGTGCAGGATCGCGATCCGCTCGGGCTCGTCGACGGTGCGATAGCGTTGGCGTAGAGCGTCATCGGTGAAAAGATGCCATGCGGCGATATTGACGAACTCACGTGTGGTGACCATGCCCGCGGCGGCGAATGTGATGCAATCGCCGAGGATCTCGACGGCCGAGCACCCCTCGTCGAGCAGGTGCGAGATCAGGTCGTCGCGCCGTTGCTTCCGCCGCACCTCGACTGCCGGGCGCACGTCGTCGAGGAAGATGCTCGACCAGTTCTTGACTTGCCGCCACACCCAGTACAAGCCGTTGATGCTGGTGAAACCCGGCGTGCCGAACTCCGCCGGGAAGAAGCGTTCCAGTCGTCTCGACAGTCCGGGACGGCTCTCGGTCAGCCCGATCACCGCGCACGCCACACCGATGGCGAGTTCGAAGCTGAGCTCCGACAAGTGGACTCGGCCATCGGAGCGTAATTTTTCCAGCTGCTCGTCGGCGATCCGGTTCATCAAGTCCCGATAGGCCTCGTCGATCCGGCGCGGGGTGAAGTACTTGGCAGTCTGGCGTCGGTGCTCGCGGTGCTCCGGGCCGTCGCGGAACAGCACGGGGCGCCGGATCTTCGCGGGCATCTTCTCTACGGTCTCGACCCCGAGCCCGGCCTGGACGGTGTCGGTGCTGCGCAGCGCGGCACGCGCGGCCGCATATCCCTGGACCAGCCAAGTCCCGTCGGTGCGCCGGCTGACCGGACAGCCGCCGGGCTCCTCTCCCCGGGTGACCTTGCGTGCGTCCGTTGTGTCGATCGACATGAGTGGACCGGCCCTTCTCCTCAGGAGCATCGGATCAAGGGTCGATTCGCTGCCCCGCAACGATTCTCGGTCAGCCGGCTGTCCGGCATCCGCAGGATCATTGTCCAGGAAGAGCGAGACCGGCCGACCCGATTCGTCCAGATCCCACTTTTCGGCACCCGGCCGCGGGTGCGGACGAGAAGGGCCGCGTCCTACGTCAACGTTCTCTGGTGTTCCTGTCGGTAGGCGATGTGCTCGTCACTTCGGCCTTCCCGTAGCTTCCGGACCCACTCCGGGTCGGCGAGCAGGGCGCGGCCGAGCGCGACGAGATCGAATTCGCCGCCCGCGTGCTGCTTCAGCAGCCGCTCGATACCGGTGACGTTCGAATCTCCCCGGCCGGTGAAGGATGTCGTGAATACCTCGTCCAGACCGACGGAGCCGACGGTGATGGTAGGCAGTCCGGTGATCTTCTTGGTCCAACCGGCCAGACCCAATTCGCCGTCTATGCCGGATAATTCGGGGAATGCCGGTTCCCAGTGCCTGCGCGTGGACGGGTGCAGAACGTCGACACCTGCTCGGACGAGCGGGGTGAGCACGCGCGCGAGTTCGTCGGGTGTGGCCGCGATACGCGCGTTGTAGTCGCTGGATTTCCACTGCGAGTAGCGATACACGATCGCCAGGTCGGGACCGACGGCTTCGCGGATCGCCGCGACGACCTCGGCGGGAAAGCGGACGCGGGCCTCGAGCGTGCCGCCGTAATCGTCGGAGCGGAGATTGGTTTTTTCCCAGAGGAATTGATCGAGTAGATAGCCGTGCGCGCCGTGCAGTTCGATACCGTCGAATCCGGTGGCCTTCGCGTTGACGGCGGCGCTGACCCAGGAGTCACGCAATGCGTCGAGGTCGGACGCGGTCAGCTCCCGGCCGTTCGCGGTGCCGTCGAGACCGAGTCCGGACGGGCTGACGGATTCCACCTCGGGATTCAGTTCCGGCTTGTCGCCGCGACTGACCCCGAGATGCCACAGCTGTGGGATGATCTGCCCACCTTCGCCGTGTACGGCGTCGACCACCGCTTTCCAGCCGGTGAGGCTCTGCTCGCCGTAGTGGCGCGGCACCGCGGTATCGGGTCCGGCGGCCGGGTCGGGGATGTATGTGCCCTCGGTGATGATCAGTCCGACACCGCCCGCGGCGCGGCGCCGGTAGTACTCGGCGACATCCGCGGTGGGGATTCCGTCCGGCGAGAACATCCGGGTCATCGGCGCCATCGCGAATCGATTGCGCAGGCGCAGCGATTTCACCTCGAAGGGTTCGAACAGGGCATCCACGGGCTGCGATGTATCGGTCACAAGCCGGTCCAACGCCGCCCGGTTCGACAGCTATTCCGTGGTGTGACGCAGTCGCGCCTGCGTCGAGTGACCTGCGACACACTGCCGTCCAACGATATTGACCTCAATATTTGTTCAGGTTTCAAGATGATCTCATTCGAACTTCACAACTTCAGGAGATCACCATGAGCACCGCGACCACCACAGCCGCCGCCCGCATCCCCGCACTGAATCGTCCCGTCGCCCTGTTCGGCGCGATCGGCGCCGCGCTCCTGGCCAATCTCGTCGTCTGGCTGATCGGTGCGGCCGCCGGTGGCACATTCGAAATGACCGACGCCGGCCAAGTACAGAGTGTCGCCCCCGGTGGAATCATCATGATGACCGTGGTTCCGATGTTCATCGGCCTCGGTGCGGCCGTACTGCTGTCCTACAAGTGGATCGGTGTGCTGCGGCTCGCCGCTGTGATCGGCTCGGTACTCGCCGTCGCCACCATCGCCATGACCGTGAGTGCCGGCTTCGACACCGCGTCCACTATCGCGCTGTCGATCACGCACCTGACGCTGGTCCCCGCGCTCGTCCTCGCGACCGAGGGCCTGCGCCGCAAGTTGATCGAAGGGTGACACGCACAGACGAGAAGGGCCTGCATCCCCTGGGATGCAGGCCCTTCTCGCGGAGGTGTCTTCGCCCGGTCCTCGCGGCGGCGCACCCCGCTGCCCGGTCCGGGCCGGTTTCAGGCGACGGTGGCGTCGACTGTGACGGGGATGTTGCCGCGGGTGGCGTTGGAGTAGGGGCATACCGCGTGAGCGGCCGCGACGAGTGAGTCGGCGCCGGCCTGGTCGATGTTGCCGAATTCCACGTGCAGTGCGGCGGCGAGGCTGAAACCGCCCTGCTCGGTGGGGTGCACGCTGACCTCGGCGACGACGGCCGAATCCGTCAGAGTGATTTTCTGGGCGGCGGCTACAGCCTTCAATGCCGAGTGGAAGCAGGATGCCCAGCCGGCGGCGAAGAGTTGCTCGGGGTTCGTCGCGCCACCCGGCCCGCCCATTTCGCGCGGTATGGCAAGAGTGACGTCGATCAGGCCGTCGTCGCTGGCTGCGCGTCCTCCGGCGCGCCCGTCCCCGGTCGAGGTCGCGATGGCGGTGTAGACGGAATCGGACATGATGATTTTCTCCTTTGTTGTGGTCGGTTTCTGATGAGCGCCGGTCATCTCATTGCGCTTCGAGCGCACGGCGGTGTAGACGGATCGCCGAGATCAGGAAGAAGATGCCGCCCAGTACCGCGTACCCGCCGACGCTGGTGAGGGACGCATTGGCCCCACCGGCCTGCAGAATGAAACCGGTGCCGGCCAAGGCGGAGATTCCGCCGCTGAGGATCATCGCCCACTGGCCACCGAGCCGGTAGCGGGAGATCGCGACGATCAACTGCACAACACCCGCGGTGACAGCCCAGAGGCCCCACACTCGGAGAACATCGGGAACGCCGGAGGTGACGGCGCCGGCCAATCCGAGCGCGGTGAGCAGACTCAGCGCCATATTGATGTACAGCAGCACCCGCTGACGTGCGGTGCCCGAGGTGCGGAAGTCGACTATGGCCGCGGCCACGTCGAACAACGGATAGATCAGCAGCAGGGCAATGGTGACCGGGGTCAGTGCCGAAGCTGTCAGCAGCATCAGGCCTGCCCAGATGACGGCGAATCCGAAGCGGGCGTAGTACAGGTTCCGCAGCCCTGCGGTGCCGCCTGTGGTTTCGGTGACGGTACCGGCCACGCCTGTGTCGATTGAACTGGACATCAGATCTCTCTTTCGATGATCGAGACGGTGGAGTCGCGAGTGTCCGAGGTAGATAGAACGATCGGTATACCTGAAGTGTCATGGGTGGCGCTCAGCTTGTCAAGACCGATCGTTCTTTCTGCTAACCTCGAATCCGAAGGCCTGAGGGATCGGAGGAAGTCGGATGTCGGAAGCGCGGGCACGACTGCTCGGCACGGCGAGTGGGCTCTTCTATTCGGAAGGGCTCCGTGCGGTGGGCATCGATCGCATCATCGCCGCCGCCGGGGTGACGCGCGCGACCCTGTACCGGCATTTCCCCGGCAAGGACGACCTTGTCGTCGCCTACCTGGAACAGATCGACGAGGCGATCCGCGCGCAGGTCGCGGCGACACGCAGCGAGAACTCGTCTGCCGTCGACGTCGTTCGAGCCGTGGGGCGCTCCATCGCCGACAGTATCCGGGCGCCCGGGTTCCGTGGATGCGCGTTCCTCAATGCGGTGGCCGAGTACCCCGACCCCGGCCATCCGGTCCATAAAGCCGTTCTCGCGCACCGGCAGTGGTTCTCGGCCACGATCACCGAGATCCTCGCCGATCTCGACGAAACCGACCCCGGGCCTGCCGCGCGGCAATTCGTGATGTTGCGCGACGGTGCGATGGCGGCCGGTTGCCTGACCGACCCGGACCCCGTCTGTGAGACGTTCCTGCTCGGAATCGAAGGACTTCTCGATATCCACCGACGTGCTCGTCGGGAACCAGGCGAATAGCCTCTCCACAGACCCGTCGAAGCCTTTTGGTGGTGTGAAGGTGGCCGACTCGAGCTCGTGCGCTACGTGGTTCGGTTCGCTGATCTTCAGGGCCACGAGATCGTCGCCGCGATCACCGGTAGTGGTGGTCGGATACCCGGCCGTATCCGGGGGCTACCGAGGATCAGTTGGGGGCGGCGGAGCAAAGGCTGATCCGGGCGCCCAGCTGAACCTGGTGGGTGGTACCCCGGACCGGATGGAGCCGTATGCTGTGTGACCTGCAACACGCTGCGGTTCAATGGGATTGACCTCAATATTCGTTGAGGCTTCAAGATGATCTCACGCGAACTTCACAACTTCAGGAGAACATCATGAGCACCGCGACCGTTACAACTGCCCGCATCCCCGCACTGAATCGTTCCGTCGCCCTCTTCGGTGCGATCGGCGCCGCTCTCCTGGCCAATATCGTCGTCTGGCTGATCGGGGCGGCCGCCGGTGGCACGTTCGAGGCGACCAACGCGGGCCAGGTGCAAAGTGTTGCCCCCGGCGGAATCATCATACTGACCGTGGTCCCGATGCTGATCGGTCTCGGTGCGGCCGTGCTGCTGTCCTATAAGTGGATCGGTGTGCTGCGGGTCGCCGCGGTGATCGGTTCGGTGCTCGCCGTAGGAACCATCGCCATGACATTGGGCGCCGATTTCGATACCGCGTCCACGATTGCGCTGTCGATCACGCACCTCACGCTGGTCCCGGCTCTCGTCATCGCCACGGAGGGGCTGCGCCGCAAGCTGATCGATGGGTGATACGTACGAACGAGAAGGGTCTGCGTCCAGGGGAGGCGGGCCCTTCCTGCCGTCGAAGAGTCGACGGCGGCGCCGTTGCCGAGGTGCTCCTCATGTCCGAGCATCGCGGGAGCGACCACCGACGCCACCGGGTTTATCGCGTGCGGTGACGGGTCAGCTCCGGCCATCGAACTCTCACCCCGCAAATACCGTGCCGAGGCGATCCGGGAACACGGCGAATACGTGATTCAGCTGGCCGGGTGACATCATCCGGTCCAGCGTGGCGGTGACGCAGCCCGCGATGAACGGCACATCGCCCACCGAGATTCCGGCGCGTTCCGCGAACTCCTTCCGATTCTAATCACCCACCCACCGGCGGTTCCCGCAGATGGGGGGCCTGCCGGAGGGGTTGATTGCGGCTTCGGTGAGATCCGCGAGTCGCTGGGCGGTGTCGAAGTGCGGGGTGAGGCGGGTCTTGGTCATGGCGAAGGAGAGGCCGGTGACGGTGTCGGCATAGACGTAGCTGCCGCCACCACCGACCCAGCCGAACGCGGTCGGCGATTCATCCGGCCGCGTACCGAGGCGGCCGAGTGGATAGCCCAGGGCCAGTCGTGCGGGGTTGCCGAAGACCTGGTCGGTGCCCTCGAAGGCCGCGGCGGTGACCTCGGCGAGCTGGTGTGCGCCGATGAGCCGGCCGTCGAGGAGCGCGGCATTCGCGGCGGCGATTCCCCGCGCGGTGAAGGTGCCGACCGAAGGGATATCCGCTTGCAGGATGTCGTGACTGTTGCCCATGGCCGCGGTCGGTTGCATTTCCCAGGGCGCGAGAACGGCATCGCTATCGGGCGGGGCGACCGGATACGGGGCGGCGTCTTCGAGTCGTGCCAGCCGGGGCAGGTCGGTTCGGGGCACACCGAAGTACAGGTCGCCGTCGAGGCTCAGGGGTGCGGCGATCCATTCGTGGAGGAGTTGCCGCATCGGTTTGCCGGTGGCCCGGCGCGCGATCTCGCCGACGAGGAAGCCGAAGGTGAACGAGTGATACCCGGTCGCGGTGCCGGGCCGCCAGAGTGGTTCGGCGGCGGCGATGGCGGTGCAGGTCCGTGGCCAGTCGGTCAGGTCGGCGGGGCCGATATCGCGGGGCATCGCCGGTACGCCGGTGGTGTGCGTGAGCACGTGTCGCAGCGTCGCGGACTCTTTACCGTGGGCACCGAACTCCGGCCACAGATCGACCACGGGGGTGTCGTATCCGACGGCGCCCGTTCCGACGAGCAGGTGCGCGATGAGCGACGTCATGGTCTTGCCGGCGGAGAAGCTGAAGAACGGTGTCTCCGGTGTCACCCGGCGCCCGGTCGTGGTGTCGGCGATCCCGGCGACGGCGTCGACAACAAGTGCGCCGTGCCGGTACACGGCAACCTGCAGGCCGGTTTCGGCGCCCGTAGCGACGAATTCATCTATGGTGCTTTGGAGCTGGTGCTGCAATGCGGGCATTGTTGTCACCGGCTCGGCCACGTGTAGCGAGTCTGGCTGGAGGCCGGTAACTTGCCGAACGCGAATCCGACAGTCGGCGCGACTCGATACAGCCGTACGCCACCGGCGATGACCGCCTCACCCAATCGATACCAGGTGCCTTCGGGATCGGTCAGATGCGTTCCGTACTTCCGCTCGAAGTCCCGGGCGGCCCGGATACGTTCGGAGCGCTCGTCCACGACGGATGCGACACCCTCGATAGCAACATCCACACCGGTCAAAGCGTTCGTTCCGGTTGTCAGCACACAGTGCGGATTGTGCTCGAGATTGAGCGCCTTACGCTCCTGACCACCCGTGGTGAAGCACATACCGCCCAGACTCCACGCCGCCAGTAACGGCGTCACATGTGGTCGCCCGTCCGGGCGCACTGTGGAAAGCCAGAACACCTCCGCCGCCCCGAGGATCGCCGACGCCGACGCCCACGGCGTCGCCCGCGCGTCCGGAGACGAGAACGGTCCCAGCTCGACATCCGGTTCACTGTCCGGCATGTCACCTCCTCACGGCCGACAAAGTCTGCCCGGCTGGCCGGCACCGGTTCGAACGGTGGCAGCAAGCCGACCTCCACGCCCTCCAGCAAGTTGGCGCGGCTACTCAGAGATGACGTGAACTCGCCGGGAAAATCATCGGTCAGCGCGGGCACCAGCTGTCACCGGCACGCCGGCCATGCGCGGAATTCCGCGGGTGGCCACCGGACCGGAGTTGCCGGCGGAATTCGGCACGTGAGCGCTGCCGGTCGAGGAGATGGCCACGTCGGCCGGAGCGAGTACCGGACCCACCATCTCCGTCTCACCGAATGGCAGAGTTTCGCTGTCTCACGGTGCGTCGGCCTCCGGCGGCGTCACCTCGATCCCGCTGCCGCGGCGCACTGTGTTGTAGATGGGGCACGTGGCGACGAAGTTGTCCACCAGTGCCCAGCCGTCCGCGTCGCCGACAGTCTCGATCCCGATCTCCAGCAGGGTGCTGCGATAGCGTGGACAGACCGCCCAGCGGCGGTACCAGCGCCCGCGACCGCGGCGCGGAACCGGCAACCGCCGGTATCTGCCCCGGGCACCCGGCCTCAGTACAGTGACTTCGTATGACCGATACCGGGCCCGAGATCACCGCCGACCCAGTCCAGGTCACTGCTGCTCCGGGATGGTTTACCGCGGCCATCGCGGAGTTACCCGAACATCGTGAGGTCGAGGTCGCCGGGGGTGCGATTCATCTGCGTTGCTGGGGCCGGGCCGGGACTCCCGGTGTGGTTCTGGTGCACGGCGGGTCGGCACATTCGGGCTGGTGGGACCACATCGCTCCGCTGCTGGCGACGACGTATCGCGTGGTGGCGCTGGATTTATCCGGCCACGGTGACAGCGTCGTGCGATCCCGATACCCGATCGACGGCTGGGCCGACGAGGTAATGGCAGCCGCGGAGGCCGGGAGGATCGCGGGGCGGCCGTATATCGTCGGGCACAGTATGGGCGGAAGGGTGACCGCTGTAGTGGGGGCCCGGTATCGGGAATCGGTCGCGGGCCTGATTATCATCGATTCACCGTTCCGTGAGCCGTCCGGAGAATCCGTCGTCGGGCAGCTTCGCCGCAAGCCGAAGACCTACCCGGCCAAAGACGAGATCTGCGGCCGATTCCGCACGGTGCCGGAACAGGCCGTCCTGCTCCCGTATGTAGCGGAGCATGTGGCCGAGGAATCAGTGCGGAACACCGGCGATGGCTGGGTCTGGAAGTTCGATCCCCAGATGTTGCGCAAGCGTCTCGAACAAGGGCGTATTCCACCTCTCGGCGAGCTCCGGGCGGTGGCGGCCCCCGTGCTCTACATCCGATGCGAGCTCGGGTTGGTGGACCGGGAGCGGGCGCTGGAGATAGCGGGATTGTTCGGACGTCCCGCTACGGTTGTCGAATTGGCCGGCGCCGGCCATCATCCGATGATGGATCAGCCCCTTCCGCTCGTCGCGACCTTACGTACAGCCCTTGCCCAGTGGGATTCCCTGTATGGGAGTGCTGCGGGTGCTTCCGATCGCGACACTGTGCCGGCCCCGGTGGCGATTTCACCGGCTTCTCGGTTGCACCCATCTGCGAATCGCGTCGATGGCGGTTTCAGGTGAGGTGTTGAAGCAGTACTTCACCCCCGGCGAGAGTTCGTTGACCACATTCACCACGCGCTCGAACAGCAGCGTGTGCTCGACGGGCACCCGTATCCCGGCGCCGATCATCACGACCGCGAAGGGCGAATCGGCAGCGCAGCCGCGCAGAGCGGTTTCCGCCGCACCAGGATCGGCCGGTAGCAGACACGACACCACATCGAAGCCCGCATCGTGCAACGCGCGATCACCCGCGGCGATCCTTGCCGTGAGTGTCTGCTCGTCCAGACCTGGTATCCGGCTGAAGTCGAGTGCGCTGGGGTGTAACCCGATCGACAATACGGTCGTCGTCCCGCTGGTTTCGTTCATTGTGTCTGTGGCCTCCTGTTTCGAAATCCAGATGGATCCGGCGGTGACCACGGTGACCAGCAGCACAAGGCCCGTCACCAACAGCCCGGTTCGCGGACCCGGTCGCCTGCCGGAGCGACTATCGGTCACCACGGTGTGCGGCCGTTGCGGTCGAAGAAACCACCGGTGGGACCGGTGGGCTCGATCTCGGCCAGTTCGACAATGGCGTCTGTCCCCTCGGTGACTGTCTGGAATCCGGTGTGGTCTGTGAGGTCGGTGGCCGTGTAACCCGGGTCGACGGCGTTGATCCGGATGTGGGGGAGGGCGAGAGCGTACTGGCTGGTGATCATGTTGAGGGCAGCTTTCGACGCCGGGTACCCGAGTGTGGGCGGCACAAGGCCGGCCGTGGCGGGGTCGGTCATAGTCGCGATAGATCCCATTCCGCTGGACACCATGACGATCCGCGGATTCTCGCCGGCCTGCAGGAGCGGCAGAAAAGCGTTCGTCACCCGGATCGTGCCGAGGACGTTGGTTTCGAACACCACCCCGACCTCGGCGGCCGGTGTCTCGGCCGGCGGGGTAGCCGGTGCGCCGACACCCGCATTGTTGACGAGGACGTCCAGATGCCGGGTGCGACTACTCACGAGCTCGACGGCTTCCTGAACTGATTCGTCGCTGGTGATGTCCATCGGTACGAATTCCGCCTCCAGGCCCTCGGCGGCCAGTTCTCGTACCGCCGCGGTGCCACGGGCGGTGTCTCGCGCGGCCAGGAACACCCGCCGGCCCATGGTCGCGAACCGTCGAACGGCTTCGCGCCCGAGTCCTTTGTTCGCGCCGGTCACCAGAACCGTCGTCGCGATCGCTGTAGTTGTCATACCCGCAGCATCGCGGTCTTCGCACCGGGTCGCCAGGACCGCTCACCCATGGGACCGGCAGTACCATTCCCGCGGCCGGAAACCCCGGGCAGGATGGAACAATGAACAGAGCCGAACTCGCGTCCGTGCTGCGTACCGCGCGCTCCCGGATCAAGCCGGAGGATGTCGGTCTGCCGTCGGGACGGCGGCGGCAGGTTCCCGGGCTCCGGCGCGAAGAGGTCGCACAGCTGGCGGGGCTCAGTGTCGACTACATCGTCCGGCTCGAACAAGGACGAGGCCCGAAACCGTCCGCGCACGTACTCGGCGCGCTGACCCGTGCTCTGCGTGTCAACGACGAAGACCGTGATCTGGTGTTCCGGCTCAGCGGCTGCGAACCGCCGCACGAGGGATACGTTCCGATGCTGGTGAGTTCCAGCGTGCTCCGGATGATGGACCGGATCCCCGGTCGCCCGATGCTGGTGCTCTCCGCGAAATCGGATGTGCTGGTATGGAATCCACTCGCCGCCGCGCTGTTCGGCGATTTCTCCGAATTGCCGCCGGTGCGCCGCAACCTGATCTGGCAGCAATTCCTCGGGGACGGCCTCGACCGGGTTGTGCGAGCGCCGGCGGAGGAAATGGATTCTGCCGCTCACTGCGTCGGTTGCCTCCGCACGGCGCAGGCCCGGTATCCCGAAGATCCGGATCTTGAACGTCTCATCGCCGAATTACGCACCGGCAGTGCACGGTTCGATGATCTGTGGCGCGCTGGGCGGTCCGGTTCGATCCGCGCCACGACCGCGACGATCGACCACCCCGAGTTCGGGCTGCTCACCCTCGACTGCGACACCTTGCTGGTGCCGGACACCGACCAGACTTTCGTCATCTACTCGGCCCCGCCGGATACTCCCGAAGCCACCGCGATGGACCTCATGCGTATCACCGGGATCGAACGATTCAGCTACTGAGCGTCCACTGCCGGTGCGGTACCGGGTGCCGGTGCGGGAGACGCACGGTGGGGTCAGCGAAGACGCCAGGACTCGACGAGTAGTGCCCGTCTAAAGGCTCGGCTGAACGAGTAGACCGAGGTGTAGCCGACCGAGCGGGCGATGGCATCGAGTGTGTCGTCGGTGTCCCGTAAGCGAATTGCGGCCGGATCCATCCGCCATCGCGTCAGGTAGTCGGCGGGCGCGGCACCGGTCACGGCGCGGAACCGCCGCGTCAGTGTGCTGCGGGAGATCGTCAGTTGCCGCCGTGGTCGGCCCTGTTTCCACCCTGGCCGTCGGAGCCACCTGAAATCCCGTGGTAGCGAATCCAGCCTGCCCGGTATGGTGCAACACCGGCGAGACGATCCGGTGAATTGAGTGTGGAGAGGTGCACGGTGGTTCAGATCGAGGAGACACCGACCACTCTGCTGTGGCGCCCGACCGGGCCGGAAGAGTTGGAACTCGTCCGGCAGTCCGGCTGGCGTGCTTGGCCACCCCGGCTTCCCGAGCAGCCGATCTTCTACCCCGTACTCAACGAGGAGTACGCGATAAAGATTGCCCGGGACTGGAACGTCCCGCACAGCGGAGTCGGCTACGTGACCCGCTTTCGAGTCGACTCGGAATTCGTCCAGCGTTACCCGGTCCAGCAAGCCGGCGGAAGAACCATCCTGGAGTTGTGGGTTCCGGCCGAGGAACTCGACGATTTCAATGCTCACCTGGTCGGTCCGATCGAGGTCGTGCACGAATTCAGGTGACCACCCAGCCAGGTGTTGATATCCGCGAGTGCGGCCCGCGCCATCGGGGTCGGGTGGCCGGTGAAACCGTGCGGTGAGCCGGGGTAGACACGGAGGTCGACGTCCGTTCCGGATGCCGACAGCCGAGCGGCCATGGCCAGGTTGTCGTGGAGCACGATATCCGCGTCGCCGACGACCATGAGGATCGGCGGCAGGCCGCGGAGCTCGGCGTAGATCGGGGAGATATCGGGGTCCGTACGGTCGGGCGCCGATCCGGCGTAGGCCTCGAGGAAGTACTCATCGGCGATCAGGCGTCCGGCCGGTGTCTGTGCGCTCAGGTCATAGGTGCCGAATTGCAGTACGGCGCATTCGAACTCGTGGATGCCCCGGTCGCGCAGGCGCAACAGCGTCGTCGTCGCGAGTGTCGCGCCGGCCGAGAATCCACCGATGGCGAGCTTCGCGGTGTGGAAGCGGTGCGCGGCGTGTTCGACGAGCCAGCGCGCGGCTGTTTCACAGTCGTCGGGGGCGGCCGGCCACGGATGTTCGGGCGCCAGCCGGTAATCCACGCTCACCACCGCGACGCCGAGTTCGTCCGTGAGCCGGCGATTGCGCAGATCGCTGCCCGCGGCCGACCCCAGGTAGAAGCCACCGCCGTGGATTTCGAGGAATACACCGTTCGCAGGCCGGTCCACGGGGGTGTGGATGCGCAACGCGACGCTGCGTCCGTCCACGGTGACGACTTCTTCGACAGCCGGCGGATCCACCGGGGCAGGATCGGGGGTACCGGCCCGGACTGCGCCGAGCTCTGCCGGACCGTTCGGTCCACGTCCGGCCGGGCGGTTTTCGTAGAAGGTGTACGACTCGGCGACGAATTGCCACAGACGAGGGTCGATCAGGTGGGTCAGCCCGAGTTGCATGGACACCCAGGGTACGGACTCAGTTCAGCGTCGCGGTGAAACCCGGCACCGCGCACAGATCTCCGGTCCACCGGCGCTACCTCGGGACAGGTGATCGGTACAGTGACTTCGTATGACCGCCGCCGAGGCCGAGATCACCGCAGACCTGGTCCGCGACCTGCTGCAGGAGCAACAACCAGACCTCGCGGGGCTGACCATCCGCGAGGTGGCGGGCGGCTGGGGCAACCAGATGTGGCGCCTCGGGGACGAGTTGGCGGTACGCATGCAGCGTATGGACCCCACCCCGGAGCTCCAGCTGAAGGAGCGACGGTGGCTGCCTGTGCTGGCCCCGCGCCTGCCGCTACCGGTGCCGACTCCCGTGCGATTCGGGGAGCCGTCCGAGCGCTTCCCCAAGCACTGGACCGTAATGACGTGGGTGCCCGGCGAACCGCTGGACCACGGCACGATCAGCCGCGGCGCACATGCGGCCGACACTCTGGCGGGTTTCCTCCGGGCGCTTCATGTGGCGGCGCCCGCCGAAGCGCCGATCGCTACGGACCGCGGCGCCCACCCCCGGGACTGTGCGGACGGGTTCGAGAACTTCTTCCAGGCCGTCGCTCCTGACGATATCGCTGCCGACATCCGGGCCGTCTGGAACGACGCCGTCGAAGCCGACGCGTGGGAGGGCCCACCGGTGTGGGTGCACGGCGACCTCCATCCCGCGAACGTCGTCGTCTCGGACGGGACGCTTTCGGGCATCGTCGACTTCGGTGACCTGTTCGCCGGCGATCCGGCGTGGGACCTCGCCGCCGCATGGGTGCTGCTGCCCGCGGGCACGGCCGCACGGTTCTTCGACATGTACGCGCGAGCAGACGAGGCGGCGATCCGGCGCGCCCGCGGGCTGGCCGCTATGAAGAGCCTGTTCCTGATGCTCATGGGACAGAACGGAGATCGGCGCCTCCCCGGCGGGAAACCACACTGGGGACCTGCGGGCCGGGCAGCACTCGAGCGTGTTCTGAAGGGCATGTGACGCACGAAGAGTTCGTAGCCGACACATCTTGCACCTCACGCTACGTCAGGGTTTACCGTCGGGCCGATGACGATCACTGTTCTCGACTCCTACTCGACTATGAAGCAAATCCTGCAGGTGCCGGTGACCGATCGGGAAGGCATGCTGCGGGCGATGCTCGAACCGACGACCGGGATGTACCGGTACTTCCCGGGAGAGGTCGACCTGGTGGCGTTCCACCGGCAGTCGGCCGGGTTCCCGCTCGACCGCGACGAACAGCGTTGCCTCGACGCCCTCGAAACGCTCGCGGCGGCCGATGCCTGGACGCGCATGCAGCGGGCGTTCGACGACGCGGCGGACGTATTGCTCGGCGCGACACCGGGATTCCGGGCGCCGGACATCACCGTGCTCCTTGTACTCGGCGATCCGGGCGATGCCAACTTCAGGGGCCCGAGCCTGGGCGTCACCGGCTTCGGCGGTATCTCCGGCTACATCACGATCACCTTGTGGCCCTACCCGGAGAACGTGGAGCGTCTGGAATGCACCGCGGTGCACGAACTCCACCACAACCTGCGCTACAGCCCCGGCGGTGTGGTGTGGGATCCGATGACGGTCACCGTCGGTGAGCATGTGGTGGGCGAGGGTTTGGCCGACGCCTTCGCCCGCGAACTCTATGGTGACGACCTCGGCTACGCCCGCCTCGGCGTGCCGACCCTGCACGACGACGAGTCGTTCATGAAAGTTGTTTCCGGGCTGGGTATCACCGGAATGCAGAACTTCACGGCCTGGGTACTCGGCGACTCCATCGCCGAGCACCTGGGCGTGACCCCGGTGGGATTGCCGACGGGAGCAGGGTATTCCGCCGGCAACAGATTGGTCGACGCCTACCTCGCGGCGACGGGTAAGTCCGCGGCCCAGGCTCTGCACACCGACAGCGCGGAAGTAATCGCCACCGCGCTCGCAGCGAGGTCTGGTCAGAAGTCGCCCGAGTAGTCCTGGCTGATCCAGCGGTCGGGGCGGATGGTGAACAGAACCGATTGGCTGCCGTCCATCTGATCGGCGAACGCGCGTCCGGCTTCGGGACCGAGATAGCGGACGGCGATGGCTTCCCGCGCTTCACGAGGAGACGGGGTCTGGGCATCGACGACGGTGCCTTCGACGATGACGTATTGATACGGCAGCTCTTCGCGCTGAACGACCAAGGTCACCGCGCCGGCTTCCTGGATGAGCCTGGCCTTGCGCCGGTTCGCGCCGGTGTTGATCCTGATATCGCCGCCCGGGGTGTAGTCGTACCAGATCGGGACCGAGGCAGGCGGCCGTCCATCGGTCGCCGCGACCGACAGCACCGCAATATGCTTGCCCGCGAGGAATTCATGGCGGCCGGCTTCGGTGAAGGGTTTCGGCATACAGCATGTAACCGGCCGGTCGGTGGTTCTCTTCCCACTGGACAACGACTGTCAGTGGGTGGGGGAGCCCGGTGGACCATCGACCAGTGAGGGCGCCCCGGTCGCGATTATCGGGCGATATCTCGTGTGGCGTCGCGATGAGTTTCGCCCTCCGGTGCAGTCTGATCTGTATGGGCAGACTCATCTATGGCTTCAACGTATCGGTGGACGGGTACATCGCCGACGCGCAAGGCAATATCGACTGGAGCGATCCGAGCGAAGAACTGCACCAGTACTGGAACGACTTCGAGCGGGAGACGGCCCTGTCGTTCTACGGGCGGCGGCTCTACGAACTGATGTCCACATACTGGCCGACCGCTGACAAAGCCCCGGACGCCACCCCCATGATCGTCGACTACGCCCGCGTCTGGCGCGATATGCCCAAGGTGGTGTTCTCACGGACCTTGGAATCGGTCGACTGGAACTCCCGCCTGGAACGTGGCGACCCGGTCGAGGTGGTGCGGAAGCTGAAAGCCGAAACCGACGGCAGGCTGGAGGTGGCCGGCGCGACGCTGGCCGCGCCGATCGTGCGGGCCGGGCTGGTGGACGAGTTCCGGCTCGTGGTCGCGCCCACTGCCGTGGGCGGCGGCACCCCGTTCTTCCCGGCGCTGCCGTCATGGATCTCGCTGCGACTGTTGGAGAACCGCACCTTCCCGGGCGGTACGGTCCTGCTGCGCTACGAGGCGAAACGCGACTGATACCGATGAGTTTGTGGTTCCCGGCCGGTCGAAGCTCGTGACACCCTAGGAAAGGACACCGCAATGTCGGAGCTTCTCGTCGACTTCATCACCTCTCTCGACGGCTACGCATCGGGTGAGGGATGGCCCGGGTTCTGGGGCCTCGAGGGTCCGGAGTACCTCGCGTGGCTCGGCGAGCAGCCCGAGGTCACCCACCTGATGGGAGCGAACACCTACCGCTTGATGTCGGGCTTCGCCGCCGGCGAGGTCCCGGGTGGCCAAGACGAGTTCAGGCCCGAAGAAGAGGCGTCCGTCGATGAACTCACGCAAGCGTCCAAGGTGGTGTTCTCCTCCTCGCTCGAGGAGCCACTGGGGTGGGCCAACTCCACGCTGGTCCGCGATGACGCCGTCGGGGCGGTTCGCGCCATGAAGTCGAGTGGCTCGGGGCTCCTCAGCACGATCGGCAGCCTCAGCCTGAGCCGGTCCCTGCTACGAGCCGGACTCGTCGACCGCTTCCGGGTCGTGATGTTCCCGGTGATCACCGGGGCCACGGGCGCGGAACGCATCTACGACGGCTACCCGGACGTCGCCCTAGAGATGATCGAACACCGCACCTTCGACGGCCGCATCCAGCTGGTCGAGTACAAGCCCCGCGTGCTCGAGCACCCGCCGCTCGGCACCCCTGAGTGACGTCGCCCCGTCTGCCGGTCGGTCGCCTGTTGCCCCGGCGCAAGCGCAAGTCGAAGGCCGTCGAGACCGGACCGTTGTGCCAGTGCGCCACGGTCGGCATCGGCTCGCCATCGAAACCGATGCGGGCCAGGTAGGCGTCCGGGTCCGGTTCGTCGCCGCCCCAGCAGTACGACGGATCCGTCGCAGTATTCATGGATTTGTCGATTTCTTATCGCTTCTGCCGCGGGATTACCGGCCGGGCCAGATGTGGTCCGGCATTCGGCGTAACAGGCTGCGCTGGGTGCTGCTGATTCGGCGGGTTCAGGAATCGCCGGTAGGTTTGCTGGTGGCCCGGTCCCGGTCCAGTCGGTCGCCGAAGTGCTCGAGCAGGCGACGGAGTTCGCCGATGAAGCGCTGATAGTCGGCGTCGTCGTAGTCCGGAAGAAGCCGGGCCTCGTTTGCCAGGTGGAGTTGGAAGACTCGGTCGATCACGTCTATGCCGTGTGTCGTCAGGCGTACCCGGACGGAGCGTCGATCGTGGGGGTTGCGAACGCGTTCGACAAGGCCTTTGGCTTCCATCCGGTCGATGCGATTGGTGACTGTGCCGGAGGTGATCATGGCGGATTCGTGCAGGGCTCCGGGGGTCAGTTCGTAGGGTGCGCCGGAGCGGCGCAGGGTGGTGAGCACATCGAATTCCCACGTCTCCAGGCCGTGTTCGGCGTAGAAGTCCTTCAGTGCACGGCTGAGGATGTGTGACAGTCGCTGCACTCGCCCCACAATCGCCACCGGCCACAGCTCCTCGGCGAGCTCTGGTGCTTCCCGGCGCCAAAGATCCATGATCACGTCAACGGTGTCGGCCACGTCGCCCCTTTGCCTTGATATCAAAATACTTGACATCAACAATATTGCTCTGCTTGTATCTCGATGTCAAGATTTTTGGATGAAGGTGGCCGGCGGCTCGGCCGCACGTCCGAACCTGTCCTTCGGCATTTCGTGCCATACCGAGACGAAGGCGTCCCCCGAAAGGAACTCGACTATGACGACGACATCCGCTGGCGAACTGCCGACCCCGGTCACTGTGCTCGGCCTCGGCAATATGGGATCCGCGATCGCGCAGGTCTTCCTGGATCGCGGTCACCCCACCACAGTGTGGAACCGCAGTTCCGCCAAGACAGGACCCTTGGCCGAGGCGGGAGCGGTGGCGGCACCGACGGCTGCCGCGGCAGTCGAGGCGAGTCCCTTGATTGTGCTATGTGTCCTCGACTACGAAGCGGTGGAGGACGTGCTGGCGGAGGTCGGGTCTGCGATCTCGGGCCGAGTGCTGGTGAATGTCACCAGCGGCTCCCCGAGCCGGGCCCGCGCCGTGCAGCGATGGGCGGATGAGCGCGGCGCGCAATACCTGGACGGAGGAGTGATGGGGGATCCGCCCGACCTGGGTTCGGAACATGTGATGTTTCCCTTCAGCGGCTCCCGTGCGGCATTCGATGCACACGAGCAAACACTTCGGGAGTTGGGAACTCCCACCTATTACGGTGCCGATGCCGGGCTGGCGTCGGTCGAATTCATGGCCCAGGTGGCGGTCGCCTATGAACTGCTCATCGGCTTCCTGCACACGCTCCGGCTGGTGCAGAAGGAAGGAGTCGACCCAGCAGAGTTCGCCGCGCGCATGGCCGGATCCCTCGCGGCCTACCCGCCCCTGCTGACAGCCATCGGTGCGGCCGTCCGTGACGGTGCGTACCCGCCGGACCTCGGACCGTTGTCAGTGCAGTCCGCGCTGATGGGCGACCTCGTCGAGCACCGGATATCCCACGGAGTGGACACGGTGCGGATGCGTGAGGTGAAGGAGCTGATGGAGCAGCGCGTCGCCGATGGCCACGGTGACGAGGGCTTCTCCAGTCTGTTCGAACTACTGGGCAAGCGACGGTGAGCGGCGCCTGCTCGCGGTTGGCCGGGTGAGGTCGGCCGGCACGAAACCCGGGCATACCGAGGTCACCTTGATATCGGAGGCGCTCAGTTTCTTCGACAGGGGCGATCGTGACGGCGTCGAGTCCGCTTTCGAGCTCTGGTAAGCAGGTGAACGACAAGGTCACCATTCAGCCGATTGGGATAGTGGACTCGCGAATCGGAAAGGCGGCGTCGGATCATGGCAGAAGACCTGACCGTGTCTCGGACGCTGGTGATACCCGCATCCGAGTTACGCGAGCGGTTCTCACGCTCGTCCGGCCCGGGCGGGCAGCACGTCAACACCACAGACAGCCGGGTCGAGCTGTCGTTCGACCTCGCCAACTCGCCCTCCGTGCCGGAGTGGCTGCGCACCCGGATGCTCGATCGCCTGGCCACCCGCCTGGTCGACGGGGTGCTCACGATCGCCGCTTCGGAGCACCGCGCACAGCTGCAGAACCGCGCAGCCGCCCGCGAACGCCTGGCCTCTTTACTGCGTGACGCCGCTGCCGCCCCTCCACCCGTTCGCCGCGCCACCAAGCCCTCGCGCGGCGCGAAGGAACGTCGTATCGCCGCGAAGAAGCGGCGCGGCATCACCAAGCGAAACCGCCGCGCCTCTCCCGACGACTAGGTGTGTTTTCCAGTGCTACGGCAAAGGCCGCATGTGCTCGCTCGTCGAACAGCACGAACCGCACGTATTCGACGGCCGTTTCGGTGGCACCCACCGTCTCGACGGCAATTCGGGCACCGTCGTCCATCGGCCAGCCGAAGATGCCGGTGGAGATCGCGGGGAAGGCGACAGTCTCGGCGCCCAGTTCGGCTGCCACGCGCAGGGATTCGCTGTAGCAGGAGGCGAGCAACGCCGAGCGGTCCTCGGTGGCCGACCATACCGGGCCCACGGTGTGGATCACCCAGCGCGCGGGCAGTCGTCCCGCGGTCGTCGCTACCGCCTGTCCGGTCGGCAGCCCCTTGCCGAGGTGTGCGGCGCGCAGGTCTCGGCACTCCGACAGGATCTCGGGCCCGCCCTTGCGGTGAATGGCGCCGTCGACGCCACCGCCACCGAGCAATGAGGAATTCGCGGCGTTGACCACCGCGTCGACCTGCTGTTCGGTGATGTCCCCGCGCACTGCCTCGATTCGCGTCATCGGCCCATTGTGCTGGCGTGACCCGATCGCGACGCCATCGGATATGCGACATACCGATCAGCATCCAGGTCGGTGCGGCACACCAGCGGCAGCTAGGAGATGAGCTGCCGGCGAAACCACCGCGTCAGGATGTCGTCGACCGCCTTCGCTTCAGTGCGCTGTGGCGCCGGTTCGAGACCCGGTTCGTCGGCCAGCGGGTGCGCGAGATTCGGCACGGAGACCAATTCGGCGTTGTCCGGCTGTGCACAGCGGTGCTTCAGAGTATCGACCAGTGCGGCCGCGTCGGCGCGAAGGTCCGGGTGATCCTCTTCCCCGCTCACGACCAGCAGCGGCGGCGCAACGGTGAGTTCGGCGGCCCGGGCCACGAAGTCCAGTCTGTCTGCGACACGCTCGGCTTCGGCCGTCCATTCGTACGGATGACCGGCGATGCCCTCGGTCAGCGGGACCACCGAGCGGATACGGACGGCCGGGTTCACGAGCGCGACGTGCCGGATCGGGATCGACTCTGCGCACAGCACTCGAAGCGCGACGGTGCCGCCGAGCGAGGCGCCGAGAATGCTGACCGGCCCCTCGGCGACCGGAAGCTGATCGCGGAGTGCTGCCAGGGCTGCCGGGAACTCGTCGGCGGCCTGCTGCGCGAACGGTGCGAGGTACGCGAGTAAGGAGTCCTGGCGGATGAGTTCGAGCACGGCGTCGACGCGGCCGTCGACCATCCGGGCGCCACACATCGGCATGCCCAAGTGGACCCGCCAGGCCGGCACCCCGGCCATCGGCAGGGCCGCGGCGAACGCTGAATCGGTGCGCGGCGCATCCAGCATGTGCCAGGTCACGATCAGTGGCGCCGGAGCGTCCACCCTGCCGGCGGGTGGCAGTGCCGTGTAGGGGACGCCGGCAGCGGTCCCAGTGATCGTCTCCATCACGCTCCTTGTTTCGCGTAGCGATCACAATGCACCTCGATCGGCCGGTGTGGCCGGATCCTTTCGCAATCTGAACGCCCACCCTCGGCCACGGTATCGGACTACTGGGGGATCGCCGCGCCGGAGCGGCTCTGAGCGCAAAGATTTGACTCTGCTGCGGTTGGCGGGACTCAGTAGTCGGTGGACGCCCCTGGTGCAGTCGCAGAGTATCGGGCGGCGATGGTGCGGACGGCCTCGTCGACTACCTGAGCGACGCGTTCGGCGCTCACCTCCCAGCCCGGCACCAAGAGTGTCGGCCAGAAGACGTAGTTGGAGATCATGCCCAGGAACTGGGTGGCCGCGAGGTCCACGTCCTCGATCCGCACCGTTCCTGCCTCGTGCTCGGCCAGGAGGTAGTTGCGCACGGACTCGAAGTAGGGCATCTTCCCCTGCGAGAACTGCGCATGGGCCAGCTCGGGGAAGCGCGGGAGCTCGGCGATGACGATCCGGAACAGGTCGGTCATCTGGGGACGGCCCAGCAGCTCGGCGTAACGGCGGCCGATGATGCCGAGCCCGTCGACGATGTTGCCTGCCGGTGGAGGATCCTCCTCGTCGGCGGTCGACCAGGACTCGGTGACGATGGCGTCGAACAGGGCAGCTTTGCTCGGAAACTGTTTGAACAAGGTGGCCCGCGAAACGCCCGAGCTCTCTGCGATCCGCGCCAGCGACGTCCTGTCGTAGCCCAATTCGAGAAACAGTGCGGTCGCGGCCGTCACGATCAGCGCGCGCTTCTCCTGGGCGACACGCTGGTGATACGTCGTCACGACCCTGTCCATGGGCCAAGCATACGAGGTGAGTGGCTTGACTCACCACTGCCGCCGACCTAGTGTCAGGAGGATGGTGAGTCGATCGACTCACCACTGGCCGCCGTTCATCACTGGTGATCCCGGTCATCCACCCCCGCACCGAAGGAACACCTGATGCCCCGCTTCGACAACCAGACCGTGCTCGTGACCGGTGGGACCGGCGGCCAGGGCTCGAGCCATGTGCGCGCCTTTCACGCGGAGGGGGCGAACGTGGTGATCGGAGGCACCGACGCCGAACGTGGCGCCGCCCTCGCCGACGAACTCGGAACCCGTGCTCGCTTCACCCGCCTCGACGTCAGGGACGAAAGCTCGTGGTCCGCCGCTGTGCAAGCCGCCGAAAGCGTCTTCGGTGCCCTGAACGTGCTCGTCAACAACGCGGGCGTGCAAAACCCGCCCGCGACAATCGAAAACACCGACCACGCCACGTGGTCGCGCATCCTCGACGTCAACCTCACCGGGACTTTCCTCGGCATCAAGGTCGCCGCCCCCGCTCTGCGCCGCGCGGCAGGGGGAACCATCATCAACATCGCCTCGACCATGGGCCTGGGCGGCACGGCTCAGTACGCGCCGTACGTCGCCAGCAAGTGGGCCGTACGGGGCCTCACTCGAACGGCAGCCCTCGAACTCGGCCGCGACAACATCCGGGTGAACACCATCCACCCCGGCGTAATAGCGACCCCCTTCATCCACGAACCGGCAGCGGGCGCCACCGCGGCAATCGCGGACTTCTACTCACCCGCGCCGTTCGCCATCCCCCGGCTCGGGGAGCCGACCGACGTCACCCGGCTTCTCCTGTTCCTCACCTCCTCGGAGGCGTCTTTCATCACGGGGTCGGAGTACGTCATCGACGGCGGACTCCTTCTCGGCCCCGCCCTTCAAGCCGAGGCCGCATGAGCACCGTCGACGCTACGACTAGGGCATGTCTCCCAAAAGCTGCAGCCACTTGACCAGCCTTCGAGCCAGCCATGACCACCGGCGCAGGACGCCGCGTCTCGAAATGAGGTTGACCATGAACCAACTCGCCGATCGTGCCGCCATCCACGATCTCAACGCCCGTTACGCGATCGCCTTCGACGGCTTCCAGTTGGACGAGTCGTCCGGTTGCTGGGCCGAGGACGGCGTCCTCGATGAACGTGAGACCGGCCTCGGCCTGTTCCGAGGGCGCGAAACAATCCGCGAATTCTTCCGCGACGAACTCTTCGCTCATGCCCGCCACGTCATCCACGTCATGTTCAATCACCTGATAACCGACATCGAGGACGACCGCGCGGCGGGGAGCGTCTTCTGCGTCGTGGAAGTAGTGACCACGGATGGCGACTACATCCGCTCCCACGTCGCGTACGAGGACGAGTACGTTCGCGTAGACGGACAGTGGAAGTTCGGAAGCCGCGTCATCAAGCCGTCCTTCCCGGGCGTGCCCTCACGACCCTAGGTTCTGTCTCCAATGATCTGAGCCATTCGACGATCAGCGCCATGACCACTCCGGCGCGGTAGCAGCAGGCGAGTTTGTCGTAGCGGGTAGCGACCGCGCGCCAATGTTTGACCTTGTTGAAGGCGCGTTCGATGACATTGCGCCGCTTGTAGGCGTCCCGGTCGGAGTTCGGCGAGGACAGGCCCACGGCCGAGGTAGCGAGCCGGGGACCGGTCGAGATCGGACTGGGTGGCTCGGCCGATCGCGGTGTCGTGTTGGTCGAGCCAGTCTCGTAGCCGGATGGCCTCCTCACTCGAATCAGCTCAATCGGCGGATATCGCCCCGTACCCGGTAGAACCCACCGCGAGCGGATTCAGCTACCCCGTCCACCACATAGCGGGTCCCGGCCTGCCGGATATCGCGGGGGAACTGCACGTTCCATCCCCGTTGAAATCCGGGAGAGACGACGTGCACGCGCAGCCGTCCGTCCACGTCGATGCATTCGACGACTACTCCGCCGGAACTGTCGGTGGCGACCTCCAAGGTGCTGCTGGGTGCCACCGCGGCCATCTGGGGTGCCTTCACGGAAACGGTCTGTGGCAGTACGCCCTGTTCGGCGTCGTGGACGGCGGTCTCGCTCACATCGAGGCAGGCCAGGGTGCCGCTGGTGGTGACGAGGTACAGCCGGGCGTCGTGGTACTGCATCGAATAGGCCGAACCGCAGCCGGTGCCGAGTTTCCAGAGGCGCCGCCCGTCGGCATCGAAGCAGTAGACCGACGAGAAGTTGTCACCGGCGAAGACGTATCGCCCGTCCGGGGAGGCCGCGCACGAGTACACCGCCGCATCACATTGGAACGACCGGTCCGACCGGCCGGCTTTGTCCACCATCCTGACCTGATTACGCGCGGTGCCCGCGTACACGGCTTCGGCTTCCTGCCAGCCGAATAGCACCTGTCCGCCGGTGTCCCGGTTCCAACGGTGGTCACCGCTGGCCAGGTCGTATTTCGTGACCCCGGCCGAGTGGCCGTGGTAGACGCCGTCGTCGTCGATTCGTACCATCCAACCGGAATCGCCGTGGCTGCGGCGGTTCCACAGCGACTCTTCCTCGTGATCGATGACGGTCAGCCCGCCCTCCACATCGGAGACACCGAGGATGCCGTCGTGGATATCGAGCCAGTAGATGTCGACATTTGCGGCGATATCGTAGGCCGCCCGGGGCACCTTGCCCGACAGGTCGTAGACGCGACCGTCGTCGCAGCCGGCATAGATCCAGAAGTCGTCGGCGACTATGCATTTCACGGAGTCCGGCAACCGGAATCGGCCGACCACTTCGCCGCCGGGTGTCAGCGTGAACACATCCCCGTTCTCGTTGCCGACCCAGCAGCGTTCGCTGTCGACGAATATCCCGAATGCCGCGGCACCGGAATCGAAGCTCCACAGCACGGGCGCGGTACGGGCGGTGGAGCGGCGGCTGGTTATGGCGCGTCGCGCCACCGGGCGGGCCGACCGTGCACCCGGTACGGCCGGTGCGTACCCTTTCCGCTTCTTCTCGTTGATTTTCTTCTGCGCCGCCGCGTGCGCTTTCTGTACGTCGGCGAAAGAGCTGGCCTTGCTCTGGCCTTGCTCCCCGATGCGTCCGTACCGGATGGTGACCCGGGTGTCGTCCACTACGACCTCGTAGAATTTGTGCGCCGACCCTCCCTCTTCCGACAGCTCGAGATAGGTCGTGGTTGCCGCAGTCATGCCGTTCCCGCTCTTCGTTGGTGCGTTTCGAACGAAAGTTAGCAACGGGCACCGACATACGAGCGTGCGCCTGCGGGGTGACGGCTACGCCACCCGCGCAGGCAAGCGGTTCCCACGTGCGCGGCCAGGGACCTCGATCCTGCGCCGACCCCTTCTCCGGCCATCAGGTATCACTACGGCCGCATCGCTGAGTCTCCCGAGCGACCACGCTGCGGGACAATTGTGTTGGCGAGCACCCGCCGGCCTTCAGAGCCGGAGATGGGATGCTCCGTTCATATCGAGGATGGCTCCGGCGGCCCAGGTGGCTTCGGGCGATGCCAGATACACCACCGCGGACGCGATTTCCTCCGGCTGTGCGACCCTTCCGAACGGGCTCTGCGCGCGGATACCGGCACCTTCGGGACCGTGCAGTCGTTCCGCCACCCGTTCGGTCTCCACGAATCCGGGGGCTACGGCCCCGACCACGATGCCATGGGGTGCCAGCGCGACGGCCAGGGACTGACTCATCGCCAGCAGGGCCGCTTTACTGGCCCCATAGGCAGGGTGGTCCGGTTCGCCGCGGAAAGCGCCTCGCGAACCTATGTTCACGATATGCCCGCCCCGGCCTGCCGCCATCATCGCCTGGGCGGCGCAGTAGCAGACGTTCGACGCGGCGACGAGGTTGACGTTCACGGTCTCGGTCCAGGCCCGTTGCCATTCGGCGTAGGTCACCGTTGCCGGGGGATGCGGTGTCATCACCGCCGCATTGTTGACCACGACGTCGAGCCCGTTGTGGAGTCCGGCGGCCCGGTCGACCACGTCTCGTACCGTCTCGGGGTCGGTTAGCGAACCGTGCACGAGTAAGTGGCCGCTGCCGTCGAGTGCCTCGAGTGTGGCCTCCGCGTCATCTCTGCGGTTCGCGTAGTGGACCACGACGTTGTCTCCGCGGGCGGCGAAGGCTCGGCATACAGCACGCCCGATTCCCCGCGATGCGCCCGTGACGAGGACGGTTCGGCTCATAGGCGACCTTTCGTCTCACCGGATCGGCTCTTGCGGTGGACCAGACTAGCCGGTGCGAGGATACGGCCGATCTCGTCCGGGGTGAGCAGACCCGCGCCGACGGCGAGCTCGGGGATCGTCGAAAGGGCATTCTGAACAGACTCGACCCGGCCCCACGCGGTGCTGGCGGCCGGTTCGAGAGTCGGACGGCAACTTCTTCGAGCCGACGTGATAGGGAGGACGGAAATCGGGGTCTACCTGCGCAGGATGGGCAGCGGGGTAGGCCGGATCATCAGCGAGCACGGTCTCTGGCTCGCTCCGACCGAGATACGAAAGCGAGCATTACACCGGCCGATACGACATTATGGTCGCAGATCTGACTACTCAGGTCGCACACTTGTTTCAACTGATCAGGGAACTGCGCGCATATGTTAGTTACATCGACCCGCACCGTGCTCGGCAGCGTCATTGCCGGGCTGCTCATCGCCGGATCAGGGGGCGTCGCGGCGGCCGAGCCCGCCTCGGCACCCGCGCCGGCGCAAGCACCCGATGTTCCGGGGTCCGGGGCGGCGGCGCCCATCGCCGCGTGCATGGCGCCCGGCGACACCATCGAACTCCGCACCGGCCTGGGCGCCCTGCTCGGGACCGGGAGCGGCGCGATCGCGGGTCTGCCCGTCTTCTTTGTCGGGGCCATCCCGTTCGGGATCATCGGCGGCGTGATCGGTGCCATGGTCGGCTCGACCACCTACGCGCAGGATGCCTGGCGGGCTCCACAGGGCTGCTGATCGGACGGGGCCGCGGGGTCAGCCCTCGACCGGGTAGGTGGCGTCGAGCCGTTCGGTGAACGAAGGTCCGCCGATTCGGGCGTGCGGCCGGCCACCGACCCGCGGTCCTCCAGCAGCGCCCGATACACACCGTCAGGAGCGCCTCGCGGTCGTCGTTGAGCACCAACGTCATCGCGCACATGGAATCCGGGCTGCGTACTGGGAGAAGCCGACCGCGACGGCACAGCTACACGGGTCAGACCGCACGCACGGCGATCCCTGGATACTCCACGACGAGGCCCGCCGCGTCGTAGACAAGGCGGCACGAGAAATCGAAGACGGGCGCCGAGTAGTCGAAGCACCGGAACAGTCCACGGTCGGATGTGCGCGAATACTCCTGCTCCAGCCTTTCGACCGCGAGATCGCCGGCGCGCACATAGGCCGCCGGGGCGGGCGTCCGTGCGCCGATCGGCAACGCCGCGCGGTGCACGGGAAAGGTGTTGGTCATCGCCGAGGACTCCAGGTCCACGTCGAGGCAGCCATCCAGGTGGGGTGCCGGTTCGTTGTTCACCAGCCAGTGTCCGGCGCCGTCGGCCTCGAGCAACACGGTGCGCCGGCCGGTTGTGGAACGACAGGTCACGCGAGCGGTGCGGGTCTGCCAGCCGGAATCCACGGCGATGTCGTAGGCGACGGACCAGGTGCGGCCGTCCTCGCTGGCGGTTGTGCACCCCTCGATCCGGTGCCCGCGATCGATGGGTTCGAAGTAGGTGACCTCGAACCCCGCCCGCGTACCACGGTGCGTCCATGCGGCGGTTGCGGGCAGGGCGGCGAACATTCCGCCATCGTAAGGCTCCAGACGGTCCTCGAAACGAGGAAGACCCACGGCACCCGACCGAGCGCGGTCGGTGCCGCAGCCCGGGGGTCGCGGACCTGGCCATCGCGGCGACTGCCGAAGCGAACAACCTGGCGATTCTGCATTACGCCCGTGACTTCGAAACCGTGCGAAAGTGACCGGCCAACCGGCACAGGGGATAGCGCCCCCCGGAACGATCAGCTGAGCGATCGAGATGGTCCTCGACCGTATCGGCTTCAGTCGCCTCCCACTGTTCACAAGTCGACGGTGATCTCAAAGAGCCAGTGCATCAACGCTGTTCAGGTGTCCAGCGTCAACCTAGGAAGCGCTGCGGTATCCGTGGATCCTGCGGGGACCTTGGGCTCACGCGGTCGTCGCAACGCCGTACGTTGGGAAAATCCCAACGCGTAGGTGGCATGGATGTATGGACGAGACGCTTGTAGCAGTGGGGGACCGCATTCGTTCACTGATGCCGTCCGGAATGAGTCAGCGACAACTTGCAGGTCAGGCCGGTATGAAGCCTGATGCATTGTCTCGTGCATTGAACGGGCAGCGAGGGTTTTCCTCGACCGAGCTGGCCAGGATCGCGGAGGAACTCGGTGCTGACCTCTACTGGCTTGCTACGGGAAACGAGGACCCGCGCCGAGTCCAGATCGCTGCCCGGCACAGTTGGGATCCGGAACGACGTGTGTCCAGCAACCCGGGCCGCTCCTACGACGACGCGATCCTCGCAAAGGTAATCGAGGTCTACAACGCGGCCTTTCCCGAGGGGCCTCCTGCAAGCGAACCGTTACCGGGTGAACCGGCCCGAATGCGTGGCGCGCTGGGCGATGATTTTGTGCAAACGTTCGGTGCGGTTGTCGAGGCGCGGTTGGGCGTCGACGTGGTGCGTCTTCCGGGACTCACCACCGATTACTCCCTCAGTATCGGCTCTCGAGCGGTTGTACTGCTTGCTACCACGCCGAGTTGGTTCCGGAGCAACTGGTCGCTGGCCCACGAGCTGGCGCATCTCGCGCTCGGGCACCACAGTGGAATCGCGGAACCGGCTGAGCAAGACGAGGCGCCCGCCAACAGTTTCGCGGCTGAACTGCTCCTACCGAGGGACCTGGTCGAACGAGAAGACTGGCAGGGGATGGATGAGCGTCGATTGGCCGGATTTCTGTGGCGAACCGGTGTCTCGGCCCTCGCCCTGAAGACTCGTCTCGACTGGTTCCGCATCACGCCGGCGCCGAGTATCACTGCTGCCATGAAGGAGACGACACCGAAGCTGATCCGTGCCCACGCCGAGGTAGCCGGAGGAACGGAGAAGGTCGCTATGCGACAGCAGGGCTCTTCGGCTCGAGTCTTTCCTTCCGCCGTGCTCGATGCACTGCAACGTCGCGTCGACGCAGGCAGGGTGTCTCCTGAGTATCTCGCTTGGGCGCTCGATGTTCCTGTCGACGAGATAGATTTTCCTGCCCCGGATGATGAGCAGGTCGCTGATGCGTACGCCCGCAGGTTGGAGGACCGGCCGAGCGCCGCCGATCTGGAGAAGTGGGTCGCGGCGAATAACAGGTTGGCCGGGTGACGGCTCCGATACTGCGCTGGGAAAAGATCACAAACGCCGGGATGCAATACCGCTGCAGACATTTTCGTGCACGTCGCCACTGCTTCGAAGCCCCGGGGGTCGGAAGCTCCCACACGAGAAGCCATGGGAATACGAGGTCCAAAGCCACTTCCGCGAATGCTCGAAGCGCTTGAAGGACGGCAATTTGCTCCTCGTCGGCCGCGACGTACCCGGTGCGGAGATCGTTGCCGCTGTGCACCTGATGCTCGACTGCTCTGTACCTGGACTATTCGTCGCCCATATCGCAGCAATCGGCGTCAGCAATGCCGTTCGCGGCCGGGGCGGCGACGTGGCCGACACGACTCTCGGCGAAGTGCGCCGTCGCATCGTTGAGCGCGCGGTATCCCTCGGCCGCGGCGTCGCCGTAGCGAGTGCGTCAATTCACCGACAGAACCGCCCGAGCGAGTTGCTCTTCGAAAGAGCAGGCTTCGAGCCGCGCTCCGCTCCCGTCGGCGACTACCAGGAGTGGGCCTGTCGCATCCTGTAATCGGTTGCACCCGAACAGGGCTCGAAGGTGTTACGGCCGAGGCAGACGATGATCCGTGTGCTGTTCGCGTTCGATCCGTGGCGGTCGGCGATCCTGCGCACCGGCGGTGACAAGAGCGGGCAGTGGGAGATCTGGTACCCGGGTGTCCAGTTCGGCTACGGGCATGATGCGCGAGTTCTGGCGGGCGACGACCTCGTCAGGATGTCCGTAGCCGACGTCATGTAGGTAGGCAGCCATAACCGCATCCCCATAAAGGTCGGCTGGCAGTAGCTCCGCCACGGACTCCGTCCGACGCCCCACCGCGACCGAGTGAGCCCGACGCGATTCAGTCAGCGGAGCCAACAGATCAGCCACAGCCAAATTTACGGCCGCTATCGTACGCCCCGCACCCTTTCCGAATCGTCGGCTGGATTACGACGATCGCACTCGATGGCTGGTTGCCGAATTCCGCCAAAAACGCTCAAGAGGCGGTTGGCGCTGCACACCGCCGCCATACTGCGGCGCGCAGCGGCTGTCTCGGACCTCAACGCCCGGCGCGCAGGTGCGTCGGGCGGCGGTCTCGGCATGACCGTGAACCAGGGCGGCGTCGGTAAATGCCCCGGCAGCCATCCATTTGCGCGCCAGCCCGGCTACGTACTGTTCCACCGGCAACACCGGAAGCCGGCTCCGAACTCCATGGTGTGCTCACCCGCGCCACCTTGATCTCAGCGGGCCTTCGCACGGTATCCGCTGCACATAGTTCGATCGGGTCCTCCTTCGAGATAGAAATTGCTGGTAGACGGATCTAAAGCTGTTGTTCAGCAACAGTATTCGGTGCGTGTTCTGTTTAGGGTCCTGTGGCCCGGGTAGGGCGTGGGGAGTTCGGTCCTGAAGCCGGTGTGACTGGCGGGGCTGTAGTGAGGAACCGGCTGCCGGGATGAGGAGGGCGCATGTGGGTCGATTCAACCGCTCGGTTATGGCGTGGAAGGAGGGCTCGCGCGGGCGTGGCCGCGATCGTGGTGTCGGCGGTGCTGGTGGTGACTGGGGGCGGTGTCGTTGCCGCGCAACCGGGCACGGGTGAACCGAGCGACTCCCCGACACCCACCCCGGAATCGCCGGAGACCCCGCCACCATCGCCCTCGACTTCACCCCCACCCGCACCGCAGGCGCCCTCGCCGACGCCACCACCCGCGTCACCGTCGACGCCCGCGCCCGATACGGCTCCACCGTCAACACCGGTGCCGGCGCCTGACTCGTGTGCGCCGGACGGCTCCGGAGACAAGGTCGATCCGGGGCAGTGGACACCGACTCAGAATCCGAATCCCACGATCGTGCCCGGACAGATGCGTTCGGACTGCGAAGAACTGCCGGAGGGTTTCACCAAGGCCGACGCCGACAAGGCCGAGACCATGGAGGCCGGCTTGGCGGCCCGGCAGCGGCCCGGCGCGCGGGCTGCCGCGGCGTGCCAGGTGTATTGGCCGGCCCCGTATCAGGTGTGTGGCGCGATCCGCGACAAATACAACGAGCTCGGTGGTCCGAACAGTTTCCTGCTGTGGCCCACCAGCGATGAGCTGACCAACCCCGACGGGGCCGGGAAGCGCACGACATTTCAGAATGGGCCGATCTACTGGTCGGCCGGCGGTGGCGCGCACCCAGTAGTGAACCACTTCTTCGCAGCCTGGCAGCGCAACGGCTGGGAATCCGGGGTGCTGGGTTACCCGACGTCGGATGAAATCGTGAACCCTGATGGTGTCGGGCGGCGGCAGCTGTTCACCGGAGGCACCATCTACTGGAGGCTCAACGAGGCATACTTCGTTGCCGGCGCGATCCGGGACAAATGGGGAGAAACCGGCTGGGAAGGCGGATATCTGGGGTATCCGACCAGCGATGAGAAACTCGCTCCGGACGGAGTCGGCCGCTTCAATACCTTCGAGCATGGCTCGATCTACTGGACACCGGCCAACGGAGCGCACCCCGTCTCGGGCGGAATCCTCACGAAATGGGCATTGACCAACTTCGAGGCCGGCCCCTACGGCTACCCCATTTCCGATCAACGCCAGCGTGGACAAGCGTTCGACCAGGACTTCCAGTTCGGCACGATCGGCTGGCCCACCACCGCGGTCCAAGAGCAGGACATCGATTGGCAGGAAGACTACATCGATGACACCAACTGCCCCGGCTGCGGCGACGACAACCGCGTAGCCGTAACCGGCCCCGGCTACACCAACGCGCCCCAGCCGAGAGCCGCCCCCACGACGGAGAACGCTCAACCGGCAACCGGCGAGCTGTTCGACGAGCTTCCACCGTGCGCAGACCTGCCACCCGCCGAGAACGCCGATCCCTCGCAACCGCAGTACGGATGGTGCCGACCGGAACAGCCGCAGCGCCGCGCACCATTCGCCGCGCCCAACAGCTTGCTCGACAAGCCCTACTGCAACTCGCTACCACGCCGGCAATGGGCCGGTGACCGCTCGTATCAATGCATGTGGCGCGACGGGGAGATCGGCATCGTCGACCGCCGCCAGCCCGAGGTTGTCCTGGGCACGGTGGCGGTCGTCCAGGAAAACCAGATCCAGACCGCCTGGAACTCCACCACCTGGAAAGCACGCACCGCCCTGCACGTCACCGGTACCACCGGCATCGGCAACGAAGCCCAGTACGCCATGTCGGTGTACTGCACCGGCAGCGGCTCCTGCAATCACAACTTCAGCAACAGCGAGGCGCCGCGCCCCGTGACCGAAACCCTCTACCGGCGCGACTACACCCTGTCGTCCCCGGTAGGCGTCGGTGCGGTGTCACAGTCGACCGGGTTCGCCGAGTTCACCTTCACCCATCCGGTCGCTACCCCGCTCACCACCGCCGCGGCGGCCGCACCCAGTGTGCGGTGCGACCAGCTCCCGGGGTTCCGGAACTCGGCCGGATGTGTTGTGCCGGGAGCTGAACCGATCCTGGACATGAGCACCCGCAATGTTCCCGCTCATGCCGGGCACATCGCCTACGCCCAGGCCAGCGGGCTGCCCGGTGCACCGAATGGGACCCCGTTGCAGCGCACCACCAACCAGACGACCGCTCAGAACAACCGCAACATCTCCTGCAACCGGGTCCCGGGCCCACGCCCGGCCGGGCAGCAATGCGATGAGTATCCCTTCGCCTCGACCTACCAGGGCGGCGGCGCGAACGGGCCCGCCCGCACCTACCAGGGCACTTGTCAACTGGGAATGCCTTTGTGGGTCGACGTGCGGCCGCATCCGGTCGCGCCCTACAACAATGCAGGGATCAGCATGTGCATGATGCCCGCCAAGCAGAACTCGCGCGGAGGAGGGATCCTGTCCTGGTTCTATACCAAGAACCGAGTCCACGACGGTGACTCCTTCTACGTCAAGGGCTGATGAGCAGAGTTAAGGAGTGAAACCGATGACCGAAACCGGGATCGTGCAGGTCGATCATCAACAGTTCCTGTTCGCCGCAGCTGATACGGACACCACAGATATCACTGCGGAAGGAAGCCTGATCTGGACCGGTCCCGGCTGCGTGTCGGTACTCACCGGCATCGCCTACGGCCCGGTCGCCCTCACCCTCGACACCACCGCAGGCAGCAGCACCTTCGACGGCTGGGAGGCGGTGGAGGAGACGGTGATCGAATCTCCCGCCGAACTACGAGTGATGACGCTGGACGGGGATATGCCCCCGGAATTCGCGCCGGTATCGGCGGGCCGATACCGGGTCCGGGTCCACGCCCGCGGCCGCGATACCCACACTGGTCTGGAAGTCGGCGAACCCACCGAAACCTACCTGCTGACCGTCACCACCTCCACCGATGCGGTCGGGACGGTGACCACCCTGGTCGACAACGACACCGCGCACAACCAGACCAGCCGGATGCCGGTCATCGACTACGACCGGGTCTGGGTTCCGGGACCCGACGGTGGGTATATCGAGGTCGCTCGCGATAGTCCCGAAGCCCAAGCCGTCTATGCCGCACGTGACCGTTGGGGCGGCCGCCCGCCCACCGGCCGCCCGTCGGTCGACGTCGGGCCGGGAAGCGCGGCGTCTATCGTCGCTGATCTCGACCGTGACCTGGTCGACGAAATTCTTGCGTTGCCCGCCCCACGGCAACGCGAACTGGCCGGTCGATGCACACGCTGGGCCTTCGAACAGGCCGGGCTGGCAGAAGTTCCCGATTTCCGTGAAGCTCTCGACGCCTTGGACCACGATCGGAAACGCCCACGCGCGCTTGCCAACAGCTCGCTCGCTTACCACCGCCTGGAAACCGATCCGACCATCACGCTGACCGTGATCCCCGGATTCGGCGGGAACTCCTCGGTCATACCGCAGGTGCAGGCCCTCTACACCTACGAATTCGCCCACCATCCAGACCCGGCCAGGGCCGCGTTCGAGGCCATCCGGTTCGCCGCCGAAACCTACGGCCAACGCTACCCGGAACTGATCTCCCGCATCCGCACCGAATTCGGGGCACGAACCTGATGCTTGGACCGGGCGATCCAACGAGATGTGATGGACGGGAACTACTCGAAGCCGCGGGGGTAGAAGACAACAGGGCTCAGGTAACCCTATGAGTGGACATCTGCCGAAGATGCCGACCGACCCCGCGGCGTGAGGGGCTGCCGCCGTCAGCGTGCTGCACTGTCGCATTGCGGCGTCCGAGCCAGGACTGGAATGGTCCTTGTTCCGGGTTTCCTTCGAAAGCCGGAATAGTACGTACCCAAATCCCGCTTTCCGGAGTTCCCAGGGTCGTCGCGGAGCATCGTGGCGGCGGGGTGTGCCGGCAACCTGGGTGCTGCTGCCGGTGGCCCGTTCACGACGCGACGATCAGGGCCACCAGATCGTCGCCGCGATCACCAGCAGTGGCAGTCCGATCGCGATCGCGAAACCGGCGATTATCAGTGCGCTCATGGTGTCATCTGCTGGGGTGTCCAGCGGGCGAAGGTGTGGCGGGGTAGTACGGTCTCGACGTCGGCGATGTCCAGGACCTCGTCGAGTTCGAGGGGGCTCAGGTGGCCGGGTGCAGGCAGGATCAGCAGGTCGGCTTCAGCGTTGCGTATCTGGTCGACCACCCGAAGTACCGATCGTTCGCAGGGCCAAGCGAGTTGGTAGCCGAGTTGGTCGGCGAGGCGGCGTATCCGGTCGCGGTCGGATTCTGGGGTGCGGCTGATGTCGTAGTTGATCCAGCCGAACGCGATCGAGTGGCTCATCGCGCGATATCGGCGTCGGCCGCGGTTTCCGGGATATCGAGTGTGGCCCGGAGTGCTGTCGCCACTCGTTCCAGCACGGCTGTCTCGACGGTGTATTGATCGCCCCACATCCGGATGGCCGCTTCGATTGCCTGGTTTCGTGCGGGTCGCTTGGGCAAAGGTGGTCGTTCGCGCACGGTTCCTCCTCATCGGGTTCGATGGCAGGCACCCGGCGCCGGGGAGTGTGACGCGGTCGGCGACTCGTAATGTGCTGTCCAACCGGGTGGTTCGACCCTGCGCCGGGGCCGAATCAAGCCTTATCGACCGAGGCGGGCCGTCCCAGGTACAGCAGTGATAGGAAACTGGTACCTTTCCGCTAGGGCCTGTTTCACATGTGCAACGACCAGCGCCTATGGTTGCCTGCCTTGCCACCCGAGCTGGCATGATCTCTGGGTGTATGTGCGTAAGGTGCGGTCGCGTGATGAGCGGATGCGTGGAGATCGCCGCGTCTTGGAGGCCTGGGATCCGGCCACCAGCCCAGAACGACTCCGCGAACTTGCTGTGGACTCTATTCGGCCAGTTCGTCTGTGGACAGCCAGCAATCCGAACACGCCAGCCGACGTATTAACGCTCCTGGTGTTCGATGAGGATAGCTCGGTCCAGCGGACCGCTCTCTGCAATCCCAGTGTGCCGGTGGAGGCCCTGCGACGTGTTGCGGCATTGGAAGCGGAGCGCTTCGGGGCCAGGGACTTTTTGCGGCGCGAACAAGTGGTGCATCATCCAAACGCCACCGACGAGTTGCGTGCTGAGTTGATCGAGGCTGGAACTTGCCGATCTTCCTTGTGTCCGAAGCCGTGGTTCGATGGCCGCGGTTACTTCACATTCCCTCGGTAGATGACCGAGACCTACGAGCGCCCTGTCGGGCTCGCGCGGCGAACCATGCGGCGGCGCAGATGATCGCGGTCACCGATACTCCGACCACACCTAGGGTGACGTCTCGGTCGCGGTGTGCGGCCTCGCAGACTTCCCCGGCGTCGACTACCTCCTCGACGGTAGCGGAACCGGTCCGGAGGCGGACGTGGACGGACACCGTCAGAATAATTGCAGATCGAGGGCGGCCGGCTCCACGACCAGCGGAGGGCGAAGTAGCAGCTGTCGCGGTCGCCGGACAACGCGACCGGATGCGCCGGCTACTCACCATATATAGGAGGTGGCGATGCGGGTCGCCGTGACCGGGCACATGAACATCACCGAGAAGACCGCGGTGCTGGTGGGTGAGGAGATCGCTCGGTACCTTGCCGAGGTCCCGGATCTGGTAGGAGTGAGCTGTATCGCCCGGGGCGCGGATTCGGTGTTCGCGCAAGCGGTGCTCGACGCCGGTGGCTGGCTCGAGGTGGTGTTGCCCTCCCGAAATTACCGTGAAGCCAAAGTGAAGCCCGATCACGCACCAGTGTTCGACGAGCTGGTGGCGCGTGCATCCGGGGTTCGGGTGATGGACTTCGAGGAGGCCGGCCGGGATGCCTACGAGGCAGCGAACGACGCGCTCCTCGGGTCAGCTGACCGGCTGGTCGCGGTATGGGACGGGGAGGGCGGCGAGGCCGGAGGTACGGGGAGCGTGGTGAAGCTGGCGCGAGAGCGTGGGGTGGCTGTGGACGTGGTCTGGCCCGAAGGTGCCGCCCGAGCTTGACCGGGCTCGGATACCTCTCGACAATTCATCGAAGAGCCACCGGATTTCTTCTGGTGCTCGTGTTCGCGGTTTCTATTCGGACATCTGAAGCAGTGCGGGGTAGCCGTCCGCGGTGAGCCGGACACTGCTGGAGTATTCACCGGGCTGGAGTAGGTCGGGGGGTGATGTAGGTTGCCCGCGAGATCTGACCGTCTTTCAGGAAGACGAGGATGTTCCCACGTTGCATGAACGTCTCGTCCATGTCGATCTTCCCCCCGACTTCGCTCTCGAGGTAGTCGCGGGAGACCGGCTGGTGCGACACATAAACCGAGTCCCAGTTGCCGCCGGTCAGCTCATGCAGGCTGACTGATCCGCCGTTCTGACGCAGTTCGGCCAGTTCGGCCGAAAGTGCCTGGTCTTCCTCCAAAGCAACCCCTCCATCTTCTGAACATGCGGTCAGCGCAACAGCGGCGCACACCAGCAACGCGAGCAGGACCTTCTCAGCTGTAATAGGTGCCGTAACTTTCGCCGTCGCTTCCCGGGTTGTATCCGCCCGAGGTGAACTCCGTATCGGTCCGTGGAGGTTTGCTGCCGCCCATCGCCGCTTGCGCATCCGTCATACTGCTGTTTGTGCGCGCATAACCAGGTCCCGGTAAGGGAGGCGCACGATCGGGTTAGCGGAAATGCCGATCGCCTGTTCGATGTCCTCGAGATGTGCGGCTGCGCCGTCGCTGTCGGGATCGAGAATCTCCGTTTCGACGAAGGCGCCGACACCGGCGACGAGGTCAATGCTCACGGCTGTGCTGTCACGGTCTGGATGGCGGTAGGTGGTGCGTGCCTTCTCGACTCGTACAAGTTCGACCATTCCGACCGCCGCGAGCAGTGCGTTCGCCGCGCCCGCTTGGTCGGTGCCGGCGAGCTGAACGTTGGTCTCCTGCTTCGCGATGACGCCACGATCCGAATGGGTTGCTGTGCTGGATGGTGGCTTGTAGGTGATCTCGGCCGAGTCGCCACGCTGCCGTACTCGCAGGCATTCGACGGTTTCCATGTAGTCGACGTCGGGGGGGGCGGCTGTAGTAGGTGTCGACTTCGGTCAGCGAGCTTACTTCGCGATAGCCGAGTTCGGCGAGGCGGCGGCGCAGGGTTTCGCTGTCGGAGAGTTCGCGCTTGCGTTCGACCTCGATCAGGTCCATGCGGGGTCATCCTTTCCAGTGAATTGCCGTGTGTAGTCGAGCAAGTGTCGGTTTCGAGCAGATCGTTTGCAGGGTGCCGAGCGCGCGTTGCAGGGTTTCGGTGTCGCTCAGCGGGATGTTCTGGAACAGCACCATCTGCTTCGCGTCGACGAGCGGGTTCGATAGGCGGTGGGTGAGAAAGCGGTTGTAGTAGCGCCGGTCGCGGGTGAACACATCATCGGCTGAGACCGGCATCAGGACCAGGTCTCGGCCGGTATGGGCGTTGATCGAGTGCACCGCGAACGCGGAAAGCAGCTCGTCGACGGTGAGGTAGGCGTAGGTCTCGCGGCCTTCCCGGGTCAGCCACGAATCCCAGGTCCGGACACAGTCGTCGGCGCCCTGTTCGGCCTCGGACATGAACGCCATCAGGGCGACGTCGCTGACGGCGTCGAAGATATCTCCGTCGATCACGTGATGATGATCGAACGGTTCACTCACCGCGAGGACGTTCGCCCGGTGCATTGTCGGCATGCGATCCGATTCCGTCAGGGTGTAGTGCACTCGTTTATGGCCGGTCCGGAAGTCGATCCAGTCTCCGGAGAGTGGTCCGTCGAGGAGCGGCCGAAACCCGAGGATCCCGGTGCGCCAGACATGGTCGCGGCAGGTGATGTCGTGCCGTTGCACCTCGCGGAACAGCCCGACCGGCGCTTCGATCACCGCGCACACCCGGGTATCCAGTTCGGCTACGGGCACAATGCGCGAGTTCTGGCGGGCAACGACCTCGTCGTCGTGATGGTGATAGGGATGGGTTCCTTCACGCAGATAGTGCGGGACGAACATGCGCCAGAACTGCAACCAGGATTGTGAGCTGTAGGACTGCACGACCCGCTCGTGCAGGCTCGGTGCGGCGACGGCGTAGACGTCGCGGTAGACGAAGTAACCGTAGGGGTGGAGCACGGTCGGCAGTGTCCGCATCAAGGTGTGCAGTCCGGAGTAGGCGCCACCGTAGGAGTAGACCTCGTGCATCAGGGCGGACGCGCTGATCACGTCGACCGGTTCGCGCAACAGTCGCCCGATGTCCTGAGCCCATCCGTGCAGCAGCACGCACGACCCCACCGCGTTGAACCGTGCGATCGCATCCGTGAGCGAGGCCGAGGAGACGCCGGGTGCCTCCAACAGGGTGAGTCGTACAGGGCGTGGCTCCTCGGCGGCGCGTCGCGAGGTAGTCGACAGCAGCGCCGCCGCCCGGGCCGATCTCGACAAGGTGCGGTTCAGGCGATTCGACGCGTTGCAACGCCCGGTATACGAGTAGTCCCTTCTCGTCGCCGTGGTCGTTGGCGGCGACGTCGAGATAGGTCGCGGCCGATTTGTGCACATGCGCGAAGCGGTTCGGCGTTCCGATCATCACGGCCACCAGATCGATGCCGCGATCACCAGCAGCGGTAGTCCCATCGCGATGGCGAAACCGATCGCCACCGTGGCGCTCATGGACTCACCTCTGCGAATGCCCAGCGGGCGAAGCTGAGGCGCGGTACCACGGTCTCCACATCGGCCACGTCCATGACCGCGTTGAGCTCGAGCGGGCTCAGGTGGTCGGGCGCGGGCAAGATCACCAGGTCGGCTCGGGTGTTGCGCGCCTGGTCGGCCACCCGGAGTACCGATCGTTCGTCCGGCCACACGAGACGGTATCCGAGGTGGCGGGCGAGGCGGTGTACCTGGGCGCGATCCCATTCGGGTGCACGGCTGATGTCATAGTCGATCCAGCCGAACGCGATCGAGTAGCTCATGGCGCCGCCTGTTCAGGCTGCGCGCAGTTGCGGATTGGAAGGTCGGTCTGGAAAGGATCTAGTGGGTCGGTTTCGTGTAGCGCGCGGAGCCCTACAACTATCCGTTCCAGAAGGACGCGGTGATTGTGACAGCTGGTCTGGCGATTCTGGAGTGTCGTGGACTGGCTGTCCTCGGCGGGTCCGCAGGCCGCAGCAACTGATGACACTTCATCCGGAGAAAATCCGGTCACTGCCCGGGCATCGGTGGTTCTCATTGCTGTTCCCCTCGAGATCGATTCGGTGGGCCGTCAGTCCAAGAACAGCGGTGGAACCGCATGGCAAGAAAGGTGGCAAAACTGGTGAAAGAGACTTGCCGTTGCGGACTTTCCACCAGAATCGAGTCATGCAGGAGGGGAAGGTCGAACGGGTTGTGGTGCCCGACCACAATCGTCAGCGCGCCCAGGTGGCCGATGAACTTGCGCGCGAAATAAAACGTCGGCGACTTGCGGCGGGGTTGAGTCAGCGCGAACTCGCAACGCGAATCGGGTATACGCGTCAGTACGTGTCCATGACCGAATGGGAGGACGCGAATCTACCTTCCCGAGATCTTGTTGCGGCTATAGATGCAGGGCTCGACGCTGATGGTGAGCTCATGGCGCTACACGACCGGATCAAGCAAGAGCGGAAAGCCGCCCGTCGCGACGTTAGCCGAGTAGACACAGCGGGTTCCGCGGATAAACGAAGTGAGTGTGTGCCCATCGGCGTCTTCGGCCCATGCACTCATCCAGGGGCGCTATCGGAGGCCATAGATTTCGACATTCCATTGGATCGCGAACAGATCGGTGCACACCTTCGGTCGCAGCGGATGTCCGAACATGCGATCACGAGTCTCTTCGAGGTGACCCGCCTGCTGGCTGGTCAGCGCCAAAGCGTGGCGCCGGGTGCACTCCTCGGTCCCATCGAAGCACACCGGGACACTGTTTCAGCCCTGTTCCGGAGTACGAGCGACAGCCGGCTGAAAGAACGACTCGGATCACTGCTGGGTGAGACCTCCATTGTCGCAAGTCGAGTATGGAGTGCTGTCGGCGATCGTGCGATGGCGCTCTCGCACTGCGCATTTGCTCGCAAGCTGGCAGACAGCATGCGTGATCCGGTCATCGGAGGGGTGGCTCGGATATTCGAAAGCAACTTGCGGTCGGATGCGGCAACGCTGATCGGCTCGGACGGCGACGTAATCATTGGTCTGCGGATACTCAGAGACGCTGCGACGATGGCGGATAGCTTGCCGCCTGCGGCCAGGGCAAGGATAGGCGCCGAGCTTGCCCAGGCATACGCGGTGCTCGAGCTCGATCGGGAGTGTCAGGACGCTCTGTCTCGCGCACAGCGCGCAGTTGACGACATTGATGAAGTTGACCGTACTGGGCTTTTCAGTGACTGGGATGCGAGTCGGCTTCTTGTCTACGAAGGCACTTGCTGGCTCTTCCTGAACAAGCCCCGGAAAGCCATCGCTGCTCTCGACGCGGCACTGAGCACAACTGGAGACGGGAACCGGAATGTGGGGCTTGCCGCACAGGTCGACCTGGCGAGCGCATACAACCAGATCGGCGAACTCGAAGAGGGCTGTCGGATTCTCGGAGAAACCCACAGCAGTCTCGTTGCCATGGGCAACCAACGTGGTATCGAACGTGCACGTCGGGCAATCGAGAGAACTACACCGTGGCGCAACGAGCAGCCTGTCCGGGCACTCCGGGAACGGATCCGAAGTACCGAGATTCAATGAGCGGCACCGGTCAGTGATTGCACCGCGGAAACAACCGAGTCCGGATCCAAGGCATCGAGGATCTCATCGGGAGAGTGTTCCAGTAATTCGCTGTGCTTCATCCGGTGCGTTACGACGATAACCCGAAAGCCGGCATGCCGAGCACAATAGATATCGTTCGGAGCGTCACCTACAACCACAGTCTGCGAAATGGAAAGCGGGCTTCCGAACTGGCTGAGATATCGGTCGGCGACAACAGCAGGCAGTTCCAGCCTGTCCTGGGAGTCCGAGCCGTAAGCACCGAGGTCGAGTCGCAGGAGCGAATCCAGGCCGGCTACCCTCAGCTTGGTTTCTGCTGCAGATCGCAAGTTACCGGTCAAGACGGTTTGAACGAACCCAAGTTTGTCCAGTTCGGCGATCGACTCAGCCGCGCCAGCGTAGGCTGGTTGGTCTCGCGCCATCTCTGCTTCGCCTTCGGACATCACCCTCGCCAGTTCGTTATGGAAGCGAGCGACGCCGGCCTGCGCCAGGTCTTGCGAGATACCCGACGTAACAGCTGTTTCGACCACGATCGACTCGTCGGTGAACCCATGCACTCGTGCTGCTGGGAAAACCACATCGGGCTCCGCTAAAGCGTAAGTACGTGCGATAGCCCTTCGGAGCCATCTCAGGTCGGCAGGGATCAGGGTGCCGTCGATATCCCAGATGACGAGTCCCGGGCGCGCCGCAGTCATGAGAGGATTCTGACAGACCAGACCAGAACCTACGAGGCTGCGCTGACCGAACCAGAGGGGGCGGGTCACAGGGCTGTATGTGCTGCGGCGACATCTTCGGCGTGGCTGACGAATCCTCCCCGCAGCTCCGAATTGTGGTCGCCGGTTGCGCAGCCGACGCCGCAGATGTTCAACCGGTTTCGGGTTCGGCCGACGGTTCCAGCTCACCGCCGATGATCAGGGGCACAGATCGCTGTCAGTGCGTCGATAGATACTGTCTGATATGACGGGTAGAGCGGATTGGGTTCTCGAACGGGCGCTGGAACGTGCCCAGCACGAGGCCGAGTCATCAGAGGTTACGAGTGCCATCGGCGAAGCTCTACAGTACATACACAGCGGAAACGGGCGCCATCGTCGGGGTGGGAAAGAGTTGGTCCGCCGGTTGGAGATGGCTCGGCTGAGAGCCTCCGAGGAGTCCGAGTGGCGGGCACTCCACCTTCTACAGGATTGTCTCGACTACTGTATGGGGCGAGCTTTGAAGCCAGAGTTCGAGGAGCGATTTCGACTGCTCGAGGACGGCGCTCGCAGTGAAGTGAACCGCAAATTCGTATCGTCGATTTTCTACGTTGTCGCTCAGTCTGTGCGAGATGCTGGGCAACGCCTGCTGGCCAGCGGTGAAAGCCGCACAGCGGAAGAGTTCTTAACTGGCCTTGTCTCAGCGCTCGAAGACGGTCAATTCGTCGAGGCTCCCGTCGATCGTCCTGGTCGCTATAGAATCGTGCGTGGTCGCGCCGAAACGGCCCTCTGGCTGGAGCGTATCTTCCGCAACCGTATAGATATCGAAGATCCCGTCGAGGCTGCCTGCCGAATCGTAATGTCTCCCGAAGCGATGACTGTGCTGGCGAATGAGGACGTGGGCATTCACCTGCTAAAGGCTGTTGAACTGAAACGAAAATCGGAGGCGCTAGGAGATATTCGCAGAGTCATAGAAGACGTCAACGCGACAGAGTACGGCCTGCAGCGTGTTTTGCAGGCGCATCCTTGGATTTTCGGAGGGAACTTTCTCGGTGCCGAAGTCCGGCGTCGTTTGGTTCCTGGGGACGAGATCGACATTCCCCTGATTCGGTCGGACGGCAGCCTTCATGTGGTTGAACTGAAGAAGGCAATGGGAGCTCATGCGATCGTGAAACGGCATCGCGGCGCCTGGGTTCCGACTGCCGCAGTCCATGACGCGGCCGCACAGGCAATCAACTACCTGGTTGGACTCGACGAAGACCGCTTGCGTATCCGAAGCGAGTTGGGTATTGAGGTTCGTCGCTCCAGCGCCCTGGTATTGATCGGTCACCCGGCAATCCACCCGGAGATTCCCGAGGAGACCATCTGCGAGGTACTCAGGACTTTCAATTCGCATATGAGTCGCGTTGAGGTACTGACCTATAAGGAGCTCATCGACAGCGCGGAACGGGTCCTGGGGTATGACGTCGATCCAGCCAATCTGTGACCAGAGGACAGATTGATGTGGAGGTCGCCTGCCGGGTAGGCGATGATGCGTTGGACGTCGTTGAGCAGACCCGGTCGGATCGGGCTCGGATCAAGGTCGGCAAGCTCTATGAACGAACCGAGCGGGTGAAAGGCAACGTCGCGATCGTTGAGGCGCGCGACCGGATGCCGCCGTTGGTGAACGCACAGGAGTGAAATATGCGGGTCGCTGTGAGCGGGCACATGAACATCACCGAGGAAACCACGGTGCTGGTGCGTGAAGAGATCGCTCGGCGCCTTGCCGAGGTTCCCGATCTGGTGGGCGTGAGCTGTATCGCCCGGGGAGCCGATTCGGTGTTCGCGCAAGCAGTGCTTGAGGCCGGTGGTCGGCTGGAGATAGTGCTGCCCTCGCGGAATTACCGCGAAGCCAAGGTGAAGCCTGATCACGCAGCGGTGTTCGACGAACTGGTGGCGCGTGCGGCCGAAGTTCGGGTGATGGATTTCGAGGAGGCCGGGCGGGAGGCATATGAGGCTGCAAACGAGGCGCTGCTCGGGGCGGCTGATCGACTGATCGCGGTATGGGATGGAGAGGGTGGCGAATCCGGCGGCACCGGCAGCGTGGTGAAGCTGGCGCGGGAGCAGGGGGTGGCTGTGGATGTGGTGTGGCCTGTCGGTGCCGCCCGCGCTTGACCACGCTGAAACAGGCGCGTTGAGCACCGACATCTTCGCGCACCGTGGCCTACATCAGGGCCACCAGATTGTCGCTGCGATCACCAGCAGCGGTAATCCGATCGCGATAGCGAAACCGAGCACTACCAGGGTGCTCATGGTGTGTCTTGTGTGGAGGTCCAGCGTGGGAAGTTGAGACGCGGTGGCACGGTTTCCACGTCGCAGATGTCCAGTACGGCGTCGAGTTCGTGCGGGCCGAGGTGGTCGGGTGCGGGCAGGATCACCAGGTCGGCGCCGGCGTTGCGTGCCTGGTCGGCCACGCGTAGCACCGAGTGTTCGCCGGGCCATACGAGGTGGTAGCCGAGTCGGTCGGCGAGGCGGTGTACGCGGTCGCGGTCGGTCTCGGGTGCTCGGCTGATGTCGTGGTTGATCCACCCGAACGCGATCGATTGGCTCATGGCGCGATATCGGCGTCGGTGGCGGGTTCCGGGACATCGCGACTGGCGCGGAGACCGGCCGCGACTCGTTCCAACGTTGCTGTATCGAGGAAGTATTGGTCGCGCAACAGCCGGACGGTCGATTCCATTGCCCGGTTTCGTGCCGATCGCTCAGGCAGAGGTGGTCGTTCGCGCACAGTGCCTCCTGGGTGGGGTGTCATGGCGTACACCCGGCGCCGAGGAATTCCGTGGTCGGCGGCCTCGTAAGGTGCTGGCCGGCCGGGTGGTTCGACCCGGCGCCGGGGCTGGATCAAGCCTCATCGACCGGTGTTCGCGGTCCCAGGGACAGCAGTCATAGAGAACCGCTACGCTTCCGCTAAGTTTGCAGCGACAGGGGGTTTCGCGTGATCGTGGAGGTTTGGACAAGGGTCGAGGTGCGGGCACTGCGTGACGCGGCGTTGCGGATGACGCAGGAGCAGTTCGCCGAACAGATCGGGTGGTCTGTTGCGACCGTGCGAAAATGGGAACGTGCCACCGAATCGCGGCCGGTGCGCGGGCAACGTGCCGCCGACCTTGATAGTTGGCTCGCCAAGCTGAGCCCGGAGCAGATGCGTCGATTCGCTCTCGCCGTATCCGCCCCGCGGGGCGCAGCACAGCGACACTCGCCGTCTGGAGGCGTAGAGGATGAAGCAGACGTGAACCGCCGCGAATTCAGCAAGGCTGCCGCGCTCACCGTCGCGACGTTGCCGCAGTGGAATCCGACCCGCATCGGTATGGCTGATGTAGACCGCCTTAACGCATTTACGGCCGAATTGGGGAGGATGGACCAAGCGGTCGGCGGTGCCAACCTTCTACCGACTGCCGTCGACGCGTTGGCGCAGGCCCAAGGCCTACTGCACCGCGGAGCCTACGACGAGAAAACTGGTCGGGCGTGGATGTCGGCGGTAGGGGAGCTGGCGGTTAAAACGGGTTGGCTTGCGCATGACGCAGACCGGACTGACCTTGCACGTCGTTGTTACGCCGATGCGCTGTCGCTGGCGTCCGCGGCAGATGACGATGATCTGACTGTCCATGGGGCACTGAATGCCGCACTGCAAACTATCCACTTGGCCCGGTCCGGTGCTGCTTCTCCCTCATATGCTCGCATGCTCGTCCGGCGCGCCGGTTATCTCGTGCGGCGGCGACCTCCGGGGCGGATTCACGCACTGATCGCCGCGCGAGAGGCTGCCGTATGTGGTGTGGCCGGCGACCCTCACGGTGTTGCACGCGCAATGTCCACAGCCTGGCGTGAGATGGACTCCGCAGCCGAGTACGAACCCGCCGATCAATGTGCGCCCTGGCTGCGGTTTGTCACCCACACGGAAGTACGCGGCCATGAAGCACGGGCATACTCTGACTCCGGAAATCACAGGCGCGCGTTGGCCCTGTACGAGGTCGTGGCAGCAGAACCGGCAAGCGCCCGAAATGCCACCCACACCGCCGCCTGGTTCGCGGTTGCCCTGGCATCCACTGGTGATGCGGCGGCTGCGATCTGCGCGGCGCGGTCAGTGCTGGATGCCCTGGAGGGGCCGGTTGCATCGCCTCGCACTCTGCAGGTGTTGAAGCCCGTCCGGCTCGCCGCCGACACTGGTCCCGAAAGCGAAGAGTTCCGGGCGCGGTTCGATGCTCTCACCACGACGAAAGGGACATTAGTTGTCTGAATTCCGCCGGTTCGGCCACTTGGATGCTCGCGAGATCCGCGACACCGTTCAGGATGTGTATGCACGGGCCTATGCGGAATCCATCGCTAGCGGAGACCCGTTCGAATCGCTGGAGGCGGCCATGCGTCGATTCGACGCGTACACGAGCGGTTCCGGATTCGATCTGGTGGTGCTCTACTTCGATGGTGAGGCAGTCGGGCAGGCGTGGGGTTGGCCGCTCAACGAAAATTCCCGATGGTGGAACGGTCTGCGACTCGACGAAGAGGAGCCAGAGTTCACTACGGAGGACGGGGCGCGGACATTTGCGCTGTCGGAGATCATGGTGGCGCGCGAGCATACTGGCCGAGGGCATGCTCGGGCGCTGCACGACGAGTTGCTGGGCGGTCGGGGAGAGCGGCGAGCGACGCTGCTGGTAGACCCGACGAACGAGCACGCATACTCGCGGTATCGGAAATGGGGCTGGTCGCGAGTAGGGGCGCTACGACCGGGCTGGGAAGCAGCTCCGACGTTTGACGTACTGATTCATGCTTTGCCGCTGCAGCTGGAAGCATCCGCCGTTTGACGTGAGGAGGGATTATTGGTGCTAGCGGCACCCCGCACCAGAACTGCTCAAGTGTAGCCATTTACGGCGAGTACCGCATGTGCTGACGTTGAATTGGACCGCGCGAACCGACTACAGGAACCGGGCAGGGCGGACCCCCGATAATTCATGCCGCCAGGCAGTTGACCGGGTCCCGCCCTTGCACCCAAATTACTTGCAGGAGCAAGGACTATCAGTTAAGGTCTGCAAGTGGCGCTGCGTCCAAGTGAGACAAGTCATGGGATCCGATGGCTTGAAAACTTTCATCGTGACGAAGTTCGGACCGCGACTCTACTGATCGACAGTCTCCGGATCATCTCCTCTTCGGCCTTTAGAGCTACTATGGCGGATGCACTCCAGACAGTCATCGGCGAGTGCCGGGCGCCGGTAGGGGTATTCCCTGCAAGGGAAGTGCTGACAAAGGGCATCGATGACTTTGCGCCACTGGATCACCCCTTCGCGGGTACCCCGGGCAGTGAAGGTCTGATAGGCAACATCATTCGAGACGTAGTTGGCCGAAAACCGAGATATGACCGGGCGGCTTCGTACACTTCGCTGGACTGGTTGCGACGGCACAGCGTCAGGACACTGCTTCTGGTCGATGACTACAGTGGGACGGGTAACCAGCTCGTTAACTACATTGACGCCTGGGCTGGAAATCCTACGATAAGAAGCTGGCACTCTTATGGCCTGCTACGCATTCGAATTTTAGTACTCGCTGCCTCAGCGCTTGCGATTAAGCGGCTGCAGGGACATCGTTTTGTTGACAAAATCGTGTGCCTCGAACAGGGTGTCGGATTTGATACTGCACCATGGATGGATGACGAACGGGCGGCCATCGTAGATCTGTGTAAAAAGTACGCTCATGCGCCGAAATATGCTCTTGGTTACGGCAATTCAAAAGGACTGCTCGTCTTACATCACACAGTGCCGAACAACCTGCCGAACATTCTGTGGCAGTTAAAGTGCCCCAAGGTGTCGAATTGGGCTCCACTGTTTGGCAAACGAACGATGGTGCCTAAGCTGCAGCGGGAGCTCGACGACTATCGGTTGGAGACGGACCCCAAGAGAATTGCTGCGATAATCCAACATGAACGCCTTGGTGATGCGCTCGATGCCCAGAACGACCCGACTGTGCGAATCTTGTTGCTAGTCTTGGGCGCCATTCAACGCGGCTACCGGGACCCGATAAAGCTAGCCAATCTCCTTAGTATCAGCCATGTTGCCGTGCGGGTCACGATAGAAGCTTGCCATGAACTCCGGTTGCTAGATTCGGAAAACCGGCTGACGGACGAAGGTCGGCGGGAGTTGCGTCATGCGCTTCATCGGCCTGTCGCTCCAACGTGGAGCCCACGGCGTGACGATTACGACGAGTTGTACTATCCTGCGACACTGAGGGGAGCCAGGTGACATCTAGTGTCCGTCGATCCGTCGGGTCGACCGGCCGCGGATTCCATCCGTGGTGCGTAAGCGGGCCGTGGGTTAGCCACACGCTCCGATCAATCCCACGTTCGCGTCACGACCGCGCCGCCGCTGGCATCCTCGGGGCCTCGGCGCGTCGGCGCGGTCTTGAGCGGTAGAGGGGAAACCAAAGGTAGATGATCGCCGGCTCGCCTCACCACTACCGACAACTGGGCCGTGAGCAATCCAAGAGTGATTCTCTGATCGATGCGGCGCTGGACCAGGCGAGCAGAGTTGAGTCTCAAGGCCTCGCTGCAATTCTCACGCTTAATCACCTCGCGAAACGCACCGGAGTGTCGTACTACTATCTGCGAACGATCGTTTCCCGCCAACGAGATCCGTACAAAGATTTGGTTCTTCGGCGTCGAAATGGTCGTAAGATGCGCGCAATTTCCATGCCAGACCCGCCGCTTATGGAGGTGCAACGTTGGATGTTGCGCAGGGTTGTCGGCAAGATTCCAACTCACCCTGCTAGTTATGCGTACGAAACGGGTTCTTCGATCCGCAGTTGCGCGATTAGGCATGCTGGCGCGAGGTGGTTAGTCAAGCTGGATTTGGAGAATTTCTTCGAATCAATCGATGAACGACGAGTGTTTCGTATATTCAACGATTTGGGGTACGTGCCACTCGTGGCCTTCGAGCTTGCACGGCTGTGCACAAGGTCCGCAATACATGCAGGGCATATCGATTCTGGCCGTTTTGCCGGAAATGCGCGTAAGCGTGTTATCGCTGAATATAGTAAACCCGTACTTGGATTCCTTCCTCAAGGTGCGCCTACTAGTGGTGCACTCGCTAATTTGGTTGCGCACGACCTGGACATTGTATTTTCTGATCTGGCTAGACGTGAACGGATGGTTTATACGCGGTACGCGGATGATCTGACATTCTCATCGATCGAAGAATTTGATAGAAGTCGATCGGTCCGGCTGATCGATAGCGTCCGTAAGTGTGTGCAAGGCGCGGGTTTTTCGCTTCACGAGAAGAAAACACGGATTATCCCGCCAGGTGGCCGAAAGCTTGTGCTCGGACTGCTGGTGGATCGCGATCCAGTGCGGCTGAGTCGGGCTACGCGATCCCGAATTGTAGAGAATGTTCGTGGCGTCGAAAAGTTCGGCCTGGCTGACCACGTTTCGCACCGGGGTTTTTCATCAATCGACGGGTTCGTCCGGCATTTATCTGGGCTGATTGCGTTCGCAATGGATGTGGAACCAGAGTGGGCGGGGGTAATGGGGGGACGATGGCGTGACGCACTGCGGGTGAATCACTGGTTAGACCTGTCGGATCTCACGTGAATCGTCGACTTGCGTTTCACCACTGTGTAATTCACACTCCCCAATTAGTTACCGAATTTCGCGATACAAGCGCAAGAGGTGCCGGCGCTTCGCGCGGCCGTACTGCGGCGCGGAGCTGCCTTGCTCGTGCCTCACCTCCTGGCGCGCCGGTGCGTCGGGCGCACGCTACGCCCACCCCCCACCTGACCCGCTCCCCGTGAATGCGACCAGCCGGAATTAGAGTCTCGTTGGCCCTGGTGAGGGCCAGAAGGGACGATGGGAACCATGGCTGGACGGAAACGGCATTCCGCGGAGGGCATCGTGCGCATGCTGCGGCGCGCCGATGAACTGGCCGCGGAAGGCTTGACCGGCGAGCAGATCGCCGCCGACCGGGGAGTCTCGGCGGCGACACTCTATAACTGGCGCCGCCAGTACGGCGGCATGGACACCGACGCCGCCAAAGAACTCAAGGAGCTGCGGGAACAGAACGCCCGATTGAAGCGGCTGCTGGCCGATGCGGAACTGGAGAAAGACGCGCTGCGCGAGATTTCGAAGGGAAAATTCTAGTCCCAGCGGCCAAGCGACGCGCCGTGGACATGCTCAGCGAGGTCTTGGGCATGTCGGAACGTTTCGCGTGCAAGGTCGTTGGGCTCGCCCGATCGACATACCGCCGGTGCCCGGCCACGCAAACACCGGCAGACCCCGACGCCGGAACGCGGGCCTGGCTGCGGAATTACGCGGCCAAGAACCCGTGTCACGGGTTCCGCCGGGACTGGTCACTCCCAGTCCACAGCCAGTTCGTTTGGGTTCACCTCCTCCACGTCTGACTCAGTACAGCTGGGTAAAGGACGCTACGCGATTTCCCAGGCCGCCCTTGACTAGCCCTTCCCATGGTGCAGGATTGCCAATACGAGAAAGCATGGGAAGAAGTTTCCGAACTTCCGATCATCCTCATAGGCCGCGAATCTCGTCAAACTCTCGATTTCGATCAACGAATCTCATAAATTCATCAAGCGATTCCCATTCATTAACCGCCTTGCCTTTGCTGTCCACCAGCCCAACTATGGCACCGGCAGAAAACGCATTCAGCACCTTGCTATAGGCATTTACTGCCGCCCCGGGTATGGAATCTATTTCCAAACCTGTCTCGGCCGACAGTATTAGCAGTTTTTCCAGCCCCTTGCCGAATGCTGTCATCTCGCTCCGGCCATCCGGCCAAGTGAGAAAGAGGAGCCCCGCCTGTGGGTGGTAGTCGATCTCGAAGTCCACCAACTCAGAGAGGCGGCCGATCAGAGCGGTTGCACCAGTCTGTTCATTCTCGAACCGCTCGTGCCTTTTCCGAGTTCGGACCGCGATTCTAGCTATCCCCGTCTTATCGATTCTGTTATCGATCGGAATATAAATCGTCCTGGACTTCTTACCTCTGGAAGAAGGTGCAATTTCTGGGGACTGTGCGATTTCCCAGTAAAATTCGTTCAGCTCCGAGTCCCACAAGACTAGAACCACAGGCTCCCATAGGTCGTTCCACTGCGCCACATGTCGGACATCAAAAGAATATTTGAGATACTTTCCGTCTTTGGATAAATGACGAGATCGATTGCTGAAATGCTTCAATTGAACAAAAAAGGCGTAGGGTGTTGTCCGGTTTGACTCAAATATACGGACAAGCAAATCTTCACCGTAATCCTTTTTGAGCTCTTCTGCCGTCCAGCCTCCGTATTCGGAAAACAGATCTATGAGCTTTGCAACCGATCGGTCCGATTTAATGTGGGCAGGCGGACGCTCCGGTGACACTTGACTCCTTCGTTCTGCAATTTATGAAATCGGGCGATTTAATTCCCCGTTGTAACGCAACTCTGCCCCGTCCTCCAGGTCACTCTCGTCCCAGGAGGGGATTATAGGACGCCGGAACCGCCTCGCGCGGCCCGGTCATTGCGTGCTACTCCTATGGCGCCGAGTTCCTGATCTCGGGGCGGTGGGAGCTGCCCGCACCCGCGCGACTTCGGGCGTGACACCACCAAGTCCGAGCCCGGCGACTCGACCATCGCCTTGCTGACTCGCACACTCTCCGCGCCGTCGGTGATGTCGGCAGGAACAAGGTCAGAAGAATCACCACCCGATGCCGCTCCGGCACCGCACGGGCGAGCGCGAACACCTGGGCCACGGGCAACACCGGAGGTTCTGGGCTGTCCTCCTTGTTGTCGCCGATGGCGTCAGCTGCTCTGATGGACTTCGTTCACCCTTGACCCCGGAGCCTTTACGCGAGAAGGGCAGGCCCCGTGGGGCAGGCGGTGATGCCTACCCCGATGTGTGCACGCCACCACCGAGCAGGCCCCGTGGGGCACTAGACCGCCTATTTCCGGCTACGACGAAAACAGATACTTCAAATCGCCGCCCCGCCTGAGGTTATCGATCCTCCGTCGGTATTGGTCTCGCTGACGTGTCGCGTACATGCTCACTGTTTCGCCGGTGACAATCGCCCGGATGACAGTGTTCAGCGCGCTCCGGCCCATTGCCAGGGCGAAATCAGCGATGCTTTCGCACGCCGCGGTAGACAGTGTGCCTCCGTGGATCGCTGCGTTACGGGATCGCGTCAACCGCCCCACCCGGGCATTGAGCAGGCGGAACTCGGCATCGAAGGAACTTCCAAGTGCGGTCGTCGAGCGGAGGATGTCGTCGGTTTCGCTGAGTTGACGCACCAGCCAGTGCTTCGAGTAGCTCCGTCTCAACGTGCCCATATGTGGCAGGGCTTTCCGTACATCAATACGCGAGCCCCACCCGGACTCTTCAATGTCGTCTTGTATCGCCCTCAGGGCTGGATCGTCCGATGCGCCAGGTGTGCGGTCTGGCCTGTGCTGGACCACGGCGGCAAAGACATCGTGTCCGATACGATTCGCCAACGCTATGACGGCGAACTCGTCGAACAGGTACTCCTCGGCAAACGCGTACCAGCTGTACTTCTCGTGGGGCGCAACCCAGGTATTGCAATGTTCGATGGCCCTGACCGCGGCTGTGACAATTGCTTGCGGGTCTTCCCGGGGCACACTAGTGAGCGCATTAAGGAGCGCGAGCACTGGCTGCAGTTGTTGTGCACGTTCACTGGTGATCAGAAAGCCGTCAGCGGTCATCTCACTAAGATTGGTAGAGAAGTAATCGTTCTGAAAAAATACAGGATTGGGCATTGGATGCTTCGGCCCCCACTCTGTGGGACGCGGGTTGTAAGAACCGTCGCCGAAAAGCAATGTGCCGCTGAGAACCTGCCACATCTCCTCCGGAGCTCCTGCCACCGCGAGTACCGTGTCTAAGTAAAGTCGAGCCATCTCTACGGCGCGATGGCGCTCGACTCGGTCAACGGCCACCCTGGCGTAGGCAAGCTGCGGAAGGTACTCGAATCCGGAAAACTCGTCCATATCGTTGGACAGTTGAAGTTCGCGAATCTTTTCGGTCAGCAGCTCCTCCGGCACCACGGAGAAAGTCTCCCTTGCTCGCTCATGGTCGCAGAGTGCACTGGCGAGCTGCTGTGCGTCGTAGAATGTGACATTGCCATGTGTCATGCACTCGTAGCCCTTGACAAATGCTGGGTGAATGCGAAACCACACAACATAATCCCCCGTTGCGGGCGTCTGCACAATGCAGCGCTCGGCCAGAGTGGCAAGTTCGCTATCGGTCAAATTCGTCGGTGCATTGAAGTTCTCGGGTGTAATTGGGTCGACCGGGTCGCCAACCATAACTTGCGCGTCTCTGACGCTGCTGGCATATCCAAACAGAACCTTCACAGCGGTTGACATCGGGCTCCAAAACCAACGCCCTTGCCGGCGCAAGTCGCTTAGGCCGACCAGCGTGTCTCGAAGGTAAGCAACTCGCTCGTGCGGGTATTTGGCATAGTCAGTATCGCGGCACGCTTCCACCAAGTCACTCCAAGCCGCAACGAGGGCGTCATCCGGTTCAAGAGCCTTAGCCAGCGTGTCAACCTGCCCAGCGATTACGGGCCGTACGCTGTCCTCAAGGTTGTACCCTCTTCCATTCGTCTTGGGAACGAGCAGTCGATTCATGATCGTTTGGTAAACGACTGTCGCCTTGGGGCCGACCAAAGTTTGCAGTTGTGGCCCTATCCAAGTGGCGGCCTCGTCGAGGTCGGAGGCAATCGAACGCCAGTCACGTACCTGCTGCCCAGTATGTTGGCGTGCATCCGCACAGGCGTTAGAGATTTCATCAACGATCGCGGTCAACGGCATACGACCTGCCCTCCAGGTGATCGTTTCCTTCCGCCCGGTGTACTCGTCGAGTTCCTCAAGCCACCGATCGCGCTGTTCGAACATCCAACCTCCTGTGCTGGTCAATTGTTTGCAGCCGCGCGGCATGACAGGTCGTTCGTTGTCAGTTTGACGTCTGCAAGTGTGTTTCGCCAGGTAATCGGCCGGGATGCATCGGGACTAGAACGGACCACACGCTACGCACGATGCCGAACAACCGCCATGTCCGCGCCGATCGACGCACCACCGAATCATGCTTCTGACCAGGTAATTTTGCTCAGCGGCTGGACTGGGGGTCAAGAGGCGCCGGCGCTGTCGCCGCCGCCGCACACGAATCCGCCGGTACCCGCTCGTGGGGCCTGGCCGTGGTCACCACGACGAAGCGCCCGATACCGGCAGCGACGATCTGCGATCATCTCAGCATGATCGACCAGCCCGAACGAGGCTTCAGAGCAAACCGGTCCCGCCGATGATCCGCTACAAGGTGACTAACCGCGAAGAACGTGAACGATCCTGGCAGGTGGAACCATACGGGGACTTCATCAGCCTCAAGCCGGGCGACACAATGACCGTTGAGTATGAACACCCGGCGGAGCTGACCATCGAGGTTCGTCTGAATCCGGGGTGCGATCAAACGTGGATCGACGCACCGCCCACCACTCTCTTCCCTGAAGACCTCAAACACAACGATGTCTCCGTGTGGGGATAGGTCAACGAATAGCGACCTCCGGCGGCTGGCCCGGGGCTGCTGCACGGATAGGGGCCACTGTCACCCGACCGTGCAGCAGCCCCTTATGCGGTTCGGGCGTCGGTGTGTTGATCACGTAACGCTCGTCGGCGAATCTTGCCGGTCTGTGTCTTCGGCAGGTCCGAGAGGATCTCAACCACCCTGGGGCGCTTGTAGGGTGCGAGGCGTTCTCGAGCGAACGAGATCAGGTCGTCGGCTTGCGCATCGTGCCCACCCTTGAGAGATACGTACGCGGTGACCGACTCACCCTGATACTCGTCGGGAATTCCCACAACCGCTGCTTCGAGCACCGCCGGATGTTCGTAGAGGACGTCCTCGACCTCGCGCGGCCAGACCTTGTACCCGGAGACGTTGATCTGGTCCTTGATCCGGTCGACCAGGTAGACCCAGCCCTGTTCGTCCACGATCGCGCTATCTCCGGTGCGGAGGCGACCTCCCGGCACGGCGGCCTTGGATTCTTCTGGATTGCGCCAGTATCCGCGGATGACCTGTGGGCCGGTGATTAAAAGTTCGCCTTGGCCGCCGGGCGGGACGGAGTTGCCATCGGGGTCAACGACGTCGACGTCTACTCCCGGGAGCGGTAGTCCGATAGACAGGGTGCCGCTGTCCGGGTCGACCGGTGCGTTCGATCCGGGCGGGACCGCGGTGACTGCCGAGGAGGTTTCGGTCATGCCGAAGGCGTTGTGGATGTAGTGGCCGAAACGTTCCTGGAAGCGGGTGACCGTGCTCGGTGGGACCGGCGCACCCCCGCTGAACAGCGTTTTGATGGTGGAGAAGTGTTCGGCCGTGGCGTATTCCGAGTTCATCATCGCGTTGAAGGCGGTGATGGAGCCGATGGTGTAGGTGGCGCCGTGTTCGCGGAGGGCGTCGACGGCGACGTCGGTGTGGAAGCGGCCGGTGAAGACCAGGGAGGTTCGTTCGGTGAGGGCGAGGGCGCCGATGACGACCGCTCCGGTGATGTGGAACAGCGGGGCCAGGGCGAAGACGACGTCGCCGGGGGTGATGCCGGCGAGTTCGGTGAAGCTGGTGGTTACCGCGCGGACGTTGGCGTGCGAGTTCATCGCGCCCTTGGGTGGGCCGGTGGTGCCGGAGGTGTAGGCGAGGAAAGCGAGGTCGTCGCCGTGTACCTGGACCGATGGGGGTTTCCGATCGGCGTACTCGTGGGCCAACGTGAGTAGGTCGGGTGAGTCTGCGGACCCCTCGGTGGCAGGGGCGGTTTCGGGTTTGAAGACGCGGGGGTCGTTGCGGGACTGGAGGTCCGACTCCGCGGTGCCGAGCACCCACCCGACTGTGGTGCCCTCGACGTCCTCCCGGACCTGCCGCACATCGCGGTCGGTGGTGATGATCCCGACCGGTTCCGCATCGCTGACCAGCTGGCGGAGTTCCCGCCCGCGATACATCGGGTTGAGCAGCAGGGCGATCGCGCCGAGTTTCCACAGGGCGAGCAGGACGAGCGCGTATTGCGGGATGTTCTGGAGGTGGATACCCACCCGCTCACCGTGGCCCACGCCGCGGTCGGCGAAAGCGGCCGCGAGTGCGTTGGCGAGGTCGTCGGTCTCGCGCACGGTGAGTGTGGTGTCGAAGTACACGAGGGCCGGGGCGTCGGGTTGGTGCTGGACCCGGTCGTTCCATGCCGCCACGAGTGTGGCGAACTGCTGCCGGGGCACCCCGCCCGCCGCACCCTCATCAAATGCGGCGGACGGGGCTTTCCCGGTATCACCGGTGGTCATGCCGGGAGTTCCTTTCGACCGGTTTCGCGGACGGTGGCGACCGTGAGGAGGCCGATGGCGCAGACGCCCATCACCCAGTAGGCGGGGGACATCGCGTTACCGGTCGATTCGACCAGCTGGGCGGCTACATAGGGGGCGGTTCCGCCGGCGGCGATGGTGCCGATATTGAAGCCGAGGGAGACGCCGGTGTAGCGGACCGTGCGGGGGAAGAGCTCGGTGAACAGCGGGAACGCGGGGACCTGGACGACGCCGTTGAGGGTCATGTAGACGAAGTAGACGAGGCCGATGACCACGATGCTCGAGGTCGCGCCCATGATCATGAACGCGGGGAGGGCGATCACGACATAGGCGAGGTAGCCGGCGATGAGGACCGGTTTGCGGCCCCACCTGTCGGTGGCCATACCGCTGAGCGGGAAGGTGGCGCAGGCCAGGGCGATGGCGATGGCGGAGGTCCAGTAGACGGAGTCTTTGGAGAAGCCGAGGTCGTTGATCAGGTAGACGCTGAAGTACGTCAGGCCGATATAGCCGGAGCCGTTGGCCGCGATCGCGATACCGACGGTGCGCAGCACGGGTAGCGGGTTCTTGGTGATGACCTCCCGCAGCGGGCTCTTGGTGACCTCGTGCTTCTCGGCCATCTCCTCGAATTCGGGAGTGTCCTCGAGCTTCATCCGGACGCGGAGGCAGACGTAGGCGAGGGGGAGGGCGAGCAGGAACGGGATGCGCCAGCCCCACGATTCCATCTGCTCGTCCGTGGTGATGAGGGCTACCACGCCCACGATCGCGGCGGCCACGGCGAAGCCGAGGGTGGAGCCGACGGGGGTGAAGGAGCCGAAGAAGCCGCGCCGCTTGGGTGGGGCGGACTCGGCGATATAGGTCGCGGCGCCGCCGACTTCGCCGCCGGCGGAGAAGCCTTGGGCGAGCCGGACGAGCACCAGCAGAACGGGCGCGATGAACCCGACGGCCGAATGGGTGGGGAGTAGGCCGAGGATGCCGCAGGCCACGCCCATGCTGACGACGGTGATGACGAGGGAGTGGCGGCGGCCGCGGCGGTCGCCGAGGCGGCCGAAGAAGATACCGCCGAGGGGGCGGGCTACGTAGGCGACACCGAAAACGGCGAGGGTCGACAGGACCGAGACCGCGGAATTATCGGAGGGGAAGAACAGGGGTGCGATGGTGACGGCGAGGAAGCCGTAGACCGCGAAGTCGTAGTACTCGATCAGGGTGCCGACGCCGCCGGCGATGGCGGCGCGGCGGGCCACGGAGTTCGACTTCTTCGCTGCTGTCGCCGGTAACGGTCCGGAGGGGTGGAGGTCACTGGACCCGACGCGAGGTTCTGTGTTCGTCATCGATCTTGTCTTTCGCGTGCGTGCTCGGCGAGCAGGAGTTCATAGGAACCACCGGCTTCGATGACCTGGACGGTCCGCGGGCTGGGTGGGTTACCGACCAGTCGAGTCCCGTCGGGCAGGCGCATGGCCGCGGAACGCCAGTCGAGTGCCACGGCATCGTCGACTGCCACAGCGGTCGAGATGCCGGGGATCGTGATCAACGGCATGCCGTTGAAGGTTTCGCCTCGCCAGAAACCGGGCGAGAACGATTCCGCGACGATCGCCGATATGCCCGCGTTGCGGAGGGCGACCATCGGCGGATAGTGCGGATGTCCGTAACCGAAGTTCCGGCCGCCAACGATGATATCGCCGGGGCGGACGCGGTCGGTGAAGGAGGGGTCGTAGGCCTGCATACACACCGACCGCAGGTGGTCGGGGTCGTAGGACTTGATATTGGAGACGCCGACGACGAGGTCGATATCGAAATCGTCGCCGAAGATCCAGGCGACCTTGCCTTCGATGAGGTCGGGCGGGGGTGGGTAGGCGCTCACTGATTCGACTCCTGGATCGTGCCGGTGAGGGCGCTGGCGGCGACGGTGTAGGGGGAGCCCATGTAGATATTGGCGTCGGGGCTGCCCATGCGACCCGAGATGTTCAGGACTCCGGTGGAGATGCAGTTCTCGCCGGGTTGCAGGGGTTTCTGGTAGCCGAAGCAGAAATCGCAGCTGGACACGTTGATATGCGCGCCGGCGGCCCGGAGGACGTCGAGGATGCCCTCGTTCTCGGCCTGCTCGTACACCTTCTGCGAGGTCGGGACGACGTTCAACTCCACCCCGGGCGCTACCTGCCGGCCGTCGAGGACCAGGGCGGCGGCGCGCAGATCCTCGATCCGGCCGCTGGCACACGAGCCGATGAAGGCCTTGGTGATCGGGGTGCCCGCGAGTTCCTGGGCGGTCTTCGTGTTGACGGCCCGGGCCGAACCGGGCAATACGACCCGAGGGGTCAGGGTCGAGAGGTCGATCTCGTAGCGAGCCGCGTAGGTGGCGTCCGCGTCGGGATATACCGGGTCGAAGCTGCGACGTGCGACTTTGTTCGCATACGCCAGCGACATCTCGTCGGGTTCGAAGACTGCCGAGACGGCGCCGGTGAACATCGCCATTCCGCACAGGCCCTGGCGGTGGTCGATCGCCATCGAGCGCGCGCCGGGGCCGCCGAACTCCATCACCTGATGCGCGCAGCCGTCGGCGCCGACCATATCGATGATGGTGTGGACGAGGTCGCGGCTGTCGACGCCGGGCGGGAACTCGCCGACCAGGTCGAAGCGGGTGGTGGCGGGGATATCGACGAAGACCTGGCCGGTGACCCAGGCTTCGATGAGGTCACGCCGGATGCCCCAGCCGAGGGCGCCGAACGCGCCGATACCGCTGATATGGCCGTCGAAGTGGACGAGGAATTCGCCGGGGATGGCCAGGCCGAGCTCGGCGGTGAGCTGGTGGCCGATACCGCGACCCTCGTGCAGTTCGATCTTGTAGAAATCGCACCAGTCGCGGGTGACCTGGTGAACTTCGGATTCCTTCTCGTTGCGCTTCGTCAGCATGTGATCGATGAAGACGATGTAGCGACTCGGATCCTTCAGTTCGGTGATCCCGAAGTCCTCGCGCATCTGCCGGAACATCACGTCGGTGTAGCCGGGGAAGTCGTAGGCGATCATGCGAGCCGGCTGCACCGGGTGGTTCTCACCGGCGCGGACCGTTTTCTGATCCGAGGCGCGGCCCAGGATCTTTTCCGTCATCGTGTAGCCCACGGCGGTCACTGCTCCTTCGCGGGTAGGTACTTGTTCTGCATGGCTTCGACCTCGGGGAAGCCGATCAGTTCCACGAATTCGTGGTGCTGGAGCGCGTCGGCGCTCACCTTGGCGGGGGCTTCGCCCGCGGCCAGCCGCTTCAAGGTCGCTTGGGCGGCCCCGGCTACCGCCATGAGGATCTGGGTGGGCAGCAGGGCGAGCCGGACGCCGATCTGGTCGAGGATTTCGGGGGTGAAATCGCGTTCGGTCCAGGTCGAGGCGGTGAGGGTGGCCATCAGCGGGACCCCGACCTCCTCGTGGCAGCGCTGCCACTCTTCGACGGTTTCGAAGGTTTTGGTGACCGGCATGATCATGTCGGCGCCGGCCTCGACATAGGCCTGGGCGCGGCGGATGGCGTCGTCGCCGCGGGCGTCGGTGCGGGCGATCAGCAGGACGTCGTCGGGGATGGAGTCGCGGACGGCGCGGATCTTGCCGGTGGCTTCGTCGACGCTGATCAGGTCGACGGGGTCGCCCACGCAGATGGGGCAGGACTTGGGGGAGACCTGGTCTTCCATGAACATCCCGCCGACACCCGCGTCCACGAACTTGGCGGCAGTGCGGGCGGCGTTGACGGCATTGCCATAGCCGGTGTCTATATCGGCGACCAGCGGCAGCTTGGAGGACTCCCGGATGGTGCGGACGGCCTGCAGGTTCTCGGTCTGGGTGTAGAGCTCGGCGTCGGGGAGGCCGAGGGCCGCCGAGACGGCGAACCCGGAAGCGCACAAGGCGCTGAAACCTGCCTGTTCGGCGAGGCGCGCGGTCAGGCCGTCCCATACGCCGGGCGCGTAGACCAGGCCGCGTGACGTGAGGTCTTTCAAGGTCGGGCTGCTCACTGTCCACTCTCCGTTTCGCAATGCGGAATGCGTTTCAAAAACTCGTAACGAGACGGTAAGGTGGTCCGAGTCACAAAGTCAACCCCGATCGGTAAAAGTGTTCGTATGGTGGCGACATCGATCGGCCGATCCACGGAAGAGAGTGAGTAACAGTGGCTGTGCCCACCGAGCCGGAGCCGGCTGTGCGTACCGCGCCGGAGGTATCGGCAGGTCGTGACGTCGTGGGTGCCGTACTCAAGGCGTGCACACTGCTCGGTCACTTCAGTGCCGACCGGCCCGTCTGGACGCTGAACGACCTCACCGTGGCGAGCGGGATGAACAAGACCACGGTGTTCCGCCTGATGGCCACGCTGATCCACGCGGGATGGGTCGATCGCACCGACGAGGGCACCTACCGGGTGGCGATGCCGGTGTTCGAGATCGGTTCCGCGGCGCTGGCGAAACTCGATATCCGTTCCGCGGCAAAGCCGTTCATGTCGGATCTGGCCAACGCCTTCGGCAATACGGCCTACTTGATGGTGCCCGCGGAACAGGGCGCGGTCTGTATCGACCTGCTCGAGGGGCGTAACTCGCTCGTCGTCGCCGGGATCAATGTCGGATCCGTGATGCCCTATCACGCGGCGGCGGGGCCGATCGTCATGCTCGCGCATTCGAAAGCGTTGCGGGACAAGTGGGTCACGACCGATCTACCGGCGATCACCGAGCAGACCATCACCGATGTGGACCGGCTCGTCGAACACCTCGACGAGATCGCCGAAGCCGGCTACTCGCTGAGCGTCGCCGACTATCTGCCCGGGGTCGCGGCGGTGGCCGCACCGATCCTCGGGCGCAACGGGTCGGTGGTCGCGTCGATCAGCGTCGGGGGCCGTGCCGAGGAATTCGAAGGTGACGCGCTGGCCGCGATGATCGAGAAGGTATGTGATGCGGGAGTCCGCATCACGCGGATCGCGCAGGCGCTACCGCGGGGCTGACAAACGCCGACTCCGGCGAGCCCGGCCGCCTGGTCGCTGACCACGGCGTTGTCCCGCAGCGGAACTCGGCTCGAGGCCGTCGAGCGGTCCGCCACCGATGTGGACACAATCGCCGCACATCTCGACCGGATCGAGGAGGCAGGTGCCCGGTGCGCGGTTGCTGGATCCGGGAACAGTTGTGAGTATGTACGAGTGGGCCGCAAGTAAATGGCTGAACAATACGGACTCGAGCGGGTTTCGGGCCGATGCCCATAGGTCGTGGTGTGATCGGATCGGTCCCGAATCCGGGGCGTATCCGAACACAACCGAGGAATATCGATGAACTCCAAAATTATCCGTCCGCTTGTTATCACCGGATTCGTGCTGTCCACGGGCGCATTGGGTGCCGGCGCCGCCGCGGCGGATGCCCCCGCTGCCGCCACCCCCGTCGCGGGCTCGGCCTCGGTATGCCTGAATATTCCGGTTGGCCCGGTGAGTGTCTCGGTCTGCCTGTAGCGGGCCGGACCAGGCGCGATGCGGCGGTGGCGAGGTCACTTGTCACCGCCGCCGGCCGGGATCTCTTACACGGGTGTCATCGAACGGTCATTCCTGAGGTGGTCGCTTATGCGACGATGCGGATCGACGCAGATTCGAAGGAGTGTCCGTTTTGGCCGAGTTTCTCGATATGGTCAATGGCTACGTCTGGAGCGACGCGCTGGTCTACCTGTGCTTGGCGACGGGCATATATTTCTCGGTGAGATCCCGGTTCCTGCAGTTGCGCCAGGTGCCGGAGATGATCCGGTTGATGGTGAAGGGGGAGAAATCCTCGTCGGGGGTCTCGTCGTTCCAGGCACTGGCAATATCGCTGTCCGGGAGGATCGGCACCGGGAATATCGCCGGTGTCGCGACCGCGATCGCGTTCGGCGGGCCGGGAGCGATGTTCTGGATGTGGGCGATGGCGTTCCTCGGGGCGTCGACATCGTTCGTGGAGTGCACGCTCGGCCAGATCTACAAGACCCGCGATCCGCTCTCCGGTGAATACCGTGGTGGCCCGGCGTATTACCTGAGCAGGGCGATGGCGCATACCAAGGCCGCCCCCGCGTTCCGGGTCTATGGGTTCGTATTCGCGGCGGTCACCGTGCTCTCCTGTGGTGTGCTGCTGCCCGGTGTCCAGTCCAACTCCATGGTGTCGGCGATGCGGCAGGCGTGGGGGATATCGGAATGGGTAGCGGCGGCCGGTACGGCACTGGTGCTGGCGGTGGTCATCATCGGCGGTGTCAAACGGATCGCGGCCTTCGCGTCGGTGGTCGTGCCGTTCATGGCCGTGGGCTACATACTCGTCGCCCTGATCGTCGTCGTCGCCAACGCCGGCGAGATACCCTCTGTTGTCACAATGATTTTCGAGAGCGCCTTCGGCACGGACGCGGCGTTCGGCGCGATCATCGGCGCGGCGGTGATGTGGGGCGTGAAACGCGGTATCTACTCCAACGAGGCGGGACAGGGCAACGGACCCCATGCCGCGGCCGCCGCCGAGGTTTCCCACCCCGCGAAACAGGGTTTCGTGCAGGCTTTCGCGGTCTACTTCGATACGCTGTTCGTCTGTAGCGCAACGGGTTTCCTGATTCTCTCCACCGGCGCCTACCGGGTGTTCGAAGGCGAGAGCGCCGACGGGGCGACCCTCGCCGACGGTGGTGCGCTGCCGTCGGATATCGACGTCGGACCCAGCTTCGTCCAGGTCGGCTTCGATACCCTCTGGAGCGGTGCCGGCTCCACCTTTGTCGCCGTATCGCTGGCGTTCTTCTGCCTGACCACGATCATCGCCTACTACTACATCGCGGAAACCAATCTGCGGTTCCTGCTCGACAAGTACGGCACAGCCATGATTCCGTTCCTCCGCCGGTCGGCCGGTTCGAGCGCGACGATTGTGCTGCAGGCCCTGATCCTGCTGTCGGTGGTGTTCGGCGCGGTGTCGACGGCGGCGGAAGCGTGGGCGCTTGGTGATATCGGGGTCGGTCTGATGGCCTGGCTCAATATCGTCGGCATCCTCATCCTGCAGCAGCCCGCGTACAAGGCGCTGCGCGATTACGAGAAGCAGCAGCGAGCCGGCGTGGACCCGGTGTTCGATCCGCGTTCGCTGGGGATCGTCGGTGCGACCTTCTGGGAGAGCTACGAGAGGGCGGGCGATAAAGAACGCGCACCGACCGGAGCGTAGGTCGCCGCCCGTCCGCCGGGTGGTGCGGTCGGTCAGGGGTGGCGCATGCACAGGGTTCCCCACTGGAACCCCGCCCCGATGGCCGAGAGAACGAAGAGGTCGCCGGAGCGGATGCGCCCTCGTGACATCGCCGTGTGCAGTGCTGTGAAGGCGCCGGCGGAACCCGTATTGCCCAATCGGTCCACGGTGATCGGCGCACGATCCATCGATACGGCGATGCGGTCCATGGCGGCGGTGACGATCCGGAGATTGGCCTGGTGCAGGAAGAAATGATCCACTTCGTGCACAGTCGATCCCGCTCGGCGAACAGCGTTGTCGATGCTGCGGGGCAATTGCTCGGTGGCCATCTCCCACACCGCGCGGCCGTCCATGCGCACATAGTGGGCACCTTCGGCCACGGTTTGTGCGCTGGCCGGCAGTCGCGAGCCGCCGGCGGGGATCTGCACGCTGTGCGACAGTTCGGCGCCGAAATCCCAGGACAACAGACCGGTTCCGGGCTCGGTTCCGCGGGTGAGGACAACGGCGACCGCCGCGTCGCCGAAGAAGACCCGCGTGGTGCGGTCGGCTGGATCAGTGATCCGCGCGGCGCAGTCGGCCGCCACGACGAGTACCGTTCGCGCCGAGCTCTGCAGTAGATGCGCGGCGAGCAGCATTGCCTGTATGCCATTCGCGCAGGCGGCCTGGGTGATATCGATCGGCAGCGCGTGCCGGGCGCCGAGCCGGTCGGCGACCATCAGTGCCGTGGACGGCAGGATCTGGTCGCCGGTGTAGCTGGCGATCAGCACCGCGTCCAGGTCGGCGGCCTCGACTCCGGCTGCCGTCATTGCGTCGCCGGCGGCTGCGACGGCCATATCCGATACCGCCAATTCAGGTGCCAGCCAACGCCGTTCGCGGATGCCGGTGTGCTGGACGATCCACTCGTCGCTTGTGTCCAGGGTCTCGGTGAGCTGCTGATTGGAGACGACGGTCGGTGGCAGGTGAAGACCGGTACCGGCGATACCGACCGGCACGGCCAAGTGGGTGTGTATCGGGAGCTGGGTGTCGAGCGTAGTTGTCACGGCGTCACCGCGGCCGGTACGGCGGTGTTGTGTTCCGGGGCGATGAGTTCGGCCAGATCCACGTAGAAGCGCCCGGATTCGCACGGCAGTCCGAGCAGGATGCGGCGTGCGGCATCGGCGACCAGCGCGCCTCCCAGCGCCACGTCGGCAGCCAGTTGTGGCCAGGTACTCAAAGTGACCCCGATCTGCCCGAAGGCCGCGGCGAGCTCGGAGCTGATCCGTTCGGGGTCCACCATCGCCAGCATCACGTCCGCGCGCTCGGCCTGCGTCAATGTGTCCAGGTCAGCGGAGCCGACCGAGCCCAGGCGGCCGTGCAGCAGCGGGCGGTCCGGCTCGAGATCGAATCGTTCGATATCGAGCATGCCGCGATCGTTGCAGTCCATGACGACCGGAATACGGCGTTCACGCGCGTATTCGCGGGCGGCGAGCTTGATTTTCGGGCTGTCGCATTCCTCGACCATGAGGTCCAGGCCGTCGAAGAAGCGATCGATGTTCTCGTCGGTCAGCCCGTCGGTGTAGATCTCGATATCCAGGTAGGGGTCGACCTCGAACATCTGTCGTGCGCTCAATACCGCTTTGTTGACCCCCAGGTGGTGCAGGCCGGCCCGCAACCGGTTCAGGTTGGACAGGCCCAGCTCGTCGAAGTCCGCGAGCCGGAAACGGCCCCCGATCCCACCCGCGGCCAGGGTGAGCGCCGCGGAGTTGCCCACGGACAGTCCGGCAATCCCGATCCGGCGGGCGAACAGCCGGCGCTGCTGGGGGCGCTGGATCTTCTCGCGGTTACGGTCGGTGCGCACCAGCCGGAACTCCTCGCACGGCAGGACGTGCACCAGCCGGCCGGACCACGGGTACCAGACCCAGGTGCCGTAGGCCCATTGTTCGACACCGTCGAGCTGTTCACGCACCGCGGCGGCCACATCTTCCGGGGTGAACCGGCGCTGCGGTTCCCGGCAGCGGACCAACTCGTCGAGCTGGTCGCCGATGCTGTCGAACACCGCGCGCACCCGGCCTGATTCCAGCAGTTCGGTCAGGGCCGCCAAATCCTGGGCCCGCACCGGCTCGAAGAGGGTCGGCCGCCACGACGTTTCCTCCGCGCCGGGCGGGCTGCTCAGCCCGGCCGGCGCCTGCCGCATCAGGTCCGGGGCAGCGGAGGTTGCGACACTGTCGGCGCCGGTGGTCAGGGTGGGTAGCGCAGGGAACTCACGATCCATCGCAGCGACCAGGTCGGTGTATTCCCCGGCGCCCAGCGCCGGACGATGCACCAGGATGATCACGTCCTCGGTGTACCGCTCCGTGTAACGGCGGGTACCTGGCACCGGGACGAACCCGAACCTGGCATGGAAGCTGTCCTGGCCGTCGGCGGTCCCCGAGGTGCCGATCATCAGACGCGCGCCGAGATGATGGGCGGCGCCGATTGCGACGGCGTTCAGGTAGGCGCCGAGTCCGAGTTTGCGGGCGCGATGCTCGACCACCAGCCGGCTGTGTTCGAAAGTATGGGCCGCGTCGACACCTTCGTCCGCCAGAACGCGCTGGTACTGCTCCGGACCCAGGTATTCCAGCGACTGGAACAGGTGACCGGTGGCCGGAGTCGACAACCGGATATATCCCAGTGGCGGCCCGTCCGGATTCCGGCGGGCCAGGAAATGCCAGGCACCGTAATCCAACTGCTGATCGTCCGCGGAATCCTCGACGACAGCACCGAAAGCCGGACGGCGGCCTCGGTCGAACAGGATCCTGGCGCGCAACTCACGCAGGCCGGTAAGAAGTTTCTCGTGTTCGTCCCCGCCGTCGACCGGTATCTGGACCGCGCTGATATGCCAGCGGGAACCCTCGAAATCGGTGGCAGCGCGCATGCCGACGCGATTGGTCACCAGAAAACTCCTTTGAGGACGAGCCGGCGGATCGCGGTAGCGACGCGATTCGTGGTGACGCCGAAATCGTCTACCAGTCGATACCGAACCACCGTGGCCGAAATTAGCACGCCGTGGAATCGTTTCCCCGCGACGGAGACATTCCCACCTATGGGCAGCTGTATTTCGAATTCGGTGACGCGCTGTGACGCTCCAGTGGGCCGAATGTCCATCGCCGGGCACGGCTGCCGGAGTGCGGAACGGTCAGGCGTGACCGCGGATGAAATCGGCCGCGCTCTCTGCCGGCCTGATCCGCCGGCCACGAATTCGGCGGAATCCCCGTGGCTTCGGTAGCGTGCTGAGTAGCACGATACGAGACTGATGACGGAGCACATTGTGGGCGCAGGGAATCGGTGGACCGCGCGGGGGCGGCTGCGCAAGGTCGGTGTGGTGATCGCGACGGTGTTGCTGATGACCTGGGTCGGCGGGGCGGTGGCCGGTTCCGCGCCGATCGGTCCCCGGGTATTGCGCACCCCGGCGGGCGGGTTCGAGGAACTCGTTGTGCCATCCGGTATGGGCCCGATCAAAGTCCAGGTGCAGTGGGCCGCTCGCGGTGGCAGTTCGGCGCTGTATCTGCTCGACGGTCTGCGCGCGCCGCACGATCACAGTCAATGGACCAGTGATACCGATGTGCTGCGCCGGTTCGCCGGCGATAACGTCACGCTGGTGTTCCCGGTCGGCGGCCACTCCAGTTTCTACGCCGATTGGTATCGGCCGAGCAGCACCAACGGCCAGGCGACCGCGTACAAATGGGAAACGTTCCTCACCGAGGAGTTACCGGCATTCCTTGCGGGATATGGTGTTTCGCGTACGAACAACGCCGTCGCAGGTGCCTCCATGGGAGGCGGGGCGGCCCTGACCCTGGCGGCCCACCACCGCGACCAGTTCAAGTTCGCCGGATCCTTCTCCGGTTTCGTGAACCCGACCTTCCCGCTGTGGAACGAGGCGGTCCGCGCCGCGATGTGGGACGAGGGCCGGTTCAATGTGGACGATATGTGGGGTCCGGCCGGGGACCCGGCCTGGAGTCGTAACGATCCGACGGTGCAGGCGGAGCTGCTGCGCGGCCTGCCGATCTATGTCTCGGCGGGCAACGGCGTGCCCGGGCCCGCCGATGTGCCGTACGGGGTCGGCAACACCGTGAACGCGATGGGCCTGGAACCGATGGCCACGATTGCCGCTCAGATCTTCCGTGATCGAGTTGCCGCGCTGGGGATCCCGGCCCGTGTCGATATCGTCAACGGCACCCATACCTGGCCGTACTGGGCGCAGGCTATTTCCACCGCCCGTCCGATGATCCTCGACGCCCTCGGCGCCCACTGAAAGTCACAGCGGGCCCCAGGTGGTGTCGGTGCCGTCCCGGAAGGCGGCGAAGGAGGCACCGAGTTCGCCGGTGGCGCTGCACATCACCTGCGTCCGATTCTCGATATCGAGGGCATGCCGCAGGCTGGGGGAGTCCACGGTCTGCCACATGGTCTCCTTGGTCATCCACACCGCGAGTGGTGAGTGCCGGGCGATCTCCTCGGCCTTGGCGACGGCGCGGTCCAGGAGATCATCGCTGCCGGTCACCTCGAGGACGAGCCCGATCCGCTCGGCCTCCTGGGCGTCGAAGACGCGGCCGGTGAGCAGGAGTTCTGCCGAACGGGAGGCGCCGACGAGTCGCGGCAGGTGATAACTGGTGCCCATATCGCAGGCCGAGATCCCGTGCCGGATGAAAACGGCGCCGAAACTCGCCTCGGGGCTCGCGAAGCGGATATCGCAGGCCAGTGCCAATGCGAAACCGCCTCCGACCGCCGCGCCGTTCACCGCGGCGATCACGGGCTGGCGGAGCCGGTGGATCTTCTCGAACGCCGAGGCCATCAATTCCTGGGCGGCGAATATCTGGGCCACCGGTGAGCGGACCGATCCCAGCAGCGCCGCGGTCGGGGTGGCGTCGGTGGCCGTGAAATCCTCCGGCTGGGCCCGCAGGTCGGCGCCGGCGCAGAACCCGGCGCCCGCACCGGTGACGACCAGGGCCCGGATCTCCGGTTTTCCGTTCAGCTCATCGAGCACCGCATGCAGTTCCGCGACCGTTTGATTATCGAGCGCGTTACGCCGATGCGGGCGGTCGATCGTCATGACGACGACGCCGGAGGGCAGGTACTCGATGGATAATTCGGACACGGATCGACCTTTCCGGAGGCGGGCTCAGCGGGCGACAGTACCGCCGTCCACCAAGAATGTCTGCCCGGTGATGAAACTGCCGGCGTCCGAGCACAGCAGCAGCGCCGCCCCGACCATCTCGTCGGGTTCGGCGATCCGGCCCAGCAGTGCCGCCCCGGCCATCGCCGAGATGAACTCGGGCGGGTTCTTGCGCACCATATCGGTGTTCACGGCGCCGGGGGCCATGGCATTCACCCGGATACCGTCGGCGGCGAATTCCGCGGCCATGGAGCGGGTGAACGACAGCAGCGCCGCCTTCCCCGCCGCGTACATCGACAGTGCGGGCGCGAACTGCATTGCGGCGACCGAGCCGAAGTTGAGCACGGCGGCGTGCCCGCTGGCCCGCAGATACGGCAGTGCCGCCTGGACCAAGAACAAAGGGCCCTGCACGTTGACACCGAACGATTTCTCGACCGCCTCCGGCTGCATACTGTCCAACGGCTGCGCGAGAGCATTGGCGGCGTTGTTGACGACGATATCGATACCGCCGAACGTCGAAGCCGCGGTCTCCACCAGCTCGCGCAGGGCGCTCACCTCGCCGAGATGGGCCGGGACACCGATCGCTTGCGCGCCCAGTTCCCGCAACCGGGCCGCGGCCTGTTCGCATGCCTCCGGTTTACGGCTCGCCACCACGATGTTCGCGCCCGCGCAGGCGAATCCCTCGGCGATCGCGAGCCCGATACCGCGGGTCCCGCCGGTGACGATCGCAGTCCGCCCGCTCAGGTCGAACAACTTCTGGTAGGAGTCCCTGTCCACTGGACCACCCTCTCGATCGGCGGGCGGTACCGCCCGGCGCCTGGAACCACGACCCTAGGCCACGGCAGGATGGACCCGAGCGGCCCGGCGTCGCCGCGGTCCGGGGCTCGGCCGGAATGCCGGCCGCGGGTCGTGCGTTACGCCAGGAATCGTGTCGACAACAGCGCCGTGAGGAGAGCCAGGTGAAGATCCGATTCGGTATCGGGACGGGTTCGGAAACCGAACCGGAGGCTCTGCCCGCGCTGGTGGATCGGCTGGAGGACGCGGGCATCGATTCGCTGTGGTTCTCCGAACTCGTCTATTCACCGGCCGTGGATCCGATCGTGGGGATGGCGGCCGCGCTGTCGCGCACCGAACGGCTCAAAGTGGGAACGTCGGTGGCGATCCTTCCGGGCCGGCATCCCGTACTGGTCGCCAAACAGTTGGCGTCGCTGGCGCTGCTCGCACCGAAGCGGGTGCTGCCGGTATTCGGATTGCGGCCGGCCAGTGCCGAAGAACTCGATCTGTTCCCGGTCGCGGGCCGGCGCGGCACCGTTTTCGACGAATCCCTGCGGTTGCTGCGCGCTGTCCTGCGCGCCGACGACGTGGATTTCGAGGGCGACCATTTCGCTGTCCGTGGAGCCGGGGTGGGGAAACGGCCCGCACGTCCGCTCGATATCTGGCTCGGGGGCCGGGCGCCGGGCGCGTTCCGGCGCATCGGCCGTTACGGTGACGGCTGGCTGGGCAGTTTCCTGACACCGGAGGAGGCCGCCGCGGGTGTGGCCGCGATCAATGCGGAGGCGGCCGCGGCGGGTCGCGAGATCGAAGACGATCATTTCGGTATCACGCTGCTGCTCGCCGAGGACGGAATCCCCGCCCCGCTCGCGACGGGGATCCGCCGGCAGCGGCCCGAGACCGACCCGGCGGATCTGGTGGCGGGCAGCTGGCCCGATCTGCATCGGCTGATCGACGGCTATCTCGCGGCCGGGCTCAGTAAGTTCGTGGTGGTTCCCGCCGGTGGCGGGGCATCGAAGGGTTTCCTGGATCGGTTCGGCACCGAACTCCTACCGCGCCAGAACTGACCGGCCGGCGGTCGGGCTCCGGGCCGCGACACTGGAACATGTTCTTGCCAAAGGCCGGAGTCTTCCCCGATGCTGGGGCGATGGATATCGGGATAGCGCTGCCCACAATGTGCCGAGGTTACGACCGGGCGGCCACCGTCGAATGGTCCCGTCTGGCGGATCAGGCACCGGTTTCCAGTATCTCGTGCGGTGAACGGATGACCTACCACAATCCGGAGATGTGGACGACGCTCGCGGCCGCCGCCGCGGTGACGGAGCGGGTGCGGATCATCGCGAACGTGTCTGTACTACCCGCCCATCCGGTGGCGCTGGTGGCCAAACAGGCCGCGACGATCGACGTGCTTTCCGAAGGCCGCTTCACCCTTGGTGTCGGCGTCGGCGGGCGGGGTGCCGATTACCGCAGCCTCGCCGCCGATTCCGGCCGGCGCCACGACCGGCTGGATCGGGCTGTCGCGGACCTGCGGTCGCTGTGGGCGGGTGAACCGCCGTTCGACGGTGCCGATCCGGTCGGCCCGCCGTGCGTTCAGCCAGGGGGGCCGCCGGTGCTCGCCGGAGCGCTCGGGCCGAAATCGCTGGCCCGCGCCGCCCGCTGGGCCGACGGGGTGGTGGCGTTCAGCGTGGGCGGGGTGCCGGAGGAGATCGCGTGGTCCGCCGATGCCGCACGCCGCGCCTGGACCGAGGCCGGTAGCGGCGCACCCAGACTGGTCAGCGGTTGCTTCTACACTCTTGGGGTTCCGGAGGCTCCGGCGGTTCTGCGCGGTTTCACCGCGGAATATCTGGGTTTCCTCGGCTCCCGCAACGCGGACGAGGCCGCGGCGACGATGAAGACCTGCGACGCGGACGCGTTGCACCGGACGCTGGATGCGGCAGAGGCCGCGGGACTCGACGAGTTCATCCTGGTTCCCGGCTCCGCCGATCGTGCCGTTCTGGACGCGACGCTGGAGCTGATCGCGTCCCGCTGAGCCCCCGGTCCGCGGCGGTTTTTCGAGATCACTTCTGTGCTGCTCGTGTTCCGGCCTGCGGAACTCCGGCGAAAACTTATGTTTTGATGCCGCGAAGTATCGGTACCGGGCAGGAGCGGCCCGCAAGTGTTGTGCGGTGTGTAGCGGGCGTCGGAGACTTGCTCGGTGATGCCGTCACCGCACCGGGCGCGGCGGCCGCCGACCCGAAAGGACCTCGATGCCGTCTGTGAAATCGGCCCAGCTCGATTGGGGCGCGCTGGCCGAGCCGATTCACACCGCCGCCGTCGAAGCAGACGATCCGGTCTGGCAGGACACCGCGTACCTCTCGTTCTGGGACCCACTCGCCGATGTGTTCGGGTCCGTGCACGTGTGCACCTCGCCGAACGCGCCCGGTGCGCGGCGGGCCCGGGTCAGCATCTCCGTCGCGGGGCGGGTCGTCGAGGTGGTCGAAGCGCTGGCGGAAGGCACGTTCGCCGGTAGCGCTATCGACTTCGGGCTCGAGGGCCGGGTGGTGGTGGACCATCCGGCCGTGCAGGCGGAGCTGCGCACCGCACCGCTGTTCTTCGCCGCCGAGTCCAGGCCGAACCCGCTCGTTTCGGCACCGGTGCCCGGCCGGCCGGGCGGGCATTCTCAGCAGGCGTGTGGTGTCGAGGGCGTTGTGCGGCTCGACGGCGAGACGATCGCCACCGTGGGGCACGGTGTGCGCGACCGGACCTGGGGTTTCCGTTCCGAGGCGGCGCAATGGGTCGAGTTCGCGGCGCTGTTCACGGTGGATTCGTCGAGGTTCGTGTCCGCGACGAAATTCCGGGGTCCCGATGGTGCCGTATCGGCCGAGGGGTTCGTGATCGAGCCGCAGGGGTGTAAAGCGATCACCGGTATCACCTTCGCCCGCGACGCCGCCGCGCAACTGCGCTGCGCCCGCCTGGAGCTGGCCGACGCGACCACCCGCACCGTCTCGATGCGTTCCCGGGTGGGCGGGTTCTGGGTTCCCGCGGGGCAGGTCGAAACCGATGGGCCCGCGGTCGGGTTGTACGACGATTTCATGCTGCTCGGCGACGAGGAATGGTGCAGTGGAGGCCTTTTCGAACAGGCAGTGGTGCACCGCGTCGTCTGATACCTGTGGACATCCGTGCTGACCTGCGTCGATATTATTTGCGACTGGTATTCGGCGGTGTAGCGAATTTGTCGTACCGGGCCCGCGGTGATGTTCTGCGGGGGTGACTTTCCCCGGATCCACCCCGCTCATCCCACGGCGCCGGCGACGGCTCCTGGCCGCCGCGCTGGCGGTGTCCGCACTGTCGTTCACCGCGGCCTGCGATTCGAATACCGGCGCCACCGCAGCCGAATCCACGAGTGTCACCGCACCGGCGGCCACCACCCAGGCCTTCGCGGATCTGGAGAAGACCCACGGTGCGCGGCTCGGTGTTTTCGCCGTCGATACCGGTACCGGACACAGCGCCGGCCATCGTGTGGACGAGCGGTTCCCGATGGCCTCCACGTTCAAGGGCCTCGCCTGTGGTGCCCTGCTGCACGAACATCCACTGTCGTCCGGCTTCTTCGACCAGGTGATCCACTACCCGCGACACGAAATCGTCGAGTACTCGCCGGTGACGGAGCGGCACGTCGATACCGGTATGACGGTCGCCGACCTCTGCCATGCGGCGATCACCGTATCCGACAACACCGCCGGCAATCAGCTCCTGAAGCTCCTGGGCGGCCCCGCGGGCCTCACCGCGTTCCTGCGCTCGATCGGGGACAGCACCTCGCGACTCGACCGCTGGGAAACCGAACTGAACACCGCCATACCCGGCGATGAGCGCGATACCACCACACCGGGTGCGCTGGCCGCCGATTACCGCGCTCTCGTTGTCGGCGACACTCTCCCGGAGCCCGAACGCGAGCAGCTGAAGTCCTGGCTCGTCGCCACCGGTTCCGGCGCCGATCGCATCCGCGCCGGCCTGCCCGCCGACTGGACCGTCGGTCACAAGACCGGCACCCCCGCCTACGGCTCCGCACTGGATGTCGCCATCGCCTGGCCCCCGGGACGAGCTCCTCTTGTCATCGCGGTCCTCAGCACCAAATCCGAGCAGGACGCCGAACCCGACAGCGGTCTGCTCGCCGCCGCCACCCGGACAGCGGTCGCGGCGCTGGGAGGCGGCGAAACCGGCTGAGGTCGACGGTTCCCTCCCGCGGGTCCCAGGAGTACTCGCCCTGGGACCTGCCACTCTGACCGGAACGGTCCGCCCGGCGCGGGCACGATCGGTAGAATCCACATATTCGCAGTTCGGGACGTGAGGGGTTTCATGTCACGTGACTTTTCGATTCAACTCCACCGGTCCATCGAAGAATCGGGTCAGGGTATCGACTATGACATTGCCGAACGCAATCCTCCGCGCTGAAGGGCCGCCGGCGGTGTCCGGATGAGGACAGCCGCCCGTGTCTCGGACCTCGGGTATGCCGCAGCCTGGCGGCTGATACGTCTGCTGCCGCGGCGCTGGGCCCTGCGCTCGTTCGAGATCGCGGCCGATCGCGCGGCCCGCGGTGGCGGTCCGGATCAGTTGCGCCGCAACCTCTCCCGTGTTCTCGGAACCACTCCGGACGCGGTGCCCGACGACCTCGTACGCGAAAGCCTGCGCTCCTACGCCCGGTACTGGTGTGAAGCGTTCCGGCTGCCGTCGATGGATCCCGTCCGACTGGCCGAGACGATCGAATCCTCGGCCACCGGGATCGAGCACATCCGGGACGCGGTCGCGCGTGGCGCGGGTGTGGTGCTGGCGCTGCCGCACAGCGGGAACTGGGATCTGGCCGGGGTATGGGTGGTGCGGCGGCTGGGCACACCGACCGTTGTGGCCGAGCGGCTGGCCCCGGAGTCGCTGTTCCAGCGTTTCGTTCGTTTCCGGGAGAGTCTGGGGTTCGAGATCATCCCGCTCACCGGTGTGGAGACACCACCGTACGACCAGTTGATCGCCCGGCTCCGGCAGGGCCGGATCGTGGGGCTGCTGGGCGAACGTGATCTGTCCGGTGCGGGCGTCCCGGTCGACTTCTTCGGCGAATCGGCCACCATGCCGCCCGGACCCGCCAAACTGGCCATAGAGACCGGCGCGCCACTGCTGCCGGTGCATTGCTGGTTCACCCCCGACGGATGGGGGTTCGATATCGGCGCGCCGATAGACACCACCGGCGGCGTCACCCCGACAACTCAGCGGCTGGCCGATCGGTTCGCCACGGGTATCGCCGCGCACCCGGCCGACTGGCATATGTTGCAACCGCTGTGGACGGCCGACTTCAGCGCCGAGCGCCTGGCCCGGATCGAAGCTCGCCGCAGCCGGTCACGCTGACCATCGCCTTCGCCGTCCGATCGCGGCCGTTGCGCACGCCGCTGTTCGCGACGTTTCGTTGCGAGGAACCTGCCGCCCCGGGATGCCGGTTCGTACCGCCTTCTCCGGAGTGAAGCCGATTATGCGTCGAGGATCCGGGGCGGAAATTACTGCCGAGCCGGGTTCCGCGGCGCCTCCCGTGGAACGGGTCACCGGTTCACGATGCCGTGGTGGGAGAGCGTTTCCGAGCTCGGTAACCGGAGTCCGCCGGTGTCTCCGGAGTCCACGGCGGGCGGCCGGGTGGACGTAACCATCATGTTTCTTCCTCGTCCGGAACCCTTCCCCAGGGTGGACCCTTGTGTTAGAACTCATGTCAGTTGTCATACAAATTGGAGGAACTGTGGAAGCGGGCCTGCTCATCACCGATGCCGAGGTTGCCGACGAGACGGGTGTCCGAGCCGCCGACGTCGCTGTCGAAGGGGGCCGGATCGTGGCGGTGGGACCGCGACTGCCCGTGGAGGCTGCCGGTGAGCGCATCGACGGGACCGGCCGGCTGCTGCTGCCGGGGTTCGTCGACCTGCACGCCCATTCCGCCCTGCGCCCGTTCGACGATCCACTGCTGACCCCGAAGATCGCGCAGGGCTTCACCACGGAACTGATCTGCCCCGACGGCCTGGGGCCCGCGCCGGTCACCGATATGACCCTGACGAGCCGTCGCCGCTACCTACAAGGTCTGGAGCCCAGCACGACCGCCCCCTGGACCTGGCGGAATATGGGCGAATACCTGGATGCGCTGGCACAGACCCGGCCCGCCGCCAATATGGTGGCCTGTGTTCCGCACAGTGCGGTCCGGGAATCGGTGATGGGCAATGCCGACCGGAAACCGGACGCCCGCGAGATGGCGGCGATGAAGGATCTGGTCGAGGAATCACTGGCGGCCGGATGCCGGGCGGTGTCGTTCGGCATGATCTACGCACCCGGCCTATATGCCGATACCGCCGAGCTCATCGAAATCGCCGAAGCCGCAGCAAAATTCGATGTTCCGCTGGTGCCACATGTCCGTAACGAGGCGGCGGGTGTGCTCGACTCGATCGCCGAATTCGTCAGGGTCTGTGAACGTACCGGTGCCGCCCTGCACGTCTCGCACGTGAAGCTCGTGGGCGTACCCGAACTGCTGTCGGATCTCATCGACCTGCTGAGTTCGGCCCAGGACCGGATCCGCCTCACCTTCGACCAGTACCCCTACGGCGCCGGCAGCACACTGCTGAGCGCGTTACTGCCGCCGTACGCCTTCGACGGGGGTCCGGCCGCGACGCTCGAACGGGTCCGTGACACCGGTGAACGGGAACGGATGTGCCGCGATATGCACCGCGGGCTGCCGGGGTGGGAGAACCTGTTCGGTGCGTGCGGTCCGGAGAACATCGTCGTCACGCAGGCTGCCGCTCCCCGGGAGGCGGCAGTGAGCAGAACGGTCGCGCGGATCGCGGCGGATACGGCCTCGGATCCGGCCTTCGCGGTGCTGGATCTGCTCGCCGATACCGAATTGGACGCGGCCATGATCGATCACTACTCCGCCGAAGAAGTGGTGCGGGAGATCTTCGTTCGCTCGGGCGCGCTGGTCGGGTCCGACGGAGTTTTCAATCCGCACCCGCACCCCCGCCTCTACGGCACCGCGCCGAAAGTTCTGGGCCGGTTTGCCTTGCGGGACAGGCTGATAACGATCCCGGAGGCGGTCACCCGGTTGTCGGCCGGCCCGGCCCGGCTCCTCGGGCTCGACGACCGTGGCGCGATCTCCGAGGGCCGGCGGGCGGATCTTGTGCTGATCGATCCGCGGCGGTACGTGGACACCGCGACCTATGCCGATCCGCATCGCACGCCGCCGGGTGTCGATCTCGTCACCGTGGGCGGCGAACCGGTCTGGCGGTCGGGCGAACACACCGGTTCGCGGCCCGGGTCCGTCACCGGCGGCACCGCGCGGGGAGATATCTGAGATGGGCACCGCAGCGATGAACGCGGATATCGACCGGGACGGATTGCGGGACTTTCTGTTACGCCTCGTCGGGGCGCGGAGTCCGGCCACCGCGGAGCAACCCGCGGTGCGGGTGCTGTCCGCCGAACTCGCCGCGCTCGGCTTCGACGTCACCCTCGACGACTGGGGCAATGTGATCGGTACCCTGCGGTTCGGCGACGGACCGGTGGTGCTGGTGGACTCTCACCTGGACACAGTCGAGGTGACCGATCCGGATCAGTGGTCGCGCGATCCCTGGGGCGAGGTGGCCGGCGGAGTGGTCTACGGGCGCGGCACGGTCGATATGAAAAGCGCGCTGGCGGCGTCGGTATACGGTGCGGCGGCGTTGCCGTCCGGCCTGCGCGGCACGATTGTGATCGCGGGAACGGTCTGCGAGGAGCTGGTCGAAGGACCCGCGCTGAGCCGGGTGATCGAGCGGGTGCGGCCGGACGTGGTGGTGATCGGGGAACCCTCCGCGAATCGGCTGATGCTCGGTCAGCGTGGCCGGGTCGAGGTGAATATCGAGGTATCCGGGCGGTCGAGCCATTCGGCGTATCCCGAGGCGGGGGTGAACGCGGCCGAGGTGATGGCCGATGTGATGACCGCCGTGCGCGATCTCGAGTTCCCCCGCCACCCGGACCTCGGACCGGCCATGATCGCGCTGACCAACCTCAAATCCGAACCCTATCCGAATGTTTCGGTACTGCCCGACAGGTGCACCGCCACCTACGACCGGCGCACGGTGCTCGGCGAATCGGCGGCGGATGTGCTCGAACCGCTGCGTGAGCTGGGGGAGCGGGTCACGCGGAAAGCCGGGGCCCGGATCGCTGTCGAACTCGCCCGGAGCAGTTTCACCACCTGGACCGGAATCGAGGTGACCACCGAATCTTTCGCCCCGGCATGGTGTATCGCGGCAACGGAATGGCCTGCGGCAGCGGTGATCCGGGAATTCGACGCGGCCGGCCTCGACGCCCGGCCCGGCTACTACCAGTTCTGCACCAACGGGTCGGCCAGCGCGGGCCGGCACGGAATCCCCACCCTCGGCTTCGGGCCCGGTGACCCGGGCCGGGCCCACACCACCGACGAACGTATCGACCTCGACGACCTGTACCTGGGCGCCCACGGCTATGCCGTGCTGCTGCGGGCACTACTCACCGCGGAATCCGAAATGTCTGCGCCAGAGCAGCTTTGAACACCGAAGGATCGACAGATGAACGCGACCGTTATCACCATCATGGTGGTCTATCTGGCCATCATGATCGGGATCGGCCTGTACGCACGGACCCGTATCAAAGACAGCACCGACTATCACCTCGCCGGCCGCCGGCTCGGTGTGTTCATGATGGCCGGAACCCTGGCCGCCACCGAGATCGGCGGCGGTAGTTCGGTCGGTGTGGCGAGCAAAGCTTACGGCGATTGGGGGCTTTCGGCCGGGTGGTACGTGGTGGCCGCCGGTATCGGCATCCTGCTGGTGTCGTTCGTGGCCCCGGCGATGCGGCGCACCATGGCCGTCACCGTGCCCGAGGTCATCGGCCGGCGTTACGGCGCGGCCGCGCAGACGATGTCGGCCGTGCTCGGCAGTGTCGCACTGGTGGCGCTGACCGCGGTGCAGATCACCGCGACCGCGACCATTGTCTCCACCCTGGGCGGTGTCAGCCTGACCTGGTCGATCGCGCTCACCGGGGTGGCCGTGATCTTCTACACCTGGATCGGCGGGATGTGGAGTGTCACGCTCACCGATTTCGTGCAGTTCTTCCTGATCGTCGGCGGTTTCGCCATCGCCGTTCCGTTCGCACTGCACAATGCGGGTGGCTGGGAAACCGTTGTCGACAACCTCCCGGAGGGGCAGCTCGGGTTCACCAAGATCGGCTGGCCCACCATCATCGGCCTGGTCGTGCTCTACTTCATGACCTTCTCCACCGGCCAGGAGGCGGTGCAGCGGTACTACTCCGCCCGCACTCCCCGTGCCGCCGTTCTCGGCTCGCTGCTGTGCGGTTCGCTGATGTCGCTGTACGCGTTCATCCCCGCGGTACTGGGATTGATCGCGCTGGCGGTGTACCCCGATATCGATCCGAACAACGCGCTGGCGACGGTTTCGGTGGGGCTGCTGCCCTCGCTGATCGCGGGTTTGCTGCTGAGCGCGGTGGTCTCGGCGACTCTGTCCAGTGCCAGCGGCAATATGCTCGGCTCTTCGACGGTGTTCATCAAGGATCTGCTGCCCAAACTCGGCGGCAAGGTCACCGAGGACAACGAGCTCAGATACAGCCGGATCGGCGTGCTGGTGGTGGGGGTGCTGGCCACCTTGATCTCGCTGTGGAGTCAGGCGATCATCCCGCTGCTGGTGTTCGCGTTCACCATGCGGTCGGCCGGACCGTTCTCCGCGTTCCTGTTCGCGCTGGTACTGAAGAAGACGAGCCGGATGGCCGGAGTTGTCTCCATTATCGTCGGCACGGTGTGCGGGTTCGTCTGGGAACTCGCCGACGAACCGTTCGCGATCGCGGCCATTATCTTCGGCAGTGTCTGCGGCCTCGCCTCGTTCCTGGCGATCCATATGATCGACGCGCGACGCGGAAAGCTGGTCCCGGACGCCTATGGGCCGGAGGCCGAGAAGCGGGAAGAAACCGCCGCCGCGACTGCGACGCTGTAGCGGCGAATACGTCCCGCTGTCCCGATCCGGGCGGCGGGGCGTAGAGCTCAGCTCTCGCGGCGGCGCCGCAGCTGGAAACGGAATGTCTCCGGCGACAACCAGGCCTCACTGCGATTGACCACGGCACCCACGGAATCGCGGGTGAGCTCACTGAGCTGCAGTAGTGGGCTGCCGCTTTCGCAACCCAGCCGGTTGCGCAGCTCGCCTTCCGCTACAACCGGTGTCAGGGTGCAGTCGGAGTACTCTGCCAGCCCTTCGTTCAGCAGTAGATCCAGCACGGAGCCGTCGAATCGCCGCTGGATCGCATCCATCGGAAGTACCGATTCCGGCACATAGTCGACGATCAATGCGACCTTGCGGTTGCCGACGGTTTTGGTGCGGCTCACCACCGTGACCGAGCCCGGTTCGAAAACCTCGGCGAGCGGATCGTCGGCACGGTCGATCCGGGTGAATTCCAGGTCGCCGGTGCGGATTTCCTTACCCGACTGTTTCGCGAAGGTATCGAAGGACGAGAGGCGATCGATACCCGAACTGATCGATTCGGGGAGTGGCAGCACGATGGACCCCGAACCGCGCACGATCCGGATATACCCCTGATCCTTGAGACTTTGCAGCGCCGCGCGGATCGTCACCCGGGAGGCCCCGAACAGCCGGGACAGTTCACTTTCCGAGGGCAGCCGGGCGCCGGCCTCGAGCCGCCGGGACAGGATGAACTCGTTGAGGATCGCCTCCCGGATCTCCGCGTGCAGCTGGCGCCGGGAACGGATCCGGGAGATGTCGTCGCCGGTGCCCGCCGAGCCGGCGGGTGCGCTGGTGGCCATCGCGGAAACCCTTTCGCTGTGCTGCGGTCGGAGATAGGTGCGGGGACGCTTCGGCAGCTTATCAGGCAGATTTGACTTAAGTCACTTGACAGTTGTCATACAAATTCTTAGGCTGAGGCCGTTATCCGAAGGCCCGGGAGGAACGTGATGTCAGAACCGCGACTGGTGCGGAACCCATTGGTAGCCAAGGGCTCCGTACGCTCACTCGTCGACGGGAGCCGGGCCTTCCATCGGTCGATGCCGGACTACCGCCCCACACCGCTCACCGCGCTACCCGCGGCGGCCGCGCGCCTCGGCGTCGGTTCGGTACACGCGAAAGACGAATCCCGCCGCATGGGTATGCCGTCGTTCAAAATCCTCGGCGCCTCCTGGGCCACGTACCGGACTCTGCTGGCATACCTCGGTCATACCGCCGACAGCGGTATCGAGCTCGCCGATCTGAAAACCGAACTCGCCTCCCGGCCCGGTCTACGGCTGGTCTCGGCCACCGACGGCAACCACGGGCGCGCCGTAGCGAGAATGGCGGCGTTGCTGGGTCTTTCGGCTCATATCCTGGTACCGGAGGATATGGTCGCGGCGCGGATCGACGCCATCGCCGCCGAGGGCGCGAAGGTCGAGGTCGTGCGCGGCGGATACGACGACGCCATTCGCCGCAGCGCCGAACTCGCCGATACGGATTCGCTCGTCGTCTCCGACACCTCATGGGAGGGATACGTAGACCCGCCGTCCTGGGTTATCGACGGCTATTCCACGATGATCGGCGAAATCCTCGACGATATCGACGCCGGAACCGTGCCCCGGCCCAGCGTCGTGGTCGCGCAGATCGGGGTGGGCGCCTTCGCCGCGGCGGTCGCGCGGGGATTTCGCAACAGTGCGGGCACCCGGCTGGTCGGTGTGGAACCCACCGACGCCGACTGTGTCACCGCCAGTATCGAAGCCGGCGGTATCACCACCATCCCGGGCCCGCAGCGATCGAATATGGCCGGACTCAATTGCGGCACACCGTCGGTTATCGCGTGGCCGGATGTATCCGGCGGCTACGACACATTCGTCACGGTCACCGATACCGCGGCCGAGGACGCGATGCGCCTGATGTACGCCGACGAAGTGGTCTCGGGGGAGAGCGGCGCCGCCGGGCTGGCCGGGCTGCTGACCCACGCCCGGGAACTGGGCCTGGGTCCCGACGACCATATTCTGGTCTTCTCCACCGAGGGCGCCACCGATACCGCCAATTTCAACCGTGTCACCGGCGCAGCGCTCGCCGGCGAGTGAGTGGAGGAGTACATGAAGACAGTCGAGTCCTCCGCCCGGATCGACGCCACCCGCCTGTGGCGATCACTCGACGAATTGGGCGAAGTAGGAGCGTATTCCGATGAGGAGACCGGTCTGCGTGGAGTTCGCCGGCTGGCGCTGACCGACGCCGATGTGGCCGGGCGCGAACTGGTCACCGGATGGATGCGCGCCGCCGGGCTCACGGTGACGACCGATCGGATCGGCAATATCTACGCGCGCCGTGACGGTAGGAACAACACCCTCGCGCCGGTGATGGTCGGCTCACATATCGACACCGTCGCCACCGCGGGCCGGTTCGACGGATGCCTCGGTGTCCTGGGTGGTCTGGAAGTTGTCCGCACCTTGAACGACCACGGCATCGTCACCGAGCGGCCGATCGAAGTCGCCGTGTTCACGGAGGAAGAAGGGGTGCGCTTCGGTACCGATATGCTCGGCAGCGCCGTGGCCGCCGGCCGGATCGACCTGGACGATGCCCGGCAGCGGTCGGATCCCGACGGCGTGACCGTCGGCGCCGAACTCGAACGGCACGGCCTGTCCGGCGATATTCCCGTTCCCATCCGGGCGCCCTTCGCCTACCTGGAATGCCATATCGAACAGGGTCCGGTTCTGGCGGCGGGGGATACCCGTATCGGAGTTGTGCAGGGCGTACAGGCGATCACCTGGCTCGAACTCCAGATCACCGGACGCGCCGCGCACGCCGGCACCACCCCGCATCATCTGCGCCGCAACGCCGGTCTCGCCGCCGCGCTGATCACGGTGCGGCTCAACGAGATGGTCGAGTCCGGGCAGTACGGCAGCATGCTGGCCACGGTGGGCCGGCAGGTCAACTATCCGAACCTGATCAATATCGTGCCCGAGAAATCGCTGGTCACGGTCGATCTGCGCAACCCCGACGGTGCGGCCATGGAACGCGCGGAAGCGGATCTCGCGGCCTATATCGCCGAAGTGGAGAAACTCGCCGGGGTCACGATCACCTGCCGGACCACCGCCAAGACCCCGCCGGTGGTATTCGCGGAACAGATGCGCGATCTTGTCGAAAAGCATGCGGCGAATCTAGGGATGAGCAATGCGTCCCTCACCTCCGGTGCCGGTCACGACGCGGGGGAGATCGCGGCACTGTGCCCGGCGGGCATGATCTTCGTTCCCGGACTGTACGACGGGATCAGCCACAACCCGCGGGAGTACTCCACTCCGGAAGCTTGCGCGGACGGGATAAACGTGCTGCTGCACGCCGTGCTCGAACTGGCCGGGGTCGCGTCGGACTGAGCTCGATCGAACTCCGCGGGCGGGGGCGCCCGGCTACATCGGTCCTCGCATTCGGTCCGTCGGCCGCCGGGCGTGGATCAGTCGTCGGTCTTGATCTTCTTCATGATCAGATGGGAATCCACCCGGGCGACCGCCCGCAGCCCCATGAGCTTGCCGGTCAGAAATGTCTCGAAGACCTCGGGGTCGGTCACCGCGACCCGGACGAAGTAGTCGGGGCGGCCGAAAAGGCGGTGGAACTCCACGACCTCGTCGTAGGAGGCGATGGCGTTCTCGAACTCCTCCACCGTCTGCAGATCGTTGATGCTGATCTCCACCGAGACGATCACCTCGAAGCCGCGGTTCATCGCGGCCGGGTCGACGCGGGCCCGGTAGCCGCTGATAATTCCGGTTTCCTCGAGCCGTTTCACCCGGCGCAGGCAAGGGGGTGGTGTCAGCCCCACACGTTTGGCCAGTTCGACGTTCGTGAGCCGCCCGTCTTTGCTCAGTTGAAACAAAATATCTCTGTCGACTGAATCGAGCTGCATATATGTCTCACAATCGCCGATTCTGATCAGATCCGGAAACCATATTACGTGGGAAAATACATAAAATGACCAGGTGAGCACGGGACAGACGACATCATCCGGCACGGCGACCTCGCCGCATCCCGGCGCCCCGCAGTCGGATCTGCGGTCGGCGCTCGTGGACACCAGTTCGGTCGGGCTCGCGCTGTTTCCCCTCGGGCTGGCGCTCGGGGTGCTGGTGGTGCACAGTCAGCTGGCCTGGTGGTGGGCGCCGGTGTTCGCCGGTTTCGTCTACGCCGGATCGCTGGAGTTCCTGCTGATCGGATTGGTCACTGCCGCTACGCCGCTGGCGCAGGTGGCGTTGACGGCGTTCCTGGTCAACTTCCGCCACGTCTTCTATGCCCTGTCGTTCCCCCTGCACCGAGTCCGTGGCCGGTGGGCCAAGGGGTACGCGACCTTCGCGTTGACCGACGAGGCATACGCCCTGACCACCGGACCGTCGGCCCGGAGCTGGAGCGGTAGGCGCATTCTGTGGCTGCAGGCCCTGTGCCAGGGCTACTGGGTCGCCGGGGCTACCGCCGGCGCCGCGGGCGCGGCGCTGGTTCCGGTTCAGCTGGATGGGCTCGATTTCGCCTTGACCGCGCTGTTCGTCGTGCTCGCCGTGGACGGTTACCGCGCGAACCGGGATATCCCGGTACCGGTGATCGCTCTCGTCTGCGCGCTGATAGCCCGGGTCCTGCTGCCCGGGCAGATGTTGCCTGTCGCGCTGGGGCTTTTCCTCGCCGCGCTGCTGGTCCGGCGAGTTCGTGCCGGGAAGGAGCCCGTCCATGCCTGACGCCGGCTACCTGATCGCCGCGACCGCGCTGTGCTCCGTGATCACCTGGTCGTTGCGCGCACTGCCTTTCGCCGCGCTGGCGCCGCTGCGGGCCAGCGGTACCGTCGAGTATCTCGGCCGGCATATGCCCGTCGGTGTCATGGTCATCCTCGCCGCGTACACCCTGCGGGATATCGCTCCGGCGCAACTGCTGATCACCGGCCCCGCCCTCGCGGTCACTCTGGGCCTGCACCTGTGGCGCCGCAACGCCGTGCTCAGTGTTCTGACCGGCACGGCGCTGCACGTCGCGCTGACCACGATCGTTGCCCACACCTGATCCGCCGGTGCCCGGCCGGCCTGTGGTTACCGCGCTCTCGCGCGGGCCAGGTTCCAGCTGTTCCAGGTGTCGTCGTCGAGTCCGTGCTCGAGCCGGGCGCGGAGGTCGGTGCGGATCGGAGTGGGCAGGCGGTCGATGGTGGGGACGATATCGGCCGAGAGGCCGGAAAGGTAGGCCACGTCGAGATCCTTGCCGTGCTGCCAGCGGTCGATGTTCTCGGAGGCGATGAGAGCCTCGGGGTTCAGTGCGGCGAGCGCCAGCAGAGCGGCCATGGCGGTGCCGATCGTCATCCGGGGCAACCACGACATTTTCAGGCGCAGGACGGCGACGATCACCAGGATGTACACGATCCCGAGCCAGAGTTCACAGGTCGAGACCAGGACCCGCAGCACGGTGAACCCGTATGCCTGCTGATAGGTCCACATGCGTCCGAGCGCCGAGGCGATGATGACCAGGGTGAGTCCGCTGATGGCGCACAGCAGCGCCCGCAACCACAGACGGTCCCCGGCGGTACCCCGGGCGGCCCTGTGCAATACGGGCAGGATCACCGCGAGAGTGAGCACGGTGACCGCGGACAGCTGCCAGAACCCGCCGCGCGCGTATTCGGCGTAGGTCAGCCCGGCGGTGCGCTGGACATAGTCGTCGCCACCGAACAGGGCCACCAGCTGCGCTGCGATGAACAGCGCGAATACCACTGTCAGCGCACCGACCGGCAGACCCCACTCCAGCCGGGCCAGCGTCCGATTCGGAACTTTCGTCTCCCCCGCGGGGTTCGGTGTCCCGGCGAGTAGGTACAGGGCGCCCAGACTTCCGGCACCTGCCAGCAGGAACACCAGAACCCAGCGCCTGACGGTATCGCCGTCCACACGCGGTATCAGCCCGTCGACGAACGCGGCGAAAGTCGCGTCGGCGCCGGCCAGCAGCGGTACGAACACTGCCAGCAGCGCCACTGTGACGGCCACGGAGACACCGAGCCGCCGCTGCCGGACCCCGGTGCCGTTCCGCAACCTGCCCTGCGCGGTATAAGCCCAGGCGACGGCGCCGAACGACGCCAGCGGGACGGCGAACGCATCATGGAATATGCCGTGCGCCGATCGCCGGCCCACAACCGCCAGCGAACCCGCGACCGCCGCCGCGGCCACACAGAGGACGAACAACCATCCGGCGGCCCGGAAAGTGCCGACCGCCAGCAACGCCAGCGCCGCGATCGCCCACCACAGCCTTTCCCAGCCGCGGCCCGGGCCGGCCGGCGCCCTCCGCTCCGGATCCGCGGCCCGGCGTGCGCGCCGATGGACGACGGTCACCGCGGCCGCCGCGGCGGATCCCGCGAGCAACCAGCCGATACCGGGCTGGTCGAGGGGGAGCGTCGCCGCCGCGACCAGCCCGGCGATGCCCGCCGCCGATACGGCGCCCGCCGGGTAGGCGACCCGCTGCCATCGCGGCGGCGGAGGCGGTAGGAACGCTCGATCCGGGTACGCCGGCATACCTTTGGCGTCGGGCGACTGCCAGTGCGCCCGGTTACCGGGGGCTGTGTCGACCGGTGTGTGCCGATTGCCGGTGGGCTTCGCGCCGGTCGCGGACTTCCGGGCCTTTTCCGGCTCGGTGGGAGAGACCACGGCCGTCTCGTGAGCCGCGGCGCGCGGCCATTGCGAAACGGTAGAGCCGCTCGGCGTCTTTTCCGCTGAGGATGCTTTCTCCGTTGGCTTTTCGGTTTCGGCAGGTGCCGTCGCCGTATCGCCCGGTGTCGTTGTCGCGGCAGATGCTGAAGTGTCCGCCGCTGCTGTCGTGCCGGCCGGTTCTGCGGTGTCCACGGATATCGCGGTATCGGCCGATTTCTCTGCGTCCGTGGATGTCCGAGTGTCGGCGGAGTCCGCGGGTTCCGCCGAACTCGTGGCGTGCTGCGCTTCCGTCCGCTTCGCGGTGTGGTCGTCCGCATCGGGTTGTTCGGGCATGGGGTCCCCTCCTGTGGGTGTGCGGTATCGCCCTGGGGGCTGATCGGCCGCCGGGCTGTGGAGATGGAAATGTCAGTGGTCGGTTGGTTCGGCGGCAGGCAGGGTCACGCGGATACGTGATCCGGGGTCGGCCACGGCGATGGAGCCGTGGTGCAGGTCGATCACCCAGCGCGCGATGGCGAGACCGAGTCCCGTACCGCCCCCGTCGGTACGGCCGCCGCGGGTGAAGCGGTCGAAAATGCGTTCCCGTTCCTCGTGCGGTATCCCGGGACCGTCGTCGTCGACATCGATGACGAGATCGCTGCCCGCGGTATGCGCGCGCAGGCGCACCTCGCCGCCCGCCGGACCGTGCCGGGCGGCGTTGTCCAGCAGGTTCAGCAGGACCTGGTGGAGGCGGGCGCGATCGGCGTATGCGGTCGCGGCGGCGGGCTCGACCTCGCTGCGGAAGCGGATACCGCGGCCGAGCGCCGCTGTCATGACCTCGACCTCGGCGATAACCTCCTCGAAAAGTATTGCGAGCGAGAACTCTTCGCGTTCCAGTGAAAGTGCTCCCGCTTCGATACTGGAGATATCGAGTAGTTCGGAGACGAGCCGACCGAGCCGTTCGGTCTGGGCGAGGGCGGTTTCGAGAGTTTTCGGATCGGGTTGCGACACCCCGTCCACCAGGTTCTCCAGTACGGCGTTGAGCGCGGTGATCGGGGTACGCAACTCGTGCGAGACATTGGCGATCAGCTCGCGGCGCTGCCGATCCGCGGCGGCGAGATCGGCCGCCATCCGGTTGAAGGCCTCGGCCAGCTGCCCGACCTCGTCCCGGGAGGACGCGCGCACCCGGCTGGTGTAGTCGCCGCGTGCCATTCGCTGTGCCGCGGTGGTCATCTCCCGCAGCGGCGTGGTGATGCCGTGCGCCAGGAACTGGGAGGACACCAGCGCGATGACCATCGCGGTCAGTGTGGTCATCGTCGGCAGCCAGCCGAGCTGCCATCGGAAATAGGCGAAGGCGAGTCCGCCCGCGAAGGTCATCAGGACGGCCAGTTTGAGTTTGATCCAGCGGATCCGGTCCAGCGGCCGCGGCGCGGCCGCCGCGATCAGTTCCGATATCCGCCGCAGCGTCCGCGGAATTCCCGGTTCATCGCGGCCGCCCGTGCCGGGTCGTTCGGCGACGTGGTCGCTCATCGGGCCTCCAGCGCGTATCCCACACCGTGGACCGTCCGGATCAGGTCGGCGCCGAGTTTGCGCCGCAGTGCCTTGATATGGCTGTCGACCGCCCGGGTCCCCGCGGCATCGGCCCAGTCCCACACCTCCTCGAGGAGGCGCTCGCGGGCGAGCACCGCGCGGGGACGGCGGGCCAGCCGGGTGAGCAGATCGAACTCCAGCGGGGTCAGCTGGGCTTCGACCCCGCCCCGCCACACCCGGCGCTGATCGGTGTCGATACGCAGATCGCCGACCACGGTGATCGCACCGTTCTGTGCTCCGGCCCGCTCGACCCGCCGCAGCAGGGCGTGCACGCGGGCGGTGAGAACGCGCAGCGAGAACGGTTTGGTCAGATAGTCGTCGGCGCCGACGCCGAGACCGATGAGCTGATCGGTTTCGTCCGTCCGCGCGGTGAGCATCAGCACGGGCACCGGGCCCTCGGCCTGAATACGCCGGCAGACCTCCAGCCCGTCATAGCCGGGCAGCATGACATCGAGTACTACGAGATCGGGTGCGAATGTACCCGCGGCCGCCACCGCGGCGGGTCCGTCGTGCGCAATCTCGACGGTGAATCCCTCGGCCCGCAGTCGTGCCGCAACCGATTCCGCGATCGTGGGCTCATCGTCCACAACCAGGATCCGCCGCGCCGTCGCTCCCCCTGCCGGTGCGTTCTGTTCCATGATCGGGGAGCCTAGCTACCCGGTGTGGAGAGGACCGGTATCAATTGTGGAGATTCTGTGTGCCCAGTGGAACCGCGCCCGCCGGGTGGGCACCTGCCGCTCCCGGCGGGCGAACGGTTCCTACGGGTGCCCAGTGCAGAGGGATCCGCCTACCGGAACACCACCGGACCGAGCAGCCGGATCACGAGAATTGGAGGCACGCGGCGACGACCCAGCCTTTGGCGCCATTCCACTCGACGGGGTACCAGACCCGCTCCGTCCGGCCGCAAGCGGTGTACTCCTTGCCGCCCACGGAGGCGTTGTCGTCGATCGTCATCACCGTCCCCTTGGGGATGGTGCCCACGGCCGTGGAGCTGCCGCTGGCCTCGGCCCGCACCGTGATCGTTTCCAGAATCTTGGTCTTTACCGGGGTTGCTGAGGCCGTCGGCGCGACCCCGGCCACAATACCGCCGGCCAACGCGGCAAGGGTCGCGACTCGTACGAGTTTCGTCATTGTCTGTTCCTTGTATTCATCCGGTCAATTGCCAGGCGGGAACCTAGCAGCGAGTGGCCCGGGTTCCCGTATCAGAGAAGTGCCGAAGATCGGTGGCGATTCCACGTCGATTGCCGGAGCTGGGATCACCGGGCGCCGGGTGGAATGATCGAAGTCCCGGCTACCGGGATAACCGCGCCGACCGCGACTACCTGCTGGGGAGTGTCGGCGAAGCCCGCGCGCGGGTTGCCGGTGTACGAGGGAGCCGGCACGGATTCGTGAGCATCGGCTCACCCGTGAAATATCAGGGGTTGTGGATCGCGACGGCGAGGGTGGTGTCGCTCTGGCCGTAGTAGACCAGCCATCTGCCATGGAAGTGGACGAGTCCTTCGACGAACGTGACGCTGCCGGACATCCCGTAGATTTCTTCGAAACTTGTCGGCTGGAGCCCTGATTCGCAGGTGTGGGTCGTCACCGTGGCCGGGTCGTCGAGTGCCACGGTGAGCCGGCCGCAGCGGTAGTCGATGCGGGCGCGGTGAAGTTCGCGCCGTTGGTGAGGAACACCAGGCGCCCGTCCGCGGTGGCACCGGGGGTGCGCCGACCTCCATGAGAGAGGCGTCCCAACGGCCGGGGTCGGCTGCCGGCCATGAGGTTGCCGACGGCCGAAGTCTGTCAGCTGCTTCGGCCGCGTGAGTGGGCCGACGTCAGCGCGGCGAGTCCGTCGTGCCCTCGCGGGGTGATGCGGATGCTGCGTGGGACGGTGCCTCGAGTTATCCAGCCGAGGTCGAAGAGCCGGGTGGTGATCGCGGTGCCGAGGGGGCCGGCGAGATGGTGGGCCTGCTCGGTCCAGTCCACGCAGTAACGCAGGGGACGCTCGGTCGAGAGCAGCCCGGCCGGGATCTCCCAGGCGGCCAGGGCGGACGCTCCGTCCCGGGTGAGCCGGTAATGGACGCCTTTGCCCGGCGCCGAAAGCCGGTCGCCGGTGGCCTCGGGGTGGTGGTGCCCGTCGCCTCCGCTGATCCATCCCGCGCCGATGAACTGCTGGAAGAGAGTGACACCGGCCTGCCCCGCCAGATGGCGATAGCAGGTTCGGGCCGTGCGCAGCGCGGCAGAACGAGTGTGCTCGCGCAAGGAGGTGATCGGGATGCGGGGCGCGAGCCCCGCGAGCGCCTCCAGGACCCCCTCGACCTCACTGCCGGCCAGCCGGTAGTAGCGATTGCGGCCCTGCGGCTCCACGGTGACGAGGCCGTGGTCCAGCAGTACGGACAGATGGTTGCTGACGGTGGAGGCGGCGGTCCCGGCTTCCTCGGCCAGTCGCCCGGCCGGGAGGGCACGCCCGTCGGCCAGGGCCATGAGCACACGCACGCGTCGCCGGTCGGCGAAGACGGACGCGAGCCGGGCGATATCCGGCTCGCCGCGTTCGGGCTCGGTGGTCACGGTCCGATTCTAGGAGCGAAACGCTTCGATCCGGAATGAAGTATTCCGGGCCGACGATCGTAGCCATGGACCGGAACCGCTCACGGTGGCCGCTGACACTCGCATTGTGCGGCGGCTACTTTCTCGTGCTGTTGGACGTGACGGTGGTCAACGTCGCGCTGCCGCAGGTCGGCTCCGATCTGGGCACCGGTAGTTCCGGGGAGGCCTGGGTGGTGGATGCGTATTCGGTGCCGCTGGCCGCGCTGTTGCTCGCCTCGGGGGCGATCGGTGACCGGCTCGGGCACCGCCGGGTCGTTCTGCTCGGTTTCGCCGGCTTCGGGGCAGCATCGGTACTGTGCGCGCTGGCACCGGCCATCGGGGTCTTGATCGCCGCGCGCGCGGTCCAAGGCGTCGGTGCGGCGCTGATGCTCCCCGGAACGCTCGCCCTTCTGGTGGAGGGCGCGCCGGACGAGAGCAGCCGGGCGCGCCTGGTGGGAATGTGGGCGGCGATCGGCGGTGCGGCCCTTCCCGCCGGACCGGTGATCGGCGGTGTGCTGGTCCACGTAGCGGGTTGGCGGGCCGTGTTCTGGCTCGGTGTTCCGGTGATCGTCCTCGCGCTCGTTCCCGTCGCCCGGCTTCCCCGGCCGCACGGAGACGTACGTCGGGACGGCTCCGTCGATTGGGCGGGCGCCGGCCTGCTCGTGGTAGGCCTCGCCTGCCTCGTGACCGCGATCGTTCAGGGCGCCGATCCGGTGTGGCCGACGGTGTTGCTCGCGCTGATCGCCGCGTGCCTCGCGGTCGCGTTCGTCGTCGTCGAGGGCCGGACGACGCATCCGCTCGTCCGAGTCCCGGAGCAGGCACGAGGGGCTCTGGTCGCGGCCTGTCTGGTGGCCGGGACGATGAACCTGTGCGTGCTCGGTGGCCTGTTCTTGCTGACGCAGCTCTTCCAGGTCGTCCACGGGCTCGACCCGCTGACGGCCGGACTCGCCACCCTTCCGGCGATGTTGCCCCTGCCGCTCCTCGGCACTCTGTCCGGACGGCTCGGCAGCCGCATCGGCGTATGGCGGACCAGCGCACTCGGCCTACTCGTTTCCGCCGCCGGTTTTGCCGGGATCGCGTACTGCGTCGACGGCGCCGGTTATGTCACCCTCTTGTTCTTCCTGGCCCTGTGGGGCTCGGGACTGGGTGTTCTGACCCCGGCGATCGTCTCGGCGGCGCTCGCAGCCACACCCGATTCGCCCGGCACGGCCTCCGGCGCGAGCAACACGAGCCGGCAGACCGGCGGCGCGCTGGGTGTCGCGATCTTCGCCGCCGTCGCCGGGAGTCCGGCGGATTCCGGCTTCATCCCGCACTCGATCGGGCTGTTCCTCGGCGGGGCTGTGGTTTTCGTCCTCGCCGGCCTGCTGTGCTTCGTCTCGGCACGAACCCCTGCCCGCGCCGGCAGTGCCCTGGTCTCCAGCCGCTAGCCGCTGATCACGACCACGCAATGCGCCGCGTCCGAGGGGTCCGAGCGCCGCGGTAGTCCGGCGGGTTCACCCCGGCGCGGACGGCGCCGGTTCCCTGGGTGGTGCGGCCGGGTTCCCGCTTTCCGATCGCAGGTAACTGCGGGTGAGAACCGCGGATCGGAGGCGGCAGAACCCGGCCGGTTCGGCCGGGTCGAGTCCGGTCAGCTTGGCTATGCGCTGGAGCCGGTAGTCCACGGTGTTGGTGTGCACATGCAGCGCTCGCGCGGTGCGGCGGCGATTGAACTCGGTGGCGATATGACATTCGAGCGTCCGCAGCAGTTCGGGGTGCTCGTCCAGCGGATCCAGTAGCGCGCCCAGCGACTGCCGGGCGGGGCCGTGGCGAGTGAGCTGGAATTCCAGGGCCAGATCGTCGAAACGGTGGAGGCCGCGGCGAAAACCCAGGCGGAGCACCATATCCAGTAATTCGTGAGCCTGTTCGGCCACCGCGGGGATTTCCGGGCCCGATCCCTCGACGGCGGCGGCGAGGACCGGGACGCCGAGCGCGTCCGAGAGCCGGACGATCAGGTCGTCCAGGGTGCCGGCATATGCCGCGGTGTCCGAGAGCAAAATGGTGCCACCGTTATCGGAGAACTGTGACAGCGCCGTGTCACCGTAGATCTCGGCCAGGGTGTTCTCGATGAGCGCGGCGCACTGTCCCGGGCTGTTGTGCCGGCGCGCTTCCGGGTCGTCCGATACCGGGACCATCAGCGCGAGCGCCGTATAGGTGGCGGTGATATCGAAACCCGTTTCGCGAGCTACCGCCGAGGGGCCGCGCCCTGCCAGTAGCGCGGAGACGAGAGTGACTGCGCTGCTCTGTTGTTCGGCGACGATACCCTGTAATTCGCTGAGGTAGGACCGGGAAAGGGTCGCGGAGATGGTGCCCAGCGTGTCGATTATGGCTCGGGTCGAGTGGCGCAGCCTCTCGAACGCGGCGTCGGAGTCGGGCGGCCGATCGGTCGAGGCGATACCGAGCAGGAAGCCCTGACAGACAGCGTGGTGAACGTCTTCCAGTGGCCGGCCGCTGCGCGCGCTCCGGACGGCGGCCTGCTGGAATCGCGGTAAATCGAGTTCGGGCAACGCACCGTCGAGGATGCTCTGGGCGGATTCGATACACATTCGCAGGATCATGAATTTCCTACTGCCTGAAGCTTCGTCCCGGAGGCAGGTCGTGCGTGCTTGCGCACTTCGCGCCGGTCTATTCGATGAATGAGACACCGGACCGCCCCTCCGAGAATTATCGATCTGAATAACGAGAAGATAACTCGTGAATTACGAGAATAACATTCTCGTAATGGGGTAGACATCCTCTCTTTGTAAGCCCCATTACCCCCGAAGTACTTATCGTGCCGCCTCGGGCCGGCGACGCCGGGCGTACCGGCAGGTGAATCCGCTTGCGGCCGCGGCTGTCCCGCCCGGCCGTGCGGCTCGGGCGGTCGGGTCGCCGTTCGGTGATCTAGTCGGGCAGCCCCGACACCCGTTCAACCGCCACCAGGGGGATCTCCCGCTCGGTCTGCTGCTGATGCGCGGCCATATGCGGGAACCGGTCCTCCAGCATCCGGAACAGCCGCTCGCGTTCGGCCCCGGTGGTGGTGCGCGCGGTGCCGGTGAACAGGTCGATACCCGCCGAGGTGGGCCGCTCGATCATGACCTGCGGGTTGGCCACCAGGTTCCGATACCACTCCGGGTGCTCGGGCGCGGCCATATTGGACGCCCACAACACGATTCGATCGTTACCGTCGATGAGATATCCGAGCGGCACGATATGCTGCCGTCCGCTGCGCCTGCCGACAGTGGTGAGTAGAACGACGTCGGCCCCTTTCAGCATTCCGTCCATCGTGATCTCCCCGCCGTTGGCGCGAAAATTCTCCACCACGGTCCGATTGAACGCAGGCATATCACTCGGCATCGACATCTGCCGGATGGTAGTCGCCGCCGGTGACCGGCAGTCGCAGCCGCCCGCTCGATCCGCGGGAGCAGGCAGGTAACCGCAGATCATGCCGGTCGGGTGGGTGCGGGGCGTGTCGTGATCGGGGAGCCGGTGTCCTGGGCCGCACCTGCGGGGCCGGGGAAGCTGAGGCAGGATCTACTCGGTCACCCGGAAAGGACCTGATCGCTCACCGGGCGGCCGGACAGATGCAGGAGGACGCGCGATGCCATTGCCGCTCGGTGCCGTGGTGGGCGGCTACCGCATACTCCGGGTACTCGGCAGTGGCGGTATGGGTTCGGTGTACCTCGGGCAACATCCGAGCCTGCCACGGCAGGACGCCGTCAAGGTCCTCAACGAGCAGTTGTCCACAGACCGGGAATTTCGCGCCCGATTCGAACGTGAGGGCCGTCTCGCCGCGGGCCTGGACCACCCCAATATCGTTTCGGTGTACAACCGGGGTGCGGAGGACGGCCGGCTCTGGATCGCGATGCAGTACGTACCGGGGACCGACGCCGCGCGGGAGTCGCCGCAGGGGTCGACGACGATGCACCCGCTACGGGCGCTCCACATCATTTCGGAGGTGGGTAAGGGTCTCGATTACGCCCACTATCGACGGCTGCTGCATCGTGATGTGAAACCCGCGAACTTCCTGTTGTCCCGGGCCGGCGGGGAAGCCGGCGAACGAGTACTGCTCGCGGATTTCGGTGTGGCCAAATCGACGGAGGACGATCAGGACCTCACCGCCACAGGCAAATTCGTGGCCACGGTCGCTTATGCCTCACCGGAGCAGCTCCTCGGGCAACCACTCGATCATCGCTCCGATATCTACAGTCTGGGCTGCTCCTTCTACCGGCTGCTGACCGGCCGGAATCCCTATCCGTCCGCCGTTCCGGCGGTGGTGCTGATGGGACATGTGCACGAGCCACCCCCGCGGGTGACGAGCATCCGGCACGATATCGCCCCGGAATTCGACAATGTTCTCGCGAAGGCGCTCGCGAAATCCCCGTACGACCGCTACAACAGCTGCCAGGAATTCGTTCGCGACGCGGAAGCCGCTCTCCTCGGCCGGATGCAGTACCGGGCCCCGGAGGGCGGGCCGCTGCCCCAGGGCGGCCCTTTTCCGGTATCGCCGCCCGCGGGTACCGGCAACCCGCCGTACCTGTTCGCTCGGCACAGCGAGGAATCCACCGGCGCGGACCACCGGCGGACCGGTCCGGATCCCGAGGTGCGCGACCGGCCGGGCAACTCGCGGACGTGGCGCCGGATGCTCATCGCGTTCGCGGTGCCGATCGTCGTGGCCCTCGCCGTTGTCGTGGGCGTGGTTCTGGTGTCCTCCGCCGGGTCGAAAGATGCCGGCGCGCTGGCCGCGGTGCGTTCCCAGCATCCCGAGTTCAGCGGCAAGGTGGTGGCGGCATTCAACTATGACCCCGGGCGCGTGCACGGAGGTCCTCCGTTGACGGCGATCCTGGCGGGTTCGCCGCAAGCCGAGTTCCTGAGTGATATCGGGTTCCGTTATGCGGACGCGTACCGGCCGGACGGTGACGAGGAATCCCCGCGGACGCTTCCGATCGCGAGTTTCCGGGTGGCGGAGCCGGTCGATGTGGTGATCGTGCTGCGGTCGGATGGGCAGAGCGGTTGGGGTGGGCTGCCGGAGGGGTTGGCGAAGGCGCCGGCCAGGCTGGTGGTGACGGGCGATGAGCCGTCGGTCGGAGCATTCCGGGAGTGGTCCGCGGACTCCGCGGCCGACCTCATCGACGGTGTGGTTCCGAAGATCTCGGAAACCCTGACCTGACCTGCGGCGTAGGGCACCGCGCCTTCGCGGGAAGTGCCGGTCGCTATTTGTAGAAGCCCTCCCGCAGGTTGATGCCGTGCTCGACCCATATCTTGAGGGCGGCCAGCATTCCGGTCCAACCCTCGCAGTTGCCGAATGCGCTCTTCGCGCCCGCTTCCGTCGGCTGCCAGGACGATTCCGTGATCGTCACCAGGGTGCGGGTGTCGTTGTCGATCGGTTCGAACTCGAATGTCGTGGTCGTGGCGCCGGCTTCGCCCGTCGTCGCCTCGCCGTCCCATTGGATGACGATGGTCCGGGGTGGGTCGGCCTTCAGTACACGTACGGGGAAGGCGCCCGGGAAGTCGTGGAAATCCCAGGTCACCTCCGTCTCTGTGGTGAGCCGTCCGCGCGCGCCGCCGGTGGTGAAGTACTTCGACAGCTGTGCGGGATCGGCGACGGCCTCGTAGACCTCGGCGCAGGGGCGGGCTACGCGGCCGGACACGGTGAAGGAGAGTTCTTTCAAATCAGACATGTGATAAATTTACAACATGTCTGCGGTTGGTGACAAGGATTCCGACGACCTCGTGTTCAAGGCGCTGGCCTCGGCGACCCGGCGGGCAATGCTCGACGCGCTCAGGGAGTCGCCGCGCACCACGGGTGGACTGTGTGAGGTATTTCCCGAACTGGATCGCACCACGGTGTTGCAACATCTTCGGGTGCTGGAGCGGGCCGGCCTGGTGACCGGCCGCAAAGTGGGGCGGGAACGGCATCTGGCGCTGGCCCCGATGCCGATCAAACGAATCCACGACCGGTGGATCGGTGAGTACACCCGCGCCGCCGTCGAATTACTCGATCAACTCGACGCGGAGTAGCCCGTGTGGGGTCGGTCAGCGGCGCCGGCCGGCGCAGGGGGCGTGCTTGGCGTGTTTGGCCCTGTCGACCTCGTCGTCGGTCAGGGCGCGGACCGGTAGTTCCTGGCGTGCGACCGTATCGGCGCGAATACCGTTGAGCGCGATGGCCATATAGCGCCGCCAGATCTCCGGATTGATCGGCTTGGCGAACTCGGCCAGACCGTCGACCATATGGATCATCGCGAAGAGGTCCGAGGATTCGATATCGGGTTGCAGGACGCCCGCGTCGTGCGCGCGGGTGACGATCCCGGCGACGGCCGGTTTGATCCTTTCGCGCAGGCGATGGAACCGATCGGTATCGAGGTCGAGTTCGAGAATGACCTCGCTGAATCCGCGGTTGATCGACAGGTGCCGGCAGGCGTATTCGACGAACTGGACGAGGCCGAGCCAGGGGTCGGGGTGCTGTTTGCTCGCCTCGGCGGCGTCGGCGAACTCGCCGAGGTGGTGTTCGAAGACCTCGGAGATGAGCTCGGTCTTGTTGGCGAAGCGGCGATAGACCGTGCCGACTCCGACGCCCGCGCGTTCGGCTACGTCGTCGAGCGTGATCTCGAGCCCGCGGTCGGCGAACAGTTCGCGGGCCGCCTCGACGATGCGTTGCTGGTTTCGTACGGCGTCGGCGCGCAGACGCCGAGGTGCGCGCAGGGTCGTGGCGGGTTTCACAGCCGCAGTCTACCAACGACGGGATTAAGTGGAGACACCATCTCCGTTATTGTGTTAGCGTTCATGCAAGCGGAGATTACTCCTCCGGTTAATCCATACTTCAAGGGGCGAGATGACTACCACGATCGATCGCGGTCCATCCGCGCAGGAAATACCGTCGGGCAGGCGCGGTTCGCACGCGTTGCGATGGTGGGTTCTCGCCGTACTCGGCGTCGCTCAGCTCATGGTCGTGCTCGACGCGACCGTCGTGAACATCGCACTACCCGAGGCACAGCGTGACCTCGGGTTCGACGACGCCAGCCGGCAATGGGTGATCACCGGCTACGCCCTGGCCTTCGGCAGCCTGCTGCTGCTCGGCGGCCGCCTCAGCGACCTGTTCGGCCGGCGCAACACCTTCATCATCGGCCTGATCGGCTTCTCCGTGGCCTCCGCCGTCGGCGGCGCGGCCGCCAACTTCGAGATGCTGGTCGCGGCGCGGGTCGGCCAGGGTGTCTTCGGCGCACTGCTCGCGCCCGCGGCGCTCTCGCTGCTCACCGTCACGTTCACCGAGCCGTCCGAACGGGCCAAGGCCTTCGGTATCTTCGGTGCCGTCGCCGGTACCGGTGGCGCGATCGGCCTGCTGCTCGGCGGCGCGCTCACCGAATGGGCCTCGTGGCGCTGGGTGATGTTCGTGAACCTGATCTTCGCGGCCGTCGCGCTGGTGGGCGCGGTGCTGTTGCTGGCGCGGCATGCCGGCGGCGTGCGGCCGAAACTCGATATCCCGGGCACGGCCGTGGTCACCGCGGCGCTGTTCAGCATCGTCTACGGGTTCTCCCATGCCGAGAGCGAGGGCTGGACGGATTCGGTCACCCTCGCGTTCCTCATCGGCGGTGCGGCGCTGCTCGGGGTGTTCGTCTGGCTGGAGACCCGGGTGGCCCACCCGCTGCTCCCGCTGCGCATCGTGCTCGACCGCACCCGCGGCGGCGCGTACCTGGCGGTGTTCGTCATGGGGATCGGGATGTTCGCGATCTTCCTGTTCCTGACCTACTACATGCAGCTGACCCTCGGCTACTCGCCGATCATGACCGGTGTGGCATTCCTGCCCATGGTGGCCGGAATGGTCGCCTCGTCCACCACGACACCGTCGCTGTTGCTGCCGAAGGTCGGGCCCAAGGTGGCCGTCAGTGGTGGTTTCGCGATCGCCGCCCTCGGAATGCTCTGGCTGACCCGGATCGGGCTCGATACCGGATACGCCACGCATATCCTGCCGGCCCTGATCCTGCTCGGCCTCGGCCTCGGTGGCGCCATGTCGACGGCCTTCCAGAGCGCCACCGCCGGCGTCCGGCACGACGACGCAGGGGTCGCGTCGGCGATGATCAACACCAGCCAGCAGGTCGGTGGTTCGATCGGCACGGCGCTGCTGAGCACGATCGCGGCCTCGGCGGCGGGCGACTATCTGGCCGCCCGGACACCGAACCCGGTCACTGTCGCGCAGTCGGCGATCGAGAGCTACACCACCAGCTTCGCTTGGGCCGCCGGTGTTTTCGCACTCGGCGCGGTGGTGCTCGCGATATTGCTGCCGAACACCCTGCCGGTCCCGGCCGAAGGCGAGCCGGTGCTCGCGCACTGAGCCGTCCGGTACACCACCGCCCGCCTCCGCGTATCGCGGAGGCGGGCGGTCGTGCTTTCCGGCTCGGAGTTACAGGTCTGTCGCGCAGACCCGTTCCGGGCCGGCGATATCGACCCCGGCCGTGCGCCGCACGGGTGCGGTGCGGCTGTGTTGCGGCGGATCAGGACTCCGGTGGGAGGATCGGTGAGCTGAAAACGTCCTCCAGCGGGGTCGGGCCGGTGTAGCGGCGGCAGTTGCACGGGACCCATTCGCGCAGGCCGTGGATGCCTTTGCGGGAGTTCTCGGCGTGACAGGTCCCGGCGGCGCGGTCGTGCAGCGCCAGATCGTGTCCGCAACCGCAGCGCGCGGGCAGTTTCCGGGCCGACCGGGTTCGCCGGAGCCCGAACCGGCCACCGGCCCAGCCGATTGCGATCAGGCCCGCACCGACCGCAAGGCTGAGAGGATCCAACATGATCCGAGTATATGTACACATGTATCGGCTGGTCGGTCCCGCGTTTGCCCGGGACGGGTCCCCACCTCAGCGGCCGTCACTTCAGCTCTCGACGTGCGGATAACCGATCCCGCACGTCGATGTGGGTAGGAGACCGGTAGACGGCACGGTAGTCTCCGCAGGTGCGTGGTGGGAGTAGAAGGTTTCGGCGATTCCTTGTCGCCGCACTGTTTCTGGTGACGGTCTTGTCCGGGTGTAGTCGTTCGGTATCGGGGACACCGCTCGCTTCGGAGGACAGCGGCCCCGCTTCCACGCCGGACTTGGCGGCGATCGCCGGGGAGTGGATCGGCTCCTACACCTGTGCGCAGGGCGCGACCGGGCTGAAGCTGACCGTCGACGACACCGGACGGACCGAATTCGAGTTCTATTCACTGCAAACCAATGTCGCCGCGGAGTCGGGCAAGTTCGAGATGCGGGCGACAGCCGACGGCGAGCAGATCGAGTTCGCCCAGGTCCGCTGGATCGTCCGGCCCCAGAACTACAGCATGGTGGATCTCGTCGCCACCGAGGTGACGTCCGACATCATGCGGGGAACGGTGGAATCGGCGGGGTGCTCGACATTCGAGGTCAGCCGGGATGATTCCTGACGGCCCTCGCCCAGCACGGTTTATATGGCCCGCTTCCGCGAAGGAGGCGGGCTTGCGCTCACCCGGCCGGCCGGGTCGCCCGGCGCGGGCGGCGGCCACGCGCGGACTCGGCGGTGTTCCCACCGTTCGTGCGTGCCGCCCCGGTCCCACGCTTGGCTCCGGATGCCTGGTTCCGGGCCGGCGAACCGGGCTGCTGCCGTGTCTCGTGGCTCGACGCTGCCGCCCGATTCCCGGAGCGACCCGCGGTATTCCCGCGTCGCCCGCTGGAGCCACGCGCGCCGGCGTGTTCGGCCGCACCGGAACGGTCACCCTGCCGGGAGCGGTTACCCGTGCCTTCCGGCCGGCTCCGTTCGCCCGTCCGGGTGGGTGCCGGCTCGAAGGCGTTCGACCTCGGCGAATCCGCGCGGGCACCGGTTGCCGTGCGCCGGCCGCGCGATCCGCGCTTGCTGCCGCGGCTGTTTCCGTTCGCCGCTCGGGAGCCGCCCGGCGCCGAGACGACGGCCGGGTGCGCTTCCGCCGGGAGCGGGGTGATCACCGCGCCGTCCGACAGGTCGGCGATGATCGGCGAATCGAGGGTCACCGGGCGTGGTTTGACGGTGATACCGGCTTTCCGCAGCAGCGCCGCGACATCCTTGCGCTGCTCGGGCAGAACCAGGGTGACCACGGTGCCCTCGGTACCGGCGCGCGCGGTGCGGCCGGACCGGTGCAGATAGGCCTTGTGCTCGGCGGGCGGGTCTACGTGCACGACCAGTTCGAGATCGTCGACGTGGATACCGCGCGCCGCGATATCGGTCGCGACCATCACCCGGGCGGTGCCCGCGGCGAAGGCGGCGAGGTTGCGGTCGCGAGCCGGCTGCGAAAGATTCCCGTGCAGGTCGACCGCCGCGATACCCGCGCGTGTCAGTTCGCCGGCCAGCCGGCGAGCGTGGTGTTTGGTGCGCATGAACAGGATGCGCCGGCCGCTGCCGGCCGCCAGCGCACGGATGATCTCCTTCTTCGCCGCGGCGCCCTCCAGTTCGAAGACGTGATGTTCCATCTTCGGCGGCGGGGCGTCGATATCGTCGACCGAATGGGTGACGGGTTCCCGCAGGAATCGGTCGACCAGTTTCCCGACGCCGTTGTCCAGCGTGGCCGAGAACAGCAGACGCTGACCGCCCGCGGGTGTCGCGCCGAGAATTCGCGTGACGCCGGGGAGGAAACCGAGATCGGCCATATGGTCGGCCTCGTCCAGGACCGCGATCCGCACAGCATCCAGCGATACCGCTCGCTGTTTCATCAGATCTTCGAGCCGGCCCGGGCAGGCGACAACGATGTCCACGCCCTGCTTCAGGGCCTTGACCTGCCGGTTCACCGGGATACCACCGAAAACCGTGGTCACCCGAAGCCCGCGCACGGCGGCCAACGGGGTGAGGGTGGCGGCGATCTGGGTCGCGAGCTCACGGGTCGGGGCGAGGATCAGCCCGGTCGGGCGTCCGGGTACGCGACGTTCGCCGGCGAGCCGGTCGACCACCGGGATCGCGAAGGCGAGGGTTTTGCCGCTACCGGTTTTGCCGCGGCCGAGTACATCGCGGCCGGAGAGGCTGTCGGGCAGGGTGGCGGACTGGATGGGGAACGGCGCGGTGATACCCGCGGCGGTGAGTTCGTCGGCGATCCCGGTGGATACGCCGAGGGAAGCGAATGACTGCGCGACAGCAGTGTGGACTGGCATGAAAGTATGGGCGCCTTTCGGCATCGGAGGTGATACCGCGACGTCCGATCGGACCGATGTCCGCGCCTATACGAGGTGGCGGCGTCGCGGGTCCCGACGCGAAAGGCTGGGATCAGATCCGCGACGGAGTACTTGCAGCTCGCCGGCGCAGGTACTCGGATCACCCTACAGCACGAGGGCGGCGGTTCCGGCGCCGCGAGCTCCGGCGCCGAGGCATTCCGGTATTCGACGACCGGTATTTCCGCATGTCCGCACGAGTATGCGGTTCGCGGCCGGACGCGACGCATATCACGTCGGCCCGGGCCGGGTATCGGGTTGTGGCCACTGATCACCGGTGGCATCGGGTCGGATGTTCCGGCTCCTGCCCGCCGGAAAATCAGCGCGGCCGCCGGCCCGGCGAATCGCCGGAAGTCACGTCGAACCGTTCGCGGGGTCGTGGACGAAATGGTCTGGTCCTATGTTGCTGAATTACTAATGCGCACCGCGTTTTTCGCGATTCCTGCGGAAAGGACCACATTGCCGGGATTACGCTGTCGAGGACGGAACAACTGACCTGAGCGCTCCAATTCCATACGCCTCGCGGGCGTGGTATATCTCTGCTGCGGCGCCCGTCCGGGCTCCGGCGAGTTCGTTGAAGAAGAGTGTGCGAGTGTCCAATCCAGCCGATCCCACCCGTGGGCAGAATCCGAGTCCTCACTCGCCGGCGCGTGTCGCGCCGGGCGCCCGTACCGGTGATCCCGTTCATCGAGTGATGCTCGTCTCAGGGATCGGTTTCGCCTTGGCGATCGTGGGCTTGGTCGTCACCCTTCTGGTCGGTTCCGCGTCGGGTGAGGCGGATTCCGATACCGCGCTCACGGAGACGACCACGCAGCGTCCGGTGTCCGCTCCGCCGGCCGCGGTGCCGCCCGCGGCGCCCGCCCAGCAGTATCTGGCCGATATGGCCCCCACCGGGAGTTCGGCGTACACCGGGACGATAACCATGAACGGTGTTTCCTACGCGCACGCGATCTATCAGCAGTTCAACGGCTGCAATACCGCGGTGAGCCACACCTACGACCTGAAGCGGGAATGGTCCCGCTTCTCATCCGTGGTCGGGCTGGCGGACGGCGGAAACGCGGAATCTGTCCTGCAGTTCGAGGTGATCGCCGACGGTAAGTCGATCTATTCGTCCGGAAGTGTGCGCGCGGGGGAGCCGCCGGCGGTGGACGTATCGGTGGCGGGCGTGCAGAGCCTGACGATCGGCTTCACGTTCGTGGACGGGAACCTGGAGAGTTGTGGTCAGCTGGGCAACGGTGTGTGGGGAGATCCGGCCCTCACCAAATAGAAGTCGGGCGCCGTGACGGAATCGGCCAGTCTTCCCTTTTAGCGGATGATTCCGCTGCAAAATACGGTTATCCGCTTCTGCAGTCTCGGCGATACTACGGACTGGCATCCACTCGGTTCATCGAGCCGTGCACCGGCTGGGAAAGAGGTAATGTTTCTGTTCCCGGCAGTGAAAAAGTGAATTCGGTCGGTTCCGCACCGATCCGGTGCTACAGCCGGTGCCGATTCCGCGCCGCGCGCTGCCCGACCGGGACGCACAACTGAAGAAACGTTCCACACATATGAATACCGCAAATGAACTGAAGCTCATCGAGTTAGGGGATACGGATGCGGGTGATGGTTCTGGGTGGGGACGGATTCTGCGGTTGGCCGAGCGCACTGCACCTTTCGGCGGCCGGCCACGACGTCACGATCGTGGACAGCCTGGTTCGCCGCGAGACAGACGATGAACTGGGTGTTCGCTCACTGACACCCATACGCGAACCCGCCGAGCGACTGGCCGCGTGGCGGGCGGTGAGCGGGCGGGATATCGAGCTGGTTCGCTTGGATATCGCCCACGACTACGAGCGGCTCACCGCGGTGCTCGAGGCCGTGCGACCCGATACCGTCGTGCATTTCGCGGAACAGCGCTCCGCTCCGTATTCGATGAAGTCGCCGTGGCACAAGCGCTACACGGTCGACAACAACGTCAACGGGACCCATAATCTGCTCGCGGCGGTGGTGGCGCTCGAACTGGATGTTCATATCGTCCATCTCGGGACGATGGGTGTGTACGGCTACGAAAGTGTCCCGGTGGATCTGCCCGAAGGCTATCTCACCGTCAGTTATCCGGGTCGTGACGGCAAGACGTATTCCCGAGAAATCCTTTATCCCACGAAGCCGGGAAGTGTCTACCATCTGACGAAATCGCTGGATCAATTGATGTTCCAGTTCTATGCCCGCAACGACGGAGTGCGGATCACCGATCTCCATCAGGGAATTGTCTGGGGAACGCAAACCGAGGAAACCGCCCGCGATCCGCGCCTGGTCAATCGTTTCGACTACGACGGTGAATACGGCACCGTGCTCAACCGGTTCCTGGTGGAGGCCGCGATCGGCTACCCGCTGACCGTGTACGGAACAGGCGGTCAGACACGGGCATTCATCAATATCAACGATTCGATCCGCTGTATCCGGATGGCGGTGGAATCGGGTGCCGCGGTCGGCAGGACAGTGCGGGTGATGAATCAGATCACCGAAACCCATCGGGTCGCGGATCTGGCGCGGCTGGTGTCCACAGCGATCGGCGCCGAAGTCCACGCGGTTCCCAATCCCCGGCAAGAAGCCGCCGAAAATGAGCTGGCGGCCCGCAACGACCATCTGTTGGAGCTCGGGTTGAATCCGATAGCGCTGGATTCGTCCCTGCTGGCCGCGGAATCCGAGATAGCCCGGAAATACTGCGACCGCGTCGACCCGACCCGTATTCCCAGCCACTCGTACTGGAATGAGACCCGTAAACACGTGGTCGAGGAGCAGGAGGTTTGAGCGAAGACGATAAGGATCCGGCCGGTGGTGCACCGGATAACGGGTCGCGGAAATCCGAGCCCGAGTACTTCCCTGGGGAGCGCGGGCGTACCGTTCCGCGCTCCGCCTGGTGGATTCTCGGGATCGCGCTCGTTGTCCTGCTCGCTTTCGTGATCGTCCGGCCGACCTGGTTCACCCAGGATTACGACGACACCAGTCTCCACGTGCCCGCGGAGCGCCATTTCGACCGGACACTCGCCGGGCTCGGCTACGCCGACGGTGCCTGGCTCGGCGACGAATCGCCTTCGCTCAGTTTTCCGGTCACCCTGCCGGTCGATTCCGGGCGTGAGCAGACCCGGCTCCACCTGCGCGGATCCACGCAGGTCGCGCAGGACAGCACGGTGTTCCTGGCAGTCGAGGTGAACGGCCGGCAGGTCTATCGCAGTGAACTCGCCCGTGGAGACAACGAGCTCGATGTGCTGGTGGACGTGCCCCAGTACCTGGCCGTGGACGGACAGCTCCGAGTCCGCGTGCATACCGAGGGCATGCTGAACAACCAGGTCTGTGTGAACGACCGCTCCGCCGGCATGCGGATCCACCTCGACCCGGAAACCGTGGTCGAAGCCGCTCTCGACGAGCCGATTCACACCATCCGTGACGCGGTGGCGTCCTGGGACCGCCGGCTGACGGTCGTGCTCGCCGACCAGAGCGATACCTGGCGCACCACCGCCGCGCAGCTCGGGGTGACGCTGACCCGTGCCGGATATCAGGTGGACTTCGCCGACCGGCTCCCGGAGTCCGATGAGCACAGCGTGCTGCTGGTCGGTCCGCCCCAGCAGCTGACCGAGCTCACCGGCTGGGACGCCGGTGACCCGGCCGGGAACGGGATCGCACTGGGTACCGTTACCGACACTCCCGTCGTCGGGGTGATCGAGCCGGACGGGAGCCTGATCGGGAATTTCCTGACCGAACCGGTGTCGGGCACGGCGGATTCCGCCGGTAGCGCACCCCGCGCCCTGGCCACACCGCCGATTACCGGAGATCAGGTGGGCCTGGAAGCGTTCGGCGCGGATATGTCGGTCACGCAGGTCGCCGAATCCCATCGATGGCGGGCCGGTTATTCACTCGCCGACCTCCCCGGCGGGCGCCTGCCCCGCGCTGTCCGGGTGGGGTTCCGATTGCCCGCCTCGCCCGATGATCTCACCTGGGTGCTGAACGTCGAACTGAACGGGCAACTGCTCGACAGCCGGCGGCTCGACAGGTCCGGGGGAGAGGTGGTCATCCCGCTGCCCGCCGGGGCCCATTTGCTGGACAATCAGCTGACGTTGACCGTTCAACGGGATCGTGACCTCGGCGGCTGCGATGTCCGCGTCACCAGCTACCCGATTCAGCTGACCGGCGTATCCGCGCTGGAACTGGGCGATGAAACGGCGCCCGGGTTCACGGGCCTGCCCCGCGATCTTGCCCCAGGTTTCTCGGTCTATGTACCCGAGGCTGCGGGCGCGGATATCTCGAGCCTGCTGGACGCGACCGTTCCGGTGCTGAGCGAATTCGTTCCGGCGCAGTACAGTCCCACGTTCCGCTGGAACACCCAACCGGCGCCCGGGCAACCGTTCGTGCTGGTCGGGCAGAGTCCCGAGGTGAACCCGCCGGTGAGCGTCCGGGACGGGCGGCTGGTGGCTGGCCCGGGACAGCCGGCGCTGGATATCTCGTCGTTCGACAACGGGATCGTGGTCGACCGTGCCACCAGCCGCGGCGGTGCCGCCGGGCTCGTCATCCAACCGGTCGGCGATATCGGACCTGTGCCGCTACCCGCATTCGGCCCGGAGTCCGCCCAGGTGGTGACTGCCCAGGGCAGTTTCGCCGTCAACGCCGACGGTAGCGTCGCAACGGCCGGACCCGGACGCACGGACCGGCCCCGATGATCGACGTGCACACCCCGGCCCAGTCGCCGATCAGCGACTATTTTCGTTCCGTCGACAGCGCACCCGCCGAGTACGCCGTGGACCGGCCGGCCGCCGCCGCCAACGGCTTCCTGATCACCTTCGCCGGTCTCAGCGTTCTGGCGATGTGCCTGCGTACCTGGCTGGTCCATGCCGAATATCTGATCCGGCCGGCCGATTTGATCTTCTTCGCCTCCGATCGCGGGGATGTCGCCGTCCCGACGCGGCTGTTCATCGTCATCTTCTTCGTGACGTACGCCTTCTACGCCTACTCGAACGTCTGGCGCCGGGTGTTCCTCGGGGTGGCGCTGCTGTGGAAATTCGCCGTGTTCTGTGTTTTCGCCGATTTCGTCGGCTGGGCCCTCGATCACCTCGAGCTCGTCTCGATCCCGGTGCTCGGCCTGCAGGCGGCGTCGGGTCTCATGGCCCTGGGCGTATTTCCGCATACGATTCTGAAGCAGGCGCAGTTACCCGATCGCGGGCCGCCACCGCTGAACCCCAAGACACCACCGGCAGCGTATTTCACCTTGTTCGCCTGTCTGACGGTCGCGTGCCTGGGTGCCGTCGCGGCGATGCAGATTTTCTTCGGCGCGGTCGTCACCATGCGGGCGTGGGCACTGCTCGGCGGTATCGGCCCCGGAGTCTTCCTGGTCCAGCAGATCTTCGCGGTGACGACCGCGCTGTTCGGGTGGCGCATGCTGCGCCGGTCCCGCCGCGCCGAATTCGCGCCACCGGTCGCGGTACTCGTGCCCGCCCACAACGAAGCGCACGATATCGCCGCCACCATCGCCTCGGTCGATCGCGCGGCACGCACCTATACGGGCCGGATCCACCTCTATATCGTCGACAACGCGTCGACCGACGACACCGCCGTGGTCGCGCGGCAAGCGATCAGCGAGTGCACCGCTATCACCGGTGAACTGCTCGACTGTCCCAAACCCGGTAAGGCGATCGCCCTGAACCTGGGGATTCAGCGGATCACCGAGGATTTCGTGGTGCGGATCGACGCCGATACGGTGATCGGTCCCGGATGCTTGCAAACCGCCATGCGGCATTTCGCGAACCCGCGGGTGGGTTCGGTGGGTGGTATGCCGATGCCCGCCGAGGAGAAGACCTGGATCGACAAGGTCCGGCTGGTGGAGGTCCTCATGCGGCACGGTTTCTTCCAGGTCTCCCTGGACGGTTACCAGGGGGTGCTGGGCGTTCCGGGGATGTTCGCGATCTACCGGCAGAGCGCCCTGCGCAAGGTCGGCGGAATGGTGGAGGGCATGAACGGTGAGGACACCGATATCTGTATCCGGCTCACCGCCGCGGGCTTTCACACCCTCGCCGACCCGAAAGCGATCTACTACAGCGAGACCCCGCTGTCCTATGCGCATCTCCGCGAACAGCGGGTTCGCTGGTTCCGCAGTATCTATCACATCACCGCCCACAACCGGTCGACCCTGCTGGACCGGCGATCGATGACGGGAACCTTCGTCCTGCCGTTCCAGCTGGTCAACGCCGCCCGCCGGGCGATGCTGGCCCCGCTGCTGCTGTTCGCACTCATCGCCCAGGTCGGCTTCCAGGCGATTTTCACCGGTATGCGCTGGGAGCCGGTCCTGGCCACCGTGCTGGGGATGCCGCTGATCATGACCGTGTTCATCTGCCTGCTGCTACGGCCGAGCGCGCTGAAATATGTCCCGGCCTACCTGTGCTTCCGGGTACTGCGCAGCTACTTCACCCTCGCCGCCGCGCTGAGCCTGGTCTACCCGCCGCTACATCCTGGTGTGCCCGGACGAGTCCGGGCGTTCCTGCGGCCCGTGCGCGAGTATTCACGTACGCGCCGGGGCGGTACGGCGGTCGTCCCGGCCGAAACCGCGTCCGGCTGATGAATGTCGTTGTCGCCTACGGTGGTCCGCTCCGGATCTGATCCGAGCCGGCGCTACCCGCTCGTATCCGCGCCCCCTGGCCGAGATCGAGGGTCCAGGTCTGTCCCATCAGGTCCCGGCCGAAGCTGTGGTGCGGTTCCTCGCCGGCGAGAGTGAATCCGGCTGCCTGGTAGATCCTGCGCGCGGACGTCAGGACATCGTTGGTCCAGAGCGTGATCCGCTCGTATCCGGTGTCCCGGGCGAAAGCTACGCACTCGCCGACGAGGCGCGTGCCCACGCCCAGGCCGCGCCCGGCGGGGGTGACCAGCAGGATTCGCAATTTCGCCACCCCGGGTGCCTCGTCGGCGACGCAGAAGATGCACCCGGCCCGCCGCCCGTCGACCTCGGCGATCCAGGCTGCTTCCCGGGTGGGGTCGTGGCAGGTCGCGTATCCGGCCACGATCTGGGCGACCAATGCCTCGAAATCGGTGTTCCAGCCGAACTGTTCGGCGTAGATCTCACCATGGGCCATCACGATCCAGCCCATATCACCAGGGTTCTCGGCCCGGCGAACGACGACCCGGTGCTGGTCCGGTGGAGACATGAAGCCCCCCTTCTCCGCGCAATCCACTGAGACGACTGTTTCAGTACCGACAGGCTACCGCTGCTGTCACGGGAAGCGACAGACCCATCTTTCGCTGTGGGCGGAACCGCTGGCGTTGATTGCGGCGTAATCTTGTAATCAAGTAATCCGCTAGTAAGCGAGAAGGTGATCCTATGAGGCACGGACATCGGGGCCGCGGCTTCGGCCGGCCGGGTGGCTGGCAGCAGGCCGATCTGCCCGAGGCGACAGATGTGCCGGAGTGGTTCGCGGGTCGTTTGCCGAGTGACTGGTTCACCGGCCCGCCCGCCATCGAGATCGACCGCGACGAGATCGTGGTGATCGGCGAGCTACCGCTCCCGCGGCCGGATGTCGCATCCGGCGAGAAGGGATCCGCGGAAGGGGAGGCATCCACGGTTCCGGAAGCGACGAAGGAAGGTGCTGTCTCCCGGTTCCGGGAGTCCACTCGGTCGGCCCGGATGCAGATCGCGGACGAGGCGCAGCACCGGTACGGCCGCAGTGTGGCGTGGGGTGTCTCGATCGAAGGCCGGCGAATCCTGTTCACGCACTTGGCGGTACCGGTGATGACGCGGCTGCGGCAACCGGAACGCAAGGTGCTCGACACCCTCGTCGACGCGGGTGTCGCGCGCTCCCGGGCCGATGCGCTGGCCTGGGCGGTGAAGCTGGTCGGCGAACATACCGAGTCGTGGCTGGAGGAGTTGCGGGCCGCGATGCGTAAGGTCGATGACCTGCGTTCGGAAGGTCCGCGAGGCGTATAGCGCCGGCGCGTGGTCCGGCACAGCAGGCCTCGTGTCCCTCGAGGGGTTCCTTGTCGCGTCGCCGTGAAAGGAAACTCGAAGGCGTCGAGAGCCGGTCAGAAATGAACGAGAATCCGGCCCTCGTTGCCCGGATCCGCCTCGACGCGCCGATAGAACTTCTTCAGGCTCGCCTGGGAAAGTTTCGCCAGCACACGACGTTTCAGGGTTCCGGAACCCTTGCCCGGAATGATCTCCAGCAAGCCGACCTTCTGGGCGGCCGCACGGAACACGGCGTTGCGCACCGCATTGTCGATATCGCGATCACTCCGGAAAATCGGGTGCAGATCGACTGTCAGCTTTTCGGTCACCCTGAACTCCTGATATCTGCGCTCGGCCGACCTGCCTCGTCGTCGGCCGGCGAAGGTGATCGTGCCTTCGGCAGAGTAGTAGGCGCCTCGCCGATACGCGGCCGCTGGTTCCTCCCGGGAGGGATAAACCGGACCCTCGCGTCGCCGTGGTGGTGGCGGCAGGCGCCGGCCATGTAGGCCGCCGCTCCCGGCAGGGGTGATTGCCCACGAGTAGCTTCCTGGGCCGGGCTGCTGGTTGGCCAAATAAGTGAACGCAATTTACTAAAAGGTGTTCACAAATGAACTGTGGTGTGGTTCACTCCAGGAACAGCGTTTCCGAAGGAGGCATTTGTGACCGCACCGTCCCTGTCCCACGACTTCGATTTCACCGACCCCGACCTGCTCGCCACCCGGCTGCCGATCGAGGAATGGGCCGAACTGCGCCGCACCGCACCCGTCTGGTGGGTCGACCAGCCCGACGGTGTCAGCGGGTTCGACGACGGCGGCTACTGGGTGGTCAGCAAACTCGACCACATCAAGGAGATCTCCAAGAACTCCGAGGTCTACTCCACCAACGCCAACACCGCCGTGATCCGCTTCAACGGCGAGATCACTCGCGACGAGATCGATATCCAGCGCGCCATGCTGGTCAACACCGATCCGCCGGAACACGACAAACTCCGTCGCATCATCTCCCGCGGCTTCACCCCGCGCGCGGTCCAGAGCTTGCGCGACGCCCTGCACGAGCGCGCCGAACGTATCGTGCACGAAGCCAAGAAAGCCGGCGGCGGCGATTTCGTCGAACAGGTCGCCTGCGAACTCCCCCTGCAGGCCATCGCCGAACTGCTCGGCGTGCCGCAGGAAGACCGCGGCAAACTCTTCGAGTGGTCGAACCAGATGATGGGCTACGACGACCCCCAGTACGCCGACAGCTACCGCATGGCCAACGCGCAGGTCATGGGCTACGCCTGGAACCTCGCCGAGGAACGCCGCGGCTGCCCCGCCGACGACATCATCACCCAGCTGCTCAGCGCCGATGTCGACGGTGAGGCACTGAGTTCGGAGGAATTCGCCTGGTTCGTCATCCTGCTCGCAGTGGCCGGTAACGAAACCACCCGTAACGCCACCACCCACGGCATGAAGGCCTTCATCGACAACCCGGACCAGTGGGAGCTGTACCGGGCCGAACGCCCGCGCACCGCCCCCGACGAGATCGTCCGCTGGGCCACCCCCGTCATCGCCTTCCAGCGAACCACCCTGCAGGACACCGAAATCGGCGGCCAGGCCATCAAGAAGGGCCAGCGGGTGGGCCTGTTCTACTCCTCCGCCAACTTCGACGAGGATCATTTCAAGGACCCGTTCGCCTTCGACGTCACCCGCAACCCGAACCCGCACGTCGGCTTCGGCGGCACGGGCACCCACTACTGCGTCGGCGCGAATCTGGCCCGCCTGCAACTGGACCTGATCTTCAACGCGATCGCCGACGTGATGCCCAACCTGCGTGAGGTTTCCGAACCGGTTCGGCTACGGTCGGGGTGGTTGAACGGAATCAAGAGCTGGCAGGTCGAATACGAATGACACCACCCGCGCGGCGGGGCCGGATGCCCGCGGTCAGCGACGCCGATATCCGGCACGCGGCCGCGGGGCTCCTGGTCGAGCAGGGAGCCGAGGCGCTGACCCTGCGCGCGATCGCGCGTGAACTCGGCATCACCGCCCCCGCCCTCTACCGCTACTACGCGTCCCGCGAGGAGTTGCTGGCCGCGCTGCGCCGCGATATCTGCATCCGGCTGGCCGACGACCTCGGCGCCCAGGTAGCCGAGCTACCCGACGACGGAGTGGTCCGGCTGTTCGCGGTCTGCCGTTCCTTCCGGCGCTGGGCCCTGGCTCACCGCAACGAATTCACCCTCGTCTTCGCCTCCCCGGCCGCCGGCGGCCCGGATACGGTGCGCCGGTTCGACGAATCCTTCGGCCTGGTCTTCCTGGAAGCCGCAGGGAAGCTGCTCGCGGCCTACGACCTGGCGACTCCACCGGTCGAATCGATCCCCGAAGCGCTGCGCAAGGACCTGCTCGCGTTCCAGGGTGAGCTCCTCGCGCTGCTGGCGGGGTCGGACCAGAAGTTCCCGGCCGAGAAGTTCGATCTCGGGGTGGCGTATCTGATGATGACGGTATGGGTCCGGCTCTACGGTCACGTGACGCTGGAGGTTTTCGGCAATTACCCGATGCCGGTGAGCGACCCGGACGTTCTGTTCGACGCGGTCCTCACCGACCTCGCCGCCGGAATGGGTCTCGCGGCAGGTGACGCAGGGTAGATCCAGGCCTGGGCACCGTCGACGACTGCGACCGGGCATCGGCCAGAACGTATGGTGCTCCCGTCTCCCGGTTACGTTGGTAAGCCCTTGGAAAGGGTTGCGGTAAGGGAGGATTGCGAACCTCGAAGCACAGTGCAACGCACACCGGGCAGCCCGGACGCAGAGCCAGTAGCGACACAGAGCTCTGTTCCAGGCTGTTCGTACTGAAGTGTTTCGGGAGGAACAGATGAGGAAGTCCAAGTTCGCTCGCGCCGCGGCTCTGCTCAGCGGGCTCGCGGTCGTCGGGGCGTCGGCGGTGGGTACGGCGGGGACCGCATCGGCATCGAATGACGGTGGATGCGGTGAATTCGTGCACGCCTCTTACGCGTGCGTCACCCTGGATGATGGTGTCGTCAATTACAGCGGATTCACCGATTACACCTATGGCTCCGGCACAGTGCATTTGATGCTGTGGGACTACACGCAAGAACCGGGCGGTGTGGTCGTATTCACCACCGATTTCCCGATCGCCACCGACGGCCCGCACTACTACCAGCCCGGCGGCCTGGCCGATCCGAGTCCGGGCCACGATTACAAAGCGGAGATGCGAGTCCGCTGGGACGACGGCAGCGAAAACCGCTACCTGAGCCCCGACCTCATCGTCTGAGCCATATACCGGAATCGCGAATCGCCTCGGTGGTCCACTCGGCGGCCCGATCCCTCTTTCCCTGGGGATCGGGCCGTCCCGCCATTGCGTAGGAATCCGCGCCAGATTCGCTGGGGCACTTCCCATGCGCTAATGCCTACCGCAGGCTTATCTCGAGCATCGCATCCAAGACCAGCAACGCTGGTACGGACCTCGGGTGGCGGGTATCAGTGGTCGATCAATTGTCCAGTCGAACGCATCGTGAATTCGAAAGCCGGCGCGCCGATTGCCGATCTCATGCCGCGCCGAGCCGCGCCGGTACCTGGAGCCGAGGCGGTGGGAGCCTGTTCTCCCGTCGCTCGACGGCTATAGCATGGTGCGCTATAGTTCCTGCATGGTCGGCCGGAGTGAAGTACTACGCGAGGTAATGCTCGAGACGGGGACAACCCAGTCGGAATTGGCGCGGGTGAGTGGCGTCCGGCAATCCAGCATCAGTCAGTGCCTGTCGGGCAAGGTGAATCTGAGCGATGAGCAGTTGGACCGGCTGTTGTCGTGCATGGGTTACCGGCTCGAGGTGATTCGGCGCGCTGTTCCCCCGGACCTCACCCGCTCCGAGCGCCGCTCGTGGATGTTGCATCGGAGGCTCTCGGCGCATCTGACCGAATCGGACCTCGAGGGTTGGCGGCCGCGTATCGAACGCAACCTGCAGAGGCTCCGTGCCGGAGTATCCGGTCAGCCCCATCTGCGTAACCTCGACCGCTGGGAGTCGATGATCGAACACGGTGATGTTCTCGCGCTTCACAGGGCCCTCACCGGTTTGGACCGCGAATCCATCGAAATGCGGGAGGTTTCACCGCTGGGCGGGCTGTTGCCGCCGGAGGAACGGTCCACCGTGCTCCGTCTGGCGAGTTGATGCGCCGCCATCAACTCGAGCATGCGATCCGGACGGCGTGCCAGATCATAGGTCGAACCGAGGTGATCGTGGTGGGCTCGCAATCGATCCTCGGGACCTTCCGGGAGGACGAGCTACCCGCCGATGCAACCATGTCGCTGGAAATAGATATCTTGCCGATTGCAGTCGACAACGAAGAAACGGCACGGCTTGCGGACCTCATCGAGGGCGTGGCCGGAGAGTTCTCGCCGTTCGAAGACCTCCATGGGTTCAGTATCGATGGCGTGGATATGGAGACTTCCGCGCTTCCGGCCGGCTGGCGCGGCCGATTGGTCAAGGTGCAAAACGCCAATACGGCCGCACCTTCGGGTGCGCCGCAGTTCACCGGATGGTGCCTCGACAAGGAAGATCTTTGTGTAGCGAAGTTGTGCGCGCTGCGAGAAAAGGATCAGAATTTTGTTTCTGCGCTGGTAGAGGCCGGTTTGGTCGACCCAGGTGCTATCGCGCGCCGACTGCCGACTGTCCCGGACCGGTACCGTCCTGGCGCGGAACGCGCACTCGACTGGATCGCTGCCCGATGGTGACCGAATGCGGTTCCGCGTGGCATACACATGCTCCGGGTCGTCGTGCTCAGGGTGACTCGCGGGTAAACGGGTGATGGGCTTTCGCGACAAGGTGAGGCGGGGTCTGATGCGTTGTTTGCGGGTGGTGGTGACGCGGATCGTAGCGGTCACTATGGTGGCTGTGGGCGGGGTTTCGTGCGGTGGAGAGGTTGCCGAAGGGCCCGTTCTCCAGGGGCGTGCGGACACGATGAAGGTCGTCTACGGGGACCATGTGGACAACTACGGGATTCTGCATCTGCCGGAGGGGGAGGGGCCGTATCCGGTGGTGGTGATGGTGCACGGGGGTGGGTGGCTGGAGGATCACGATCTCGGTTACTTCGAACCGCTGGCGGCGTCGCTGGCCGAATCCGGGGTCGCGGTGTGGAATATCGAGTATCGGCGGGTGACCGGGGAAGGTGGGTGGCCGGCGACCCTGGCCGATGCCGATGATGCCACCGAGTCCCTGGCTACCGTCGTTCAGCAGGCGGCGGGTGGGCGGCTCGATCTGGGGCGGGTGCATCTTGCCGGGCATTCGGCCGGTGGGCATTTGGCGGCGTGGATCGCGGGGCGGCACACACTCGGGGCGGGAGCTCCCGGGGCGCGGCCGCGGATCCGGCCGCGGAGTGCGACCATCATGGCCGGTGTATTCGATCTTGCTCTGGCGGTGCGCAAGGGGCATGACGAATTCGTCGAGGGGTTGCTCGACGGGGCGCCGGCGGAGCAGCCCGCGCGGTATGCCGTCGGATCGCCGATCAGGCATCTGCCGGTGGGGATTCCGGTGGTCGCGGTGCACGGGTCGGCGGATACGGTGGTGGATCCGGTGCAGTCGCGGAACTATGTGCGGGCGGCGCAGGCCGCGGGTGATCCCGCGCGGCTGGGGTTGCTCGAGGGGGTCGGTCACGCGGATTTCGGCGATATCGATTCGACGGCGTGGGCCAGTGCCCGGGCGATCATTCTCGAACATGTGACAGGGGCGCACGCGCACCGGTGAGTGGCGGTTTCGTGCCGAGGGCGCCCACGGTTGGGGTGGGTGGCGTCCACAGATGATTTTCGGGGCGCGGAGAGGTCATAACCAGCGACGGATCGCTGCGAAAGGACAGACCGATGAAGCTCACGGCGCACGAATTCCTGACCCTGGACGGGGTGATGCAGGGGCCCGGTGCCCCCGACGAGGACGTCAGCGGGGGGTTCGAGCGGGGTGGGTGGCAGGTGCCGTTCACCGATGACGAGGATTTCGGGCGGATCGTCGGCGGGTGGTTCGAACAGGTCGAGGAGTTCCTGCTCGGGCGCAATACCTACGACATGATGTACGGGTACTGGTCGCAGGTCACCGACCCCGGCGATATCGTGGCGACGAAGTTGAACGGGTTGCCGAAACATATTGTCTCGGCCACGCTTGCCGAGGCCGAGTGGCGGAACGCGACCGTGATCGGCGGGGATGTCGTCGAGCGGGTGCGGGCGCTGAAAGAACGGCCGGGTGGCGAACTGCAGGTGCACGGGAGCTGGCAGTTGGTGCGCACGCTGCACGCGGTGGGGTTGATCGACGAGTACCGGCTGATGGTGTTTCCGGTGGTGGTCGGTCCGGGGAAACGGCTGTTCGACGCGGACTCGTCGGCGTCGGGATTCACGCTGGTCGACAGTGCGGTGACCGGTTCGGGGGCGATTTATCAGGTGCTGCGACCCGCGGGGTTCCAGGCCGGCCGGTATCTGGTCGAGGGGGGTCGTGAGGTTTCCGAGGTCGACTGAGCGCCGGTCCGCGACTGCGTGACGAGGGTTCCCGGCCGAGGCGAGCCCGGTGATCGCCGACGGCTCCGGGAGGTTTGTTCCAGCCGCCGGTAGGCGGGCGGATGAGAGACGAATCGACTCCTTCCCGCGATCGCGGGGCTAGAATCAGTGGCCGTATCACCTGTGCGGCGCAGATCTCCGCGCCGACCTGCTCGACTTCGTGAGAACCGATCGAGACCGGACAGGGAAACCATGACCACATTCCGCACTCTGCGCGTTGCGTTGTTCACTCTGATCATTGCGTTGACCGCGGCGTTGGGCGGTGCGATTCCCGCGGCCGCCGCCCCGCTGCCGACCGTGGTGCTGGTGCACGGTGCCTTCGCCGACCCCACCGGCTGGGACGGTGTCGCCGAGCGGCTGCGCGGGCAGGGGTACCGGGTGGTGACACCGGCCAACCCGCTGCGTGGGCCCGCGCACGATGCCGCGGCCATCCAGTCGGTTCTCGACACCGTGGAGGGCCCGATCGTGCTGGTGGGCCATTCGTACGGGGGCTTCGTGATCAGTAATGTGCACGACCCCGATGTCGTGTCGATGGTGTATGTCGCGGCGTTCGCGCCGACGCAAGGTGAGGTGGCGCAGCTGGCGCTGGATCCGATCCGCTTCCCGGGTAGTGAGCTGCTGCCGCCGACACTGCAGGTGGAACTCGTGGACGATCCGCAGGGGCCGATGGGCCGCAACCTCGACGGGTACGTCGCTCCGGATCGGTTCCACGATGTGTTCGCCCAGGATGTCGACGACGCCACCGCCGCCGATATGCTCGCGCACCAGCGTTCGATCGCTGTCTCGGCCAACCTGGAACCGTCCGGCCCGCCGTCGTGGGCGGGGGTGCCGAGCTGGTATCTGGTGTCGGGTCAGGACCGGGTCATACCGGCGTCGTCGCAGCGGTTCATGGCGGGCCGGATGGGCGCGCAGACCACCGAGCTCAACTCGTCGCACGCCTCGCTGGTCTCTCATCCCGATGAGGTGACAGCCGCGATCACGACCGCGGCGGGCTGACCGGCCTCGGGCCGCGCTGCCCCTCGTTGTCGTCGGCCATCGGTTCGGACCCAGCCGTCGAGGACCGTCGGCGCCGGTGCCGATGGCGGCGCACGGTGAGCTGATCGGTGCCGAACAGCTGGGCGCCTTCGCGCAGCACAAGACCGGTGACCGACTCCGCGTCGAACGGGAGAGGGGTGAAACTTCGCGCGAGGTGCATCACCCGACGGATAGCCGAACGGTATGAGCCAGAACCGGTTTCGGCGCGCTAGGGTCGTTGTCGTACCTGGGGGTCGCCCGGACCCGGAACGATTTCGGCCGATGATCCCCGCTGGGTCCTGTGCCGTTCGGTGAATCGATTTCGGCGCGGCGCAGGAGGTCGAGTGGGCTCCACGCGGTCCCGCTGAAAGGAAATCCATGGAGAACGCACCGGTGAACGAAACAGCGGGCCCCGAGATGCCGCCGGAATCATCTGTCCCGGCGATGATGCAGCTGCTCGGCGGTTTCCAGATCTCGCAGGCCGTGTACGTGGTGGCGAAGCTCGATATCGCCACCCAACTCGACGACGGTCCCCGGAGTATCGGCGATCTCGCGGCGAATTGTGGTGCGCGGCCCGAATTGTTGCGCCGGCTCGTCCGGAGTCTGGCTCCCCTCGGTGTCTTCCGTGGACTGGACGGGGACATGGTGGAGACCACGGCCATCGGCGCCACGCTGTCGTCCCGGCGCCCGGGTTCGCTCCGGGATATCGCCCTGTACTGGATGGAGACGCATTACCTTCCGTTCAGCGAGCTGCTGCACACCGCACGCACCGGCGAGCCGGCCGCCGAACGGTACCTGGGGCAGCCGTTCTTCGACTGGGTGGTCGAAACCCCCGGTATGGCGGACTTGCAGAACCGTGGGATGGCCGGATTCACCGGCGGGCTGCGCGATCGGATGTTCGAGGACTACCGGCTTCCCGCGGGCGATACCGTGGCCGATATCGGGGGAGCCGACGGCACCATTCTGGCCCGTCTGCTGAATTCCGAACCTGCCCGGCGCGGAATCCTCTTCGATCTGCCCGAGGTGGTCGAGGTGGCGCAGAAGAAGATCGCGGAACTCGGGATGGCCGATCGCATCGAAACCGTCTCCGGGGACTTCTTCGAGTCCGTGCCGCCCGCCGATGTCTATGTGATGTCCGCGGTCCTGCACGACTGGGACGACGCTTCCTGCGTCCGCATCCTGGAATCCATCAAGAGCGCCGCGGCGCCGGGCGCACGGCTGGTTCTGATCGAGGGCGTGGTTCCGGCCGGCGACGAACCACACACCACCAAGCTGATCGACCTGACCATGCTCGCCCTCACCACCGGAAAGGAACGCAGCGCCAACGAGTTCGAAGAACTGCTCGCCTCCGCCGGGTTCACCCTCGATCGGATCGTTCCCACGCGGGAACAGTATTCGTTCATCGAGGCACGCTTACCGTGACGCCGGCCGCGCGATGCCGAATTTACGGTTGGGTGCGCGGGAATATCGGTAGGCGGCAGGAAGTACGGCACCGTTTGTGCGGTATCGGCCGGCATCGGAAACTGGCCCGGACAGCCCGATAGCCCCAGGGAGGCAATATGTCCGATTCGCTTATCCAGCTCCCGACTCCCGGTGAGCCCATGCTGACGACCCACGAGCGCATCATGAAGGCCGGTGAGATCGTCCCGGTCGAACTGCCCGGCGGTATTCCCGCGTGGATCGCGGTCAGCCATCGTGCCGTCAGTGAGATTCTCGACGAGAAGGTCTTCCCCAAGCACCATTCGCGGTGTCCGGCCCTGCACAACGGCACCGTTCCCGCCGACTGGGTGATGCGGCCGCTGGTCGATGCCGAACATATGCTCAACCAGGACGGCGCCGCGCATCGCCGCCTGCGCCAGACCATCAACAAGGCGTTCACCCCGGCCCGGGTGGCGGCCATGGAACCGCGGGTGCAGAAGATCGCCGATGAGCTCATCGACAGCTTCCCCGCGGGCGACGAGGTCGACCTGATCTCGAACTACACCACACCGCTGCCGGTCCGGGTGATCTGCGAGCTGTTCGGGGTGCCGATCGACGAGCAGGCCCAGCTCAAGAACTGGACCCTGACGATCGTCTCGGCCACCGCGACCGGTGAAGAAACGGCAGCGGCCATGGGGGCGATGAGCGTGTACTTCGCCGAACTGCTGCAGCGTAAGCGTGCCGAACCCGGTGACGACCTCACCTCGGCGCTGCTGGCGGCGAACGAGGACAACGATCTCTCCGAAGAAGAACTCATCAACATGCTGTGGCTGGTGATCGTCGCCGGGCACGAGACCACGGTGCATCTGCTCGGTAACGCGGTGGTCGCCCTGCGGGAGTTCCCCGAGCAGCTCGCTCGCGCGCAGGCCGAGAACCGCTGGGCCGATGTGGTGGAGGAGGCGCTGCGCTACCGGTCCTCGGTGGTCGGCGCGATCATGCGCTATCCGCAGACCGATGTGACCGTCGCCGATGTGCCGATCCCGGCCGGCAGCATGATCATCTGGCACGGCGGCGTCGGCCGCGACCCGCTGAAGTACCCCGATGCCGATAAGTTCGATATCGATCACGAGCACAAGGATCAGCTCGCGTTCGGCCGCGGCCCGCATTTCTGCCTCGGTGCCCCGCTGGCGCGCCTGGAGAGCCGGATCGCTCTGTCCACCCTGTTCACCCGGTACCCCGACCTGACCCTCGCGGTGGACGCTAAGGATATCGAGTACACGGTGCAGATCCCCACGGTCGGCCCGGTCACGCTTCCGGTCCGGCTCGGGCCCGCGTCGTAACCCCGTGCGACGAGGTGGGTCACGCCCGCTGCAAGGCGATCTCGCCACGGCGGTGCTGCCGGAACTCCCGGGGCGTCTGCCCGAAACGTTCTTTGAACGCGGCGGAGAACCAGGCGGGCGTGAACCCACAACGGGTCGCGAGATCCGCGATGGACATCGTGGTGCGCGGGTCTTCCAGCATTTCCCGGGCCGCCCGCAGCGCCTCCTCCCGGCGGACATCGCGGAAGGTGGTGCCCGACTCTTGTAACACCACCCGCACTTGACGTTCCGACCAGCCGAGAGCATTCGCGACGGCCGGCAGGCGCACATCGCCGCGGCCGATATTCGTACGCAGGTATCGCCGGATGCTCTCGGCCACCTCGGCTCGGTGCGCGCGCTGCGGTTCGGTTTCTCCGGCCACCATCATGCACAGCAGTTCGGTGATCCGGTCGCAGACCGCGTTGAACTCGCGATCGGACAGGCGGGATTCCTCGGCGTGCGTGCCGCGGATCATGGCGCCGGCTATGCGGCCCAGCCCACGGGTCATATCGAGGATGACGTTCATATGCGCGCGCGGGCGCACGCGATGGTCGAATTCGGTGCGGGGCACCTGTAATGCGTAACAAGCCGATGTGGGGACGTCGACGAGGCACGGGAGCTCCATCCCGGCGACCGCCGCCGTGCCGGCCGTGGTCCGCGAGACATCGTCGCGGAAGCGCAGCCCGAACGAGCCGTGGTCGGGAAGCACCACCCAATAGAAGTCGTCGCCCGGGTTGGTCACGATATGTCTGGCGCCCCGGTTGCAGCGGCGCCCGCCGCGCTGATCCCAGCGCAGCAGGGTGTAGGTGCCCGACCGCTGTGTGGTGAGGTCGGCCTGCCAATCCGGTTCCTCGGTGAATTCATGCGACATCGGGACGAATCCGTCCGCCAAGCCCGAGAACGACTCCGGTCCGCATGCGGGCTCGCTGTCCCAGCGCATAAGCGACGCTCCCATCGATCAGGATCGGCCTGTACTAACTTTTCGCCGATTCGATCAGCGCATCCACCATAATGGCATCGCCGGTTTCCGGCCCGCTGGGTATCTGCCGACCTGTTACGAGAGTGCCGTGACCACATCGCGATACCGGGCCGCGTCGGTGAGCCGGCCGTCCTCGATCGACCAGGCGATCTCTTCGACCGTCCGTAGGAAGGCCCAGGCGCGGGCACGTTCGGGGTCCACCTCGAGTCCGTCGGCGGTCGTCGCGATCACCCGGCGCGCCAGTGCCGGATCCGGTTGGGTCTCGACCTGTTTCATGATGAGGAACCCGGCATCGAAGGCTGCCTCGCCCAGAAACGCCTTCGGGTCGATGAGCAGCCAGGGTTCCCGTTCGGCGGCCACGATATTGCCCAGATGGGTATCGCGGTTGACGATCAGCAGCGGTCCGTCCGGGACGGCCAGCCACGTACACATGTCCCGGGCCCGGCCGGATACCGCCGGCGGCAGGTGGGCGGCCAGTGCCGGAGTGAACAAGTGCTGTTCCCAATCGGAAACGATATCGGCCACCAGCGGCAGCGCCGGAAATCCGGCCGGTATCTGCGCGGGTGGACGGCGCAGCCGGCGGTACAGATCGCAGGCGATCCGGATCTTCCCCGCGTTCTCCGCCCTGCCCTCCAACGGAATTCGCGGCTGTGCGATCAGCGGGGTTCCGGGGCGCGCCCATTCCAGCAGCAGAGCGCCGCTGCCGGGGTCGAAATCGTAGAGGTGAACCGCGCCTTCACCCCGGTAGCAGTGCATACCGGTGGCTTCGCCGGCGTTCTCCTCATCGGGTACCGCGATCTTCAATACCGCGACCGATCCGTCGCCGCGCCGTACCGGTGCGACGAAGGAATGGGTGCCGCCGGCGAACGGCCGCCCGATGAGTTCCAGCTCCCATTCCCGGCACCGCCCGGCCACCACATCGGGTAGCTCGGCGAGCCAGCGGTCGCCCTGCTCCCCGAAGATCGTCCGGATTGTGCGCACTACATCGGGAGGGAGGCCGAGCGTCATCGGACCAGCTTGCGCACCCGGCGCGTGTTCGACAACCCGATTTCCGGATCGTGAACCGCGGTGACGGCCGGCCCCTTCGCGTACGCTGCGGGAGCCGGGTAGATCCGCGCCCGTTCGACAGCGAGAGGATGGCTCGTCGATGCCTTCTGATGTTTTCCACCCCGAACTGCGCCGGGCCCGGCTGCTGCCCCGGTCGATCGTGACCCCGCGCACGCTGCCTCTCATCCGCCGCCTGCAGGTTCGCTCCGGGAAAACGCAGCCGGCGGGCGGAAGGATCGAGCGGATCGACGAGACAGTGACGGCACGAGTCTTCCGTCCCGCCGCGACCGCGGGGCCCGCGCCGGCGCTGCTGTTCATCCACGGCGGCGGCTACGTCATCGGCAACGCCGCGATGGGGGACCGGTTCTGCCGGCTGGTCGCCGACCGGCTCGGGATCGTGGCGGCGTCGGTGGAATACCGGCTCGCACCGGAAAATCCCTACCCGGCACCACTGGAGGATTGCTACGCCGGACTGCGCTGGCTGGCCGCGCAACCGGACGTCGACCCGGACCGTATCGCCATCGCGGGCGAGAGCGCGGGCGGTGGACTGGCGGCGGCGCTCGCGCTGCTGGCCAGAGACCGCGGCGAGGTACGCCCGGTGTTCCAACTGCTGTCCTACCCCATGCTCGACGACCGAACCTCCGCGCGGGCCGACAGCCATCCGCGCCGGATGCGTATGTGGAGCCCTCGGAACAACCGATTCGGCTGGTCCTCCTACCTGGGTGCCGCGGCGACCGGCGAGGTTCCGCCGCTGGCCGTTCCGGGACGTTGCGAGGATCTCGCCGGTCTGCCGCCGGCCTGGATCGGCGCCGGTACCAACGACCTCTTCCACGCCGAAGACCTCGCCTATGCCGACCGGTTACGTGCCGCGGGTGTGCCGTGCGAGGTGTACGAGGTCGAGGGGGCGTACCACGGATTCGATTTGGTCGAAGCCGCCGCGGACGTTTCGCGCACCTACTTGAAGGCGCGGCTCGCCGCACTGTCGGCTGTGCTCGGCGACGGTGACCGGGTGTCCTCCTAGCCGGATAACCGGACTGCGTTTCCGGCGAAAATCGTGGTGCTCGCCGTGCGCGGCGCCCGGGCCGCACGGGTGGCAGACTGCGGGTATGAGTACACCCGATTGGGCGGATGTGGACCGGTACGTGGTGGATCATCTGGTGCGGGATCCCGAGGCGAGTGCGACCCTGGCGGCGAACGCGGAGGCGGGGCTGCCGGCCATCGACGTTTCCGCGGCTCAGGGCAAATTCCTGTATCTGCTCGCCAGATCGGCGGGTGCCCGGCGGGTGCTGGAGATCGGCACGCTGGGCGGATTCAGCACCCTGTGGCTGGCCCGCGCGGTCGGTGACCAGGGCCGGGTGACCACACTCGAATACGAGCCCCGGCACGCCCAGGTCGCACGCGAGAATCTGAACCGGGCCGGAGTCGGGAATCTGGTCGATATCCGGATCGGACCGGCGATCGAGAACCTGCCGCTGCTGGCCGATGAGCGACCGGACCCGTTCGACCTGGTCTTCATCGACGCCGACAAGGTGAACAACAGCAACTACGTGCGGTTGACCCGGCCGGGGGCGGTGATCATCGTCGACAATGTGGTGCGCGGGGGCCGGCTGGCCGATGACGCGTCCGACGACGCCGCGGTACGGGCGGGCCGGGAACTGGTGGAACTGCTGGCCGACGAGCCGCGCCTGGACGCCACCGTCGTGCAGACGGTGGGGTCCAAGGGCTGGGACGGTTTCGCGCTCGCCGTGGTGAACTGACCGAGTGCGAACGGGCTTTCGGGGTCCGCTATTCGCTCACCGGTGCCGCGATGATGCGGCCGTCCGATATCGCGCGCAGCAGTGCGGCGTGGTCACGGGCGCTCTGCTCGGCGTAGTCCTCGGCGAAAGCGGCCATCGCCTCGTCGAAGTCGTCGCCGGACCCCAGATAGCCCGCGAGCGCGAAACGGTCGCCGCCGCGGGCGTGCGCCTGGGCGAGTACTCGTGCGCACAAACGCCCGTAGAGTGCCATCAGGTCGGGTGACATGGTCTCGATCTCGGCGGAACCCTTACCGTCGCGGAGTTGGCGGATATAGAAGTCGCGCGGCACCCCGTCGGCGTCGGGCCCCTGCTGCCAGCCGAGGAATATATCGCTGGCCGCCTGCATGAGCCGCTGCCCGGTCACCACCCGTTCGGCCTGATTCGTGTACGACGGTCCGTCGAGGTAGCGGGCAAGAACCGAGGGCTGTGCCTCCTTGGCCTGCAGGAAGAGTGGATCGCCGCCGGCGCCGCGTAACAGGACGATCCAGCAGCGGGTGCCCACACTGCCCACCCCGACGACCTTGCGCGCGGCGTGCACATAGTCGAACCGGTCGAGCAGGAATCCACGGTCGGGTTGCAGGGTGGCCCGATAGGCGACCAGTCGTTTCGTCATCGTCCGGTGCACCTGATCGGCATCGGCATGGGTGAACAGTTCCTCCACCGGCACGATCAGCGGTGGCATGCTGACGATCCGCGGCCGGCCCTCGGCGTCGGTGGTGGTCAGTTTCGACAGCGCGTGCGCACTGTCGCGGCCCCACGCCTTGTCGATCGTCTTCGCCACCCGTTTCCGGGTCGAGGCATCGAGGACCTCACGGAGTTCGGCCATCTCCCGGGCGGCCTCGATATGGGCATACCAGACCGGAAGCTCGCCGAGTCCGGCCTGATAGGTGATGGTTTCGCGGTATTCGGCCGAACAGGCCCGGACGATCCGGTGGCGGTGTTTGGTCTTGAAGCCGTTATCGCGACCGGCGACCGCCAGGCTCGCGACGAGTCGTTTGACATCCCATTCGAAGGGACCCGGATAGGTTTCGTCGAAATCGTTGACGTCGAAGGCGAGCCGCCGCTCGGGTGTCGCGAACAGGCCGAAATTGCTGAGATGCGCGTCCCCGCACAATTGGGTGTGCAGGCCGGTGCTCGGAGTCCGCGCCAGATCGTCGGCCATCACCAGCGCGGCACCCCGGAAGAACGCGAACGGCGAGGACGCCATCCGGCCGTAGCGCACGGGTACCAGCTCGGGCAGCCGGGTACCGGCCTGGGATTCGAGGAGACCCAGCGGATCGCGGTCGTCGCCGGAATCCACGGTCGCGAGCGCCTCGAATGAGACCCGGTCGCGCTGCCGGGCTCCGTACTCGGTGCGTTCCGTGTGACCGGCGCGTTCGGACACCCGGGGCTCGGCGGCTGAGTGGGGTCGGGCCATGGGCGAACGCTAGGCGCCGGGGGACCGGGCCGTCGTCACCCGTCGCGGGTGAGGCTTTCCCCGGCGCTTACCGCTTCAGGGTGCGGTCGAACAGTTCCCGCAGCTCCCGGTAGTGCCGTTCGGCGCCGGCTTCCTGGTACGAGGCGGTATCGGCCATGGTGTAGCCGTGCGGGGCGTCCGGGTAGACCGCGGTGCGGTGGTCGATACCCGCGGCTTCCAGCGCGGAGTCGAACACGGCGATCTGTTCCGGAGTGTTGGAGCCGTCGTTGTCGGCGTGCCCGGCCAGCACGGCGGCCCGGATCCGGGGAACCTCGGTGAGCGGACTGTCGGTGTCGTCGGTGACGATCCCGCCGGTGTGGAACAAGCCGATCGCGGCCACCTCGTCCGGGCGGTGCGCGGCCAGGCGCAGCGCGATACGGCCGCCGAAACAATAACCGGTCACGCCGACGGCGGTTCCCGTGACGCCGGGCAGTCCGTGCAGGGTTTCGAGCCACACCTCGCCGTCGGCCCGCAGAATCTCCGGGGTGAGTCCGGCCATCCGCTCGGCCACTCCGGAGGAGAAGAACGCCGCACGGGAATTCGGATCGCGCAGGTCGACGGTGGGCGCGAGGTCCGCGGCACTCCCGTCCCGCCAGAAAATATGCGGCGCCAGCACAACATAGCCCCACGACGCGATCCGGTCCGCCATCCGCTCGATCTGCGGACGCAGACCGATCACGTCCTGGTACAGCAGAACACCCGGACCGGACCCGCCGGACGTATAAGCCTCTGCACTGCCACCGGGAAGCGATATCTCGATCATCGTCACGTTTCCGACCCTACCGACCGCGAACGAGGGCATGAGTCCGCATCGGCGTGCGAGCTCCTCGAAGGGCCACTACCAGGCGTGTCCCCTCGTTTCGGCAGGTTCTATCGCCGATACTCGGCGGATGACCGGCATCCGCGAGGCCCCCGACACCGCGCCGACGCTGGATCCCCGCCGCCGCAACATCGTGTTCGTCACGATCGTGCTGGGCATGCTGATGGCCGCGCTGGACCAGACGATCGTGGCGACCACGCTTCCGACGATCGTCGCCGATCTCGGCAGCGCCGGTCATATGGCCTGGCTGGTCACCGCCTATATGCTCACCGAGGCCGTCGCCACGGTGCTGGCCGGTAAATTCGGCGACCTCTTCGGCCGCAAACTCGTCTTCCAGCTCAGCGCGGTGGTCTTCATCGCCGGGTCGGTACTGGCCGGGTTCGCGCAGGACATGCTGACGTTGATCATCGCCCGGGGGATCCAGGGGGTCGGTGGCGGTGGACTGATGGTGACCGCGATGGCGTTGATCGCCGATGTCATCCCGTTGCGGCAGCGCGGTAAGTATCAGGGTGCGATGGGGGCGGTTTTCGGGGTCACCACCGTCCTCGGACCGACCCTGGGTGGTCTGTTCACCGATCACGCCAGCTGGCGCTGGTGTTTCTACGTGAACGTTCCGATCGCGGTGGTGATGATCGCGCTCGCCGCCAAAACCATTCCGACGGTGCGCCCGGCCGTGCGCCCGATCGTCGACTACCTCGGTATCGCGCTGGTCGCGCTCGGGGTGGCCGCGTTGATCCTCGGATTGGAATGGGGTGGTTCCGAATACGCCTGGGGATCGCCGATGATCATCGGCCTGTTCGCGGGATCCGTTGTGCTGCTGGGGGCGTTCGTCCTGGTGGAGACCAGAGTGCCCGAGCCGATGCTGCCCATGGGCCTGTTCCGCAACCGGGTGTTCACGGTGTGCTCGATCCTCAGTTTCATCGTGGGGTTCACGATGCTCGGTGCCATGACGTACCTGCCCACGTATCTGCAGTACGTGGACGGTGTCTCGGCGACCGTATCCGGATTACGCACTTTGCCGATGGTGCTCGGCCTGCTGGTCACCTCGATCATCTCCGGCAATCTCGTCTCGACCACGGGCCGGTACAAACCCTTCCCGATCGCGGGTGCCGCGGTGATGGCGCTGGGCCTGTATCTGATGTCGACGATGGAGCGGGATACCGGAATCTGGCTGGAATCGCTGTACATGCTGGTATTCGGTCTCGGTATCGGACTGTCCATGCAGGTGCTCACCATCGTCGTGCAGAACACCGTGCCCTACGCCCAGCTGGGTACCGCGACCTCCGGAGTCACCTTCTTCCGGACGATCGGAAGCGCCGTCGGTACGGCGGTATTCGGCACCCTCTACACGGGGAAACTCGATCCGGCGCTGTCCGCGGCGCTGGCCGAAACCGGGATCCCCCCGGAAATCGCGCAGAGCCCGGCGGCGCTGCGGGAATTACCCGAGGATCTGGCGGCGCCGATCGTGGCGGCGTATACGGCCGCGATCGACAATGTCTTCCGGTGGGTGGTGCCGGTGGCGCTGGTCGGATTCGTGGTGGCCTGGTTCCTGCGTGAGATACCGCTGCGCGACAGCACCCGGGCCCGGGCCACGGAACTCGGGGAGGGGTTCTCGATGCCCGATTCCGCGGACCGGGTCGCTCAGCTCGAACATGCCATCGCCCAGGTGCTGCGCCGGGAGCAGCGGAAAAAGACGGGCCCACCGGGACCTTCGGTGCACGAGATGACGAGCGGGGCGGTCCCGGAGTCACTCGCCTGGGCTATCGGCGCGGTATACCTGCGCGCCCGGGTGCGTGGCGGGGCGAGGCTGACGGGTATCGCGGAGGACCATATGGTCCCGGTGGATGTGCTGGAGCCGGTCTACCGGCAGGCCGCGCAGGCCGGATTCGTGACGATCGACGGGGATTCGCTGAACCTGACCGACAGCGGTGCGCGGCAGGCCCAGCGATTCCGGCGCGTCTGGCGCGGCTGGCTCGACGAGAAGCTCGAGGACTGGACCTTCGACGATCCCGCCGACCGGGCCGAACTCGACCTGGCACTGGACAAGATCGCCGGCGATCTGCTGGACGAACAGAGCAGCCGGCCCACATTCGCCCCGATGACCCGATAGAGCCGGTTCCGGCGCGGCCGCATCGTGGGCACGCGGTGGGTAGCGGTCTCACCTGGTCCGGCGCAGCGGCACGGCCGTCTCCTCCGGGAGCCGGAGTTGATCACCGTAGCTACGAACCCACTCGGCGAGCGATTCGAGCGGGCCCGCAACCAGGCTCGCGCCCAGCGCGGTGATTTCGTACTCCACCCGCGGCGGTGCCCCCGGGTGGGGTTGCCGGGACACCAGACCGCGGGCCAGCAGCCGCCGCAGGGCTTCGGTCAATGCCTTATCGCTGATACTCCCGATTCCGGCGCGCAGCGCGGCCCGCCGCCGGGGGCCGTCACGCAGGGCGGCCAGGACGACCGGATCCCAGGTGTGGGCGAACAGGTCCAGCGCCCCGCGCAGGCGGCAATCGGCGATCGGCTCATGGCGGTTGTCGGTGGTCATCGCTCACCAGGGTCGTCGGTCGATTCGCACCGTTCGGTGCGTAACGGAGTTCCTACGGTAGCCGTCGGACGGAGAACACGGATGTGGAGGAGTACGACGTTGCGTATCGGAATACTGGGAACGGGCAACCTGGCCGAGGCCCTCGGTGGGTGTTGGGTGCGGGCAGGGCACCGGGTGACGGTGGCGGGACGGTCGGCGGATAGAGCGGCCGCCCTGGCAGACCGGCTCGGCGGGGCGGCGCGGGCCGCCGCCCCGCGCCGGGCGGTGTACGACGCCGACGCGGTACTGCTCGCGGTTCCGTGGGGCGGTATCGACGATATGCTGCGGGACGCGGGGGCGGTGCACGGATCGTTGGCGGGGGTCACGGTGATCGACCCGATCAACGCGGTCGAACACGGTGTGGGTGTGCTGCTCACCGAACCCGGTGCGTCCACCGCGGACCGTATTGCCGCGACAGCGCCGGGCAGCCGGGTGGTGAAGGGCTTCCATATGGTTCCGTCGACGCAGTGGGGTGTTTCCGGCCCGGGGCCGACCACGGTGCCGCTCTGCGGGGACGACCCGGCGGCCCTCGCCGTAGCCGAAACCTTGGTGCGCGATACGGGCGCGGTACCGGCCGTGGTGGGCGGTTTGTCCCGGGCCCGCCAGCTCGACGAGGCGGCGGGGTTGTTCATATCGCTGGCATTCGCGGGCGTGGATCCCCGGACGGTATTGCCCACACTGCCACCGGTTCATTCGTAAACCCTTCCTGTGCAGTGGGATCCGTGCCTTCTCGGGACATTCGCGCCCCCAGGGTTACGCCCGGGCGGAATGCCGGATCGTCTGCCGCCCGGGCGTCACTGCGTCGCGCGGTAACTGGTTGCGCACAGAGTCCAGTACCTCGGTCAGCTGTTCGGGGTGGGTGAGGTGGGGGTAGTGGCCGGCCCCGTCGATCACCGTGGTCGGTGCGGATACCGGGTAAGTGAGTGGGTCGCGGGAGCCGGCGATGATGTGCACCGGCACCGTGACCTGATCGAGCAGCCGGCGGGTGGCCGCGCGGATGGATATCGGGTCAGAGCAGACTTCGCGCGACCCGGGCCGCGCGGTTCAGCGGTTCCCGGTCGCGATGGGTCTGGGCGAGCAGTAGTGCGCCCTCGATCAGGGCCAGTAGTGACACCGCCAGATCCTCCGCGTCCCGGTATCCCGCGGCGTGCAGGCCGATGCGCAGGGTCTCGGTCCAACGTTCGTACACCTGGGCGCAGGCCCGCTGCACGGTGTCGTTGGTGGCGGCTGTCTCCAGTGCGACGGTCGCGACCGGGCAGCCGCATTCCCAGCCGGACGCCTCGAGGCGGTCGCCCAGCAGTGTGATCAACTCGGTGACCGCGGCGGCCGGATCGGTGATATCGGCGGCCGCGATCGCGGAGTCGATCACCCCTGAGGGCTGAGTGATCGCCGCGGCGACGAGTTCGTCCTTACCGCCGGGGAAATGGAAGTACAGCGAACCACGCGGGGTATCGCTGTCGGACAGGATCTGGTTGAGCCCGGTGCCGAAGTATCCGCGGCGCTCGATGGACGAACGAGTCGCCTCGATCATGCGCTGCCTGGTTTCGGCCCCTTTGGTACCCATGACTGAAAAGTAGACCGGTCTTCATAAAATGTCAAGGAATCGAATGTGGCCGCGGACCGCACCGGTCAGGAGCGGGAACGGGCGGATTTATTGCGGTACATGGCGGTATCGGCGGCCTGCATCGCCTCGTCGATCTCCGTCGGAGCATCCTCGAGATACACCGTGCCGATACTCGCGCCGATAGTGATCGTCCGGCCGCGGATCTCCATCGGCACGGTGAGCGCGGCGAGCAGATCGGTACTGAGTGCCGATAACTCGCCGGTTCCGGTGCACTCCTCGATCACGGCGATGAATTCGTCGCCGCCCAGGCGGGCCGCGAGTCCGCCCGCCGCGGTGACGGTATGGCGCAACCGCGCGCCGACGATCCGCAGCACTTCGTCGCCGACGGTATGCCCCCACTGATCGTTGACCTCCTTGAACCCGTCCAGGTCCAGGTAGGCCACGCCGACCGGTGGAGTCGCCCCGGCCAGCCGGTCGAAGAAATGACCGCGGTTGGGCAGTCCGGTCAATTCGTCGTGGTTGGCGTCGTACCAGAGACGGGCCGCCAGTTCCCGGCGCTCGGTGACATCGACCGCCACGCCGATCAGGAAACGGACCTGCCCGCTGTGGTCGCGGACCGCCGACATCGACAGGTCGATACCCGTGGCCGAACCGTCGGGGCGGCGATGGTCGAGTTCCAGCCGGAAACGGTCGATACTTCCCGCCAGCAGATGCGTCATCCGTGAATAGGCTTCGCCGATATTGGCCTGCCCCACCAGATCGGATACCGGCCGGCCGGGCATCTGCGCGACATCGACGCCGAGCATTTCCGCGAACGCGGTATTCGCCTCGACGACCTGACCGTGGGTGTCGACGGTGCCGATGCCCACCGAGGCGCCCGCGAAAATCGCGGCGAACCGGGCCTCGGACAGTTCACGGCGCCGCTCGGCTTCCTGGGCGGTGGCCAGCGCTGCCGCCAGGGTGGATTCCTGCTCCGATAACGACACCGAGCGCAGGGCCGCCGTGAAACCCGTGGCGAACTCGGCGGCGACGAGTACGGCGCGCTGGTCCACGGTGCCGTTGTCACCGTCGTTCGCGCGGATATGATCGGCCAGCTCCCGGCAGATCAGCGGGATCGTCCGCCCGACCACCCGCGGATCGCGGTAGTTCGCCGCGACCAGCGCCTCGGCGACGCGTTGCGCGCTCTCGGGTTCGGCGGTACCGCTCAGCGCCTCGAACAGCCGCTCGACCAGAGCGGTCAGCAGATCTTCGATACGGTCCCGCGTCAACGTGGGTGCCACCGTGCCGTCGAGGGCATCGGCCCAGCCGACCGCGAGGTCCCGTGCCGTCACCCGCAACGCCCGTGCCGCGCTGCCCGGGTCAGGACTTGCATGCCACCCCGGCCAATCCGAGGGAACGGCCCGGCACTTCGTGCCGGTCGCGGTCCGATTCCGGTCGCCAGTCGGGCAGTTCGACCACGCCGGGCTCCACCAGATCCCAGCCGTCGAACATTCCGGTGATCGCGGGCCGGGACCGGAACTGGATCCCGACATGGTTGCCCTCGCTCGATGATCGGTGCAGGGCGGCGGCATCGTCCGGACGCAGCGCGGAGGTCAGATGGGAGATGGCGATATAGCTGCCGGCCGGTACCGCGTGCCGGAGCGCGCCGACCCGCGCCGCGGGCAGATCGTCGTCGGCGAGCAGATGCAGTACGGCGATGAGCAGGATGCCGACCGGCTGTCCGAGATCGATCAGCCCGGTTTCGCGGACTCGGGCCAGCAACTCGTCCGGTTCACGCAGATCGGCTTCTATGGCGCCGTAACGCCGGTCGCCCACCAGAATCGCCCGCGAATGAGCGACGGCGACCGGATCGATATCCGCATAGAGCACCCGGGCCCGCGGGGAGCACTCCCGGACGATCTCGTGCACGTTGCCCGCGGTGGGGATTCCCGAGCCGATATCGAGGAACTGGGTGATTCCCGCGTCGGCGAGAAAACGCACGGCCCGGCGCAGGAACGCACGGTTGCTCAGGGCCAGCCGGGGGAGATCCGGTACCAGCCGGCTACCGCGCTGCGCGGCCTGCCGGTCGACCTCGAAATTATGGGACCCACCCAGCAGCGCGTCGTACATTCGCGCGGGGCTCGGCTGCATCATGTCGACACCCTCGGGTGCCCATGCCGGCCTGTCCATATCGTCCCCTCTGCCCTCGATATCCGGCACCCGGCCGCTGTCGTGCCCGGCCGTGCACGTGCCCCTGCGCTGCGGGCCGTTGCTGGTGTGAAGGCCCCGATACCGGCCGGCCGAAAGCTCGCTCGCGCCGGAATGCATCGTGGGAATAATAGCCTGTGCGTCCATGACCGGCCGCTCGAGCGGCTCCGATGAGGCTCGTTCGCGGGCGAAAGGTGCTACCGGGCAAATGGACCGGCTACGGGCGAGGGGGTCGTCAGCCGAGTCCGGGTACGACTCCCCGGGGCTGGATGAGCGGCAGATCATTGTAGGTGGCGATGCCCGGCGGCGCCGCCACAACGGCCGGTATCGCATTGATCACCGGCATGGCGGTCATGATGTGGCCGAGAGTCATGAAATCGGCGATGGTCTCGGCCTGGAAATCCGCGGGTGGCAGGAAGCTCACGATGTTCTTCACGGTCGGCCTGCCGTCCACCTGGAGTACCCAGCCGTCCTGATCGATCTTCCAGTCGGGTTCCAGCGTCTGGCCTTTGCGCCAGCGCACGGTCAGCTCGACCAGTGTGCGGCCGGCGACGATACCCTTCCAGCTCGCGAACACACCGGCCACGCAACCGGCGGGGATCGTCCACGAGCCGAGATCCAGATCGGCTGTGGTCTGCGCGTATTCGGCGTCGCAGCGCACCTCGTCGAGTTCGGCACCGAGTGCGTCGGCGATCAACCGGACCGCTTCACCGAATACCGCGGTGCCCTCGGCGGTCATATCCGGGAGGCCGGGGTGGTCGATCGGCTGTCCGAAACCCACCGGCCGTTCGGTCGCCGGGGAATCGTAGAACGTGGTGTCCGCGGCTTCGGTCACGGTCACTTTGTCGACGCGGTCGCATATTCCGGCCGAGACGATGGCCAGCAGGTTGACGAACCCGGGGCTGATTCCCGAACCGAACATCGTCGCGCCACCGCGGCGGCAGGCTTCGATGATGCGGTCGCGTCCGGGCCCTTGGCGATGGCCGGTGATGAACGAGGCGGTCGAGACCACGTCCACCCCCGCCTCCAGGATCCGGACCAGTTCGTCGACATCGATCCACATCGGGTTGTAGACCACACAGTCCGGCTTCAGCGCCAGCAGTGCGTCCACATCATCGGTGGCCGCGATGCCGACGGGATCGATCCCGCACAGTTCGCCGATATCGCGGCCGACCTTGTCAGGTGACCACGCGTAGCAGCCGACGAGCTCCAGTGTCGGATTCGCGACCACGGCGCTTACCGAACTCTTTCCCACATTGCCGGTCGTCCACTGGACGACCCGATATCGACGATCTTTGGGCACGCGCTCAGCTTAGGTCGCGTCAGCGGATCACGGAACGAATACTCTGAAATTCGAGAACGGGATTCTCGCGCCGGTGGGTGTGGTGTTTTATGTCATACCTGGATGGTCGCGTGACGACCGCGCCGTGAAACCGGTGTAAACCACAGTTACCTCCGCGGACTGCCGGGTGGTCCGCCCGGGTCTTGCCGGCGCGTTGCGTCTCCGTGCGGTCGATATGCCGCCGGGGCAGCGGAATCCGGCAGCGGATGCGGGGAATTCCCTGGTCGGCAATGGTGTTCACGTGGCCTTTTTCCGCCCGCTGGGCGACGGTGCCACGCGCTCGCGGCGTTCGGCGCCGCCGGTGGGCGAGCGCCGAGAACCCGCTCGACTCCGGTGAACGTGTGTAATGGGTAGGTCACGGCGCGGTAATATCGAATTGCTCGCCCATGCCTGTTCGGGTGAGTCCCGCCCGATCGAAGGTTGGTGAGACCACCCATGTCGGTATCGATGTTCGACGAGACCCTGCCACGGGGCGAGCAGGACGGTGTCGGGCTGCGCGTCGGCGCGGTTATCGATCGAGGCGGTGAAGTGCTGCTGCTCGAACTGCCGAGCACCGGCCCGATCCGTCCCACCCGCAAACTTCCCGGGGCGACAGTGGAACCGGGGGAATCGGTGGCGGGTGCCCTGATCCGTGGCGTATACGAAGAAACCGGGCTCACGGTGACCGATATCCGCCACCACGTCGGCGACTTCGACTATCTGTCACCGGCGGGTAAGCCGGTGCGGCGGCTGCACTTCTCCGTCGAAGTGGAATCGACCGGCCCGGTGGTGCTGAGCGCGCACGCGGACTACGTCTGGGCGCCGCTGGACAGTGCGGATCTGTCGGTCACCTCGTCCATCCAGAAGATCCTGGACAACTACCGCGAACTCGCCTACCCGTGATCGCCGCCGCGGCCGAGTCCACGGCGCGGCACCCTGGTCACCCGGAATCACGCACCGCGTAGCGCCTCGCGTCCTGTCGGTGGTCGCGGGGTATCGCGGTGGAAACCGCGGGCCTACGCAGCCGGGTACGTACCGCGCTCCCGGCGCACCCGATCACGGCGACGGCGCCGATAGCGGTTGCCCAGGTGAGCTGCTCGTTCAGCAGTAGCGCCGCCCAGCAGAGGGTGAACACCGGCTGGGTCAGCTGGACCTGGCTGACCTGAGTCATCGGGCCGATGGCCAGGCCTCGGTACCAGGGCAGGAAGCCGAGGAACATGCTCACCACTCCGAGGTAGGCGAACGCGGCCCACTGAGTCGGCGCTCCGGTTGGTTGCTGCTGAGCCAGCGAGATACCCGTGAGCACGGCCATCACCGGCGCGGACAGCACCAGCGCCCAGGAAATGGTCTGCCAGGCACCCAGTTCCCGGGCGAGGAGTCCGCCTTCGGCATACCCGGCGGCCGCCGCGACGACCGCGGCGAGCAACAGGAGATCCGACCAGTGTGGCCCGCCGAATCCGTCACCGCGGAAGGCGGCGAATCCGATCGCCGCGACTGTGCCGGCCAGTGCCGTGAACCAGAAGGCCCGGGGTGGCCGCTCGCGTCCGCGCAGAACTGCCAGCACGGCGGTGGCCGCCGGGAGCAGGGCGATGACGACGGCACTGTGGCCGGCCGAGGCCGCGGTGAGCGCGAAGCTCGTCAGCAACGGGAAACCGGCGACGACACCACCCGCGACAACCCCCAGCCGGATCCACTGCCCGCCGCGCGGCAGGCGCTGTCTCGTGATGGCCAGCGCGGCTCCCGCCGGCAGGGTCGCCACGATCGCGCGTGCGGAGGCGATGAACAGTGGGGAGAGGCCGTTTCCGGCGACCGCGTATTTGGTGAGCGGGACCGTGAACGAGAAGGCTACGACGCCGAGCAGACCCCAGGCCGGACCGGACCTCATCGGCGATAGCGCGGGGGAACTTTCTTCGGTAGCGCTACTATTATCTCTCATGTCTGACGATAGCAGCTCCCGGATTGCCGCGGACCTCAGTGACTGGATCGCCGCGGCCCCACCCGGTACGCAGCTGCCGTCCACCCGCACTCTGGTGGCGCGTTATGCCGCGGGCCCGGTCACTGTTCAGAAGGCGCTGCGAATCCTCACGGCCCGAGGTTTGATCGAAAGCCGTCCCGGGGTAGGAACTTTCGTCCGCACCGTGCGCGCCGCCCGGCCTCACGACTACGGGTGGCAGACCGCGGCGCTGGGTGCCCCGCGCAATCGGTCGACGGGCTTGTTCACCGCACTGCGGACCGTTCCCAACGACCGGATCGCCCTGCACTCGGGTTACCCGGACCGGGAGCTGCTGCCCGAGCGGCTGGTGCGGAGCGCTTTCGCCCGTGCCGCCCGCGGCGACGGCGCGGTGAATCGCCCGCCCAGCGGTGGCCTACCGGATCTGCAGGCCTGGTTCGCGACCGAACTGGCGGCGGTGACACCGGCCGGAGTGATGCCGCCGGCGCCGAGTGATGTCGTCGTGTTCCCGGGCAGTCAGAGCGGGCTGAACACGACCTTCCAGTCACTGGTCGGCGCCGGGCGTCCCCTGCTGGTGGAATCACCGACATATTGGGGCGCGATCCTCGCCGCGAACCGGGCCGGGGTGCGAGTGGTTCCTGTCCCCAGTGGTTCCGGCGGGCCGCGACCGGAGGATCTGGCACGAGCGTTCGGACAGACCGGCGCCCGCGCGTTCTACGCCCAACCGCACTTCGCCAACCCCACAGGGGCTCAGTGGAATTCGGAACGATCCGCCGGGTTGCTGGAGGTGGTACGTGAGCACGGTGCGTTCCTGATCGAGGACGACTGGGCCCACGATTTCGGCATCGACTCCGTTCCGGTTCCGCTGGCCGCTCGTGACGACGCGGGCCATGTGGTGTACCTGCGGTCGCTGACCAAGAGTGTTTCCCCGTCGGTCCGGATCGCCGCCGTCGTGGCCCGGGGTCCGGCGCGGGAGCGGATCCTGGCCGACGCCCAGGCCGAATCGATGTATGTGAGCGGTCTGCTTCAGGCAGTCGCGCTCGATGTGGTGACCCATCCCGGATGGCGCACACATCTGCGCACACTGGGCCGCCAGCTCGCCAACCGGCGTGACCTCCTGATCGCGGCGCTGCGTGAGCACCTCCCTGAAGCGGAGCTGGAGGTGGTTCCGCGCGGCGGGCTGCACCTGTGGGTGCGGCTCCCCGAACCCACCGATCTGGCCCGGCTCGTCCGCGACTGCGAAGACGACGGAGTCTTCGTCGCACCCGGTGACGAGTGGTTTCCCGCGGAGCCGACGGGTGCCTACCTGCGTCTCAACTATTCCGGCCCGAACCCCGGAGCTTTCGCGGAGGGCGTGCGGATAATCGGCCGCGCGCTGGCCCGGCAGGGCCGGTAACACACCCCCGCACCGGCTCGCGGTGACGAGCGCGGGGATTCGTGGCCGGTCGGGGTCCGGTCAGCTGTATCGCGCGAGCTTCCGGGCCACATGGCGGCTGTCGTGCGCTACGCCGTGCAGGGTGCCGGAGAGAATGGTGCGCTGGTACTCGAGACCCAGGAACGCCAGACCCGGGTGGGTGGTGGAGATTCCGTTGCGATGCGGGGGGAACCCGCCATGGCACGGCGATCGTGACATTTCGGGCGTCGGGTCCACCACGGGTTTTCCGGGGCGGCGGGCGCCCGTGGTGACTCCTGGACGTGGGTCAGACCTTGACGTGGTCTTCGATGAAGACCTTGCGACAGGATGGTGCGCAGAATGCGTAGTCGACTTCGTCATGGGTGTAGGTGAACTGGGCAGTGGCCCATTCCACCTGCATTCCGCAGGTGGGGTCGATGGTGAAACCTTCGGGGGCGGTGGGCAGTTGCCCGGAGTCGCGGAAGTCCTGGGTCATCAGGCGGGTGATATCGGTGCTGGTTACGGAGCGGCCGGAGAGGCCGACGCAGTGTTCGCGCAGGCCCACGATCTGAACGACACAGTGTGGTTCGCGGCGCAGACGGTCGTGGTCGGGTTCGGTGGCGGCGATCGCCTCGGTGATCAACGGGACGATATGCTTCCCGAAGTCCGGGTCACCGCTCCAGGAACCCGGGACCGTCAGTCGCACCAGGTAGCGGGGCGCGGAATCCGTTGCCGGGCCGCCGGTTACCCAGGTTCGCGGTTGGTGGACCAGTACATGGGTGAATTCGCGGGCCTTGCCCATGGTGTCCTCCGGCGCGCTGTCGTAGCCGGTGAGCGCGGCGAGCACACGGGCGGCGAGGTCGTGTTCGGTCGCGGCGTCGAGTTCGCGGCCGGTGACCGATATTTCCAGGGTCATCATGGTGGGTCAGTCCTCCGGTGTGATGGTGGGAATGGGGGCAGCGGGTGTAACGCGGTGGGCGGCGAGGGAGAGCAGCTCGTCGACCGACCACTGGTCGTCGACGTGGGCGCCGTACTTCGCGGCGAGCACGGTGCCGTCCGGGTGGATCAGGAAATCGGCGGGCAGTCCCAGCCGGCCGCCCTCGGGGCGGGCCGGGGGAGCCGGTCGTTCGCCGCGGCCGGCCAGTTCGGTGCCGACGGCACGGGCGATGGTCGTCCAGCCGCGCGGGTCCAGCAGGGCTCGGGCGCCGCTTTCGACGCCGAATTCGCGATACAGCTCTCGTTCGGGGTCGGCGATGAGATCCAGGGGTAGGCCGGCGGCGTATTTGCGGAGTTCTTCGGGCCTGGAGTGGAAGACCACTACCTCCCGGATCCCGGCCGCGCGGATCTCGGCCTCTCGGGTGACGACCGACCTGAGGTGCAGGTTGCAGACCGGGCAGCCGGCGAAGCGCCGGAACTGGAGATGAGTCAGGAGTGTGGGGTCGGGGACGGGTATTGATTCGCCGGTGAGCCCTGCGAGGGCGCGGGTGGGTACCGGGTTCGGCGGTGGCATCGGATCTCCTTAGGGGTACAACGTACGCTTAAGATTCAGTATCCGCGTATCCAGTACGCTGTCAATCCGTGCCCAGGCCGCGTTCCCTCACCGACGAGCAACTGGTGGGTGCCGCACTGGCGGTGATCGATCGGGACGGTTTGCCGGCGCTGACCATGCGTGCGGTCGCCCGAGAACTCGGTATGGCCACCATGGGGCTGTACCGGTACGTAGCCGACCGGGAAGCCCTCGAGGTGCTCGTCGTCGATCATGTGTTCCGGTCCGTCGACCTGACGCTGCCGTCCGCGGACTGGGCGGACCGCGTCCGGGTGCTGATGGACCGTTTACGGATCGCCGTGGCCGAGCATCCGGCCGTGGTGCCGCTGGTGCTACGGCACCGTCAGGCCGCACCGGGTTCGCTGCGGCTGATCGAGACCATGCTGGCCGTGCTCACCGAGGGAGGTCATACCGGTATCGACCGGGTCGTCGCGCAGCGCACCCTCATCGCTTATCTGCTGGGGTTCCTGCAGAACGAGCACTACGCGGCGCTCTCCGGGGCGGGCACGATCGCAATGTCCGAATTGGTGCCGGAACGATTCCCGCAACTAGCCCGTACAGCGACCGACGCGCGTGCGCTACCGCCCGACGTGGAATTCCGTCGCGGGCTCGACGTATTACTGCGCGGCCTGGCCGGCTGATCGGCTCGGCCGCTCAGGGGGCGGATCCGGTCACCCGGGGGCGTCCGGATCGGGGCTGCTGTGGTCGTCGTCGGGCAACTCGGCGTCGAGCCCGGTCCCGGCCAGGATCGAGCCCAGGCGTGCCCGTTCGGGCGGCGTCACCGCATCCTCGAGGATGGCCAGGATCTCCGCCTCAGTGCTGCGCCCGTGATTGCCCGCGCGAGTGCGAAGGGCGCGGTACACCGCGTCCGGAACATGTCGAACAGATAGCGTCACCATGCGAGGGTGTCTTTCGTCGACAGTGGTCGGTACCCGCGATTATATTTCCGGCGCCGCAGTGCCGCAGCGGGGTGCCCGAGGGGCGCACCGGATATGCGGGGGCGGGGTGACCGGGGCCGAGCCTGGTCAGGTGGGGTGCCGAGGTGGTGAGCGCGCCTCCGGAACGTTCGGACCAGTCCAATCGCGGTCAAAAGCGCGGGCGTGCAACATATTTCGCCGCGAGGCGGTGTCCTCTGCGGTGTCGTACCATCGGCTCGTTCCGGCTCGAGTCAGTAGCAGGAGGAGGCTCGAACCGGTGCCGGCCGGTGGAAAAAGCCCATCGGCCCCGCTACCACAGGTATGGAGTTTGTCGCCTTGACCAGATCGGACTTCCGAAGACTTGCCCAGGCCCCGGTCGCACCTGGTTCGCCGGCCGATCCCGGCGAACCCCGGGTTCCGCTCCACCTCCCGGAGTTCGCCGCCGATCCACACCGGGTCTACCGCGAGTTGCGCAGCCGCTACGGGTCGCTGGCGCCGGTGGAACTGGCGCCGGGGGTGCCCGCCACGCTGGTGATCGGCTACGCCACGGCGCTGCGTGTGCTCAACGATCCGGACCGTTTCCCCGCCGACCCACGGGCCTGGCACAAAGAGATCCCGGCCGGATGCCCGGTACTGCCGGAGCTGGAGTGGCGGCCTGTTGCGAGCCGCTGTGCCGGTCCGGAGCTCGAGCGCTACCGGCGGGCCGTCGCGGACGGTATCGACGGTGTGGATATGTACGCGATCCACACGATCGTCGAGGATATCTCGGGGCCGTTGATCAACTCGTTCTGCGCGGACGGCCAGGCGGAACTGATCCAGCAGTACGTGTTCCCGCTGGCATTCGAGGTGATCAGCCACCTGCTCGGCTGCCCTCCGGAGATCGTGCGGCAGATCGCCTCGGGAACGGCGCTGCGGGAAGCGGGGGATACCGATACCGGGGGCCGGATGCTGGACGAGGCCATGATGAACCTGGTGCTGCACAAACGTGACGCACCCGGTGGTGACATCACCTCCGACCTGCTCCGGCATCCGGTCGAACTATCCGATGAGGAGGTCTCCCAGCACATCGCCCAGGTGTACGGCACGGGGATCGAGTTCGAATTGAATCTGATCGCCAACACGCTGCTGCTGATCCTCACCGATGAACGATTCGGCGGCAGCGTGCTGGGCGGCAATCTGACCTCACGCGACGCCTTGGACGAGGTGCTGTTCAACGACCCGCCGCTGGCGAATCTGCTGATCACCTATCCGCGTATGCCGATACTGCTCGACGATGTCTGGCTACCCGCGCATCAACCGGTCGTGATCAGCATGGCCGCGTGCAACAACGACCCCGCGATCCGGTCCGCGGAGCTGACCGGTAACCGCGCCCATCTGGCATGGGGGCTGGGGCCACACGCCTGCCCGGCGCAGTCGCTGGCCTACATCATCGCCGAAGGGGCGATCGACCAGTTGCTGGACGCGCTGCCGGAGATGTACGCGGATTTCCCCGGCGATGAGCCGCAGTGGCGGCCGGGGCCGTTCCATCGGTCGCTCGCCGCACTCCCTGTGACCTTCCCGCCGGGTGCGCCGCTGGCCGCCTATACGGATCCGTCCGTGCAGGCAGCGCCGCATTTCTGAGTGGTCACCCGGGCTGTTGTACCGGCTCGAAAAAGTTGAATCCGGATTCAACTTCGATTACCGTCGGGGGCGTCGAATGCCCGCCTCCGGCGCATCGAGCCACGCCCCGAAGATCGGAGTTCTCCAGTGGAACTGTTCACCTCGACCGACCGCGCTCGCGAGTACCGGCAGACCCTGCTCACTTTCATGGACGAATCCGTGTACCCGGCCGAACCTGTCTATGCCGAACAGATGGCTGCCGCCGGCGACCCGCATCATCACCCGCAGATCCTCGAGGACCTGAAAACCGAGGCCAAGAAGCGCGGCCTGTGGAATCTGTTCCACCCGCACGAGGAATGGGGCCCGGGGCTCACCAACCTGGAATACGCGCCGCTCGCCGAGATCATGGGCCGTAGCCCGGCGCTGGCCCCGGAGGCGTGCAACTGTTCGGCGCCCGATACCGGGAATATGGAGGTGTTCACCCTCTTCGGTACCCAGGAGCACAAGGAACGCTGGCTCGAACCGCTGCTCGACGGCACCATCCGGTCGGCGTTCGCGATGACCGAGCCGGGGGTCGCCAGTTCCGACGCGACGAACGTCGAGATGCGGATGGAACGCGACGGCGACCACTATGTACTCAACGGCCGGAAGTGGTTCGCCTCCAACGCTATGCATCGCAACTGCAAGGTGCTGATCGTGATGGGCAAAACCGATCCGGAGGCGCCCAAACACCGGCAGCAGTCGATGATGGTGGTGCCTATCGACGCCCCCGGGGTGCGGGTGGTGCGCAACCTTCCGGTGTTCGGTTATGTGGACCGCGAGGGTCACGCCGAAATCGAATTCACCGATGTCCGGGTACCGCTCGCCGATGTCCTCAAGGGGGAGGGCGAGGGGTTCGCGATCAGCCAGGCGCGGCTGGGGCCGGGTCGTATCCACCACGCGATGCGTGCCATCGGGATGGCCGAGCGTGCCCTGGAACTCATGTGCGCCCGGGCCGAATCGCGCACCACTTTCGGCCGCAAGGTCAGCGAACGAGCCAATATCCGGGACTGGATCGCCGAGGCCCGGATCGATATCGAACAGGCGCGGCTGCTGACCCTGAAAACGGCCTGGATGATGGATACGGTCGGCAACAAGGAAGCACGTACGGAGATCGCGGCCATCAAGATCGCCGCGCCGGTGATGGCATTGCGCATCGTGGACCGTGCGATCCAGGTGTACGGCGCGGCCGGAGTCACCGAGGATTTCCCCCTGGCCAGCATGTACGCCCATCTGCGGACCCTGCGAATCGCCGACGGCCCCGACGAGGTGCACAAACTGACCATCGCCCGCGCCGAACTCGGCAAGGCCCGCGCCGCCGCCGAAGCCGCCGGCAACTGACGGCACCTTCTCGGCAGACGTAACCCGGGCGCACCGGCCCGCCTCCGGATACGTTGGACAGGTCCGGCCGGTGCGCCTCGGGTGCCGCCGCGGACGTTCACGAGGAGGCAACCTATGACGGTCGAGACCGGAACAGATCCGCGGCGCCGGCAGCACATCCTGCTGGAGCTGGGCTTCGCGACGACCCTGGTGGGCGAGGAACTGCACGGGGCCGCGACCATCACCCCGCAGATGTTCGTACCCGGTACCGAGCGGCTCCGCGCCTCGGTGCTCGCCACCTGGACCGATACGGTGACCGGTCTGCTGGCCGCGGTCACCCTGGGGCCGCGGGTGCCGGTGACGCTCGAACTCGACGTGCATCTCTACCGCCCCGCGCCCGGTGCCGGTGAGGTGCGGGCCGTGGGTCGCAAGATCAAAGCGGGGCGTTCGGTATTCGTCGCGGAGGTCGAGTGGACGGTCGACGGCGAACCCTTCGCATTCGGTGGCGGATCGTTCATGGTGTCCCCGAACGAGGAACTGCGGCTGCCCGAGGGTCTGAGCATCGATATGCCGGTCTCCGACCAGCTGCTCGCGGTACCGCTGGCCGAACGGGCCGGCTGTGAGCGCCGTGCGCCCGGGACCGCGGTGCTGCCCCGCACCGACGACGGCCTGAACGCCTCCCGCACGGTCAACGGGGGCCTGATCGCGCTGGCGGCGGAAGAGGCCATCCTGTCGCTGGCTCCCGGCGCGACCCTGAGCACCCTGGGTCTGCGCTATCTGCAACCCGCCCGGGTGGGTCCGGTGGTCGCGGACGCGACCCTGCGGGCCGATGTCGGGCGGGCGACACTGCGCGATGCCGGAAACGACGACCGGATCACCACCCTGGCGACCGGCCGCCTGTTCCCGGCCTGAACGCTCGCATACCGGACAACCTTCGAGGACGGCGAATTATCGGTGAATGTCCAGGAAGACAGCGCTGCCGCGGGCGCGGTGACCGCTTCCGGAGCGGACGCGCGACCGGCCACCGGCCGTCCGGCCCCGAAGAGCCGACGCGGGATCCGGACCCGCGGCGCACTGGTCGCCGCGGCACGTCAGGTGTTCGAATCCGATGGGTTCGTGGATGCCCGGATCAGCGATATCGCCCGCACCGCGGGGGTCGCGTCGGGTTCGTTTTATACCTACTTCGACAGCAAAGAAGAGATCTTCACCGAGGTCGTCGCACAGGTACGCGACGAGATGCTGCATCCGCATGTCCGGGCCCGGGGTGGCAGTGACGATCCGCGCGATTGGATCGCCGCCGCGAACCGTGAATATCTGCGGTCCTACCGGCGCAATGCCCGGCTGATGGCGGCGCTCGAACAGGTAGCCCGGGTGGATCAGCAGTTCGCGGCCCTGCGCGCCGAACGTGCCTCGGCGTTCATCGACCGCAACGCGGCCATGATCCGGGATCTGCAGGAGCGTGGCCTGGTGGCGGCCCGGCTGGACGCGCGGGTGACGGCGCTGGCGCTGTCGAGCATGGTCAGCCGGATGGCCTCATTGGTTTTCGTCGAGGGCGAGAAGATCGGTTTCGAGACGCTGCTGGAGACCCTGAACTGGATCTGGTTCAACGCCCTGCAATTGCCCGAGCCGGGGTGAGACCGGTTGCCGGCCGTCCGGAACGGATCCGGCCGGTACCCGGCGTTCTCACGATGCCCGGGTCGCGGCGAAACCCCGGAATCTGCGCAGATAGCCCACTACTCGGCGCAGCGGGACGGCTCGGGGCCAGTCGTCCGGACGGAAGTACGCGTCGGTGCCGCCGTCTACGAAAAGGACGCTGCCGCAGAGGAATTCGGCCGAAGGGGAGAGCATCATCAGAACCCAGTCGGCGATATGCTCGGGTTTACCGAAACCGCCTGCGGGCACCGGGAATGCCTTGACCGCCTTACCTTCCACGGGGCTCGCCAGTTGACGTTCCAGCAGCGGGGTCAGGATCGCGCCCGGCGCGATGACATTGAGCCGGATACCGGCACCCGCCCATTCCGGCCGGACGGCGTGCCGGCGCACCCAGCGGCTCACCGCGATCTTCGACGCCGCGTAGACGAACGGTGCCGCGTGGGCGCCGAAGATCTTCACGCTCCGGACGGCGCGTTCGGTATCACCGGCCAGAAACGCCTTCACCGTCCGGCCCGGAACCGCGGGAACCGTTGTGGACGAATTGCTGCCGAAGGCCACCACACGCGCGGCGCCGGTGGCCGCCAGGGCCGATCGCCAGCCCTGGAGTAAATCGGTGGTGCCGAGGTAGTTCACGGCGGCGATCACCGGGAGCCTGGCGGGGTCGGGTACCGGTCCCAGACCGGCCGCGAAGACAGCGCCGTCGAGCCGGCCGTCCGCGGCGGCCAGTACACCGTCGATCGCGCTGCGCCGGCCCGCGGCGGTCGACAGATCGGCGACGATATCGGCTTCCTGGATATCCACACCGATCACCCGGTGGCCCGCGGCCGTCAGTTTCTCGGCGACCGCCCTGCCCATACCCGACGCTGCCCCGGTGACCGCGTAGACACCCATCCGAACTCCCTTCGCCCACCCGATGTGCCGGGTGATTTCGTCGGAGTCTGTCAAAAGTCCGGAGTCTGTCAAGCGCGCTGGAGCCGGGAGGGTGGGTGCGCGCCCCGTGGGGGAGTGGGACCGTGCCCCGTGGCGGCGGTCAGAACGGCAGCCGCAGATAGCTGGGCAGAGTGAAGCAGATGATGCCGAAGTCGTATCCGGTCTGGACATTCACCTCGGTGGAGACGCCCCCGGCGGAAACGATATGCGGGCCGGTGACGGTCGGACTCCAGTCGGCGGTGAACAGGCCGGGCTCCTCTTCTTCGACCGGCCCGAAGGTGCCGCCGGGCTGCCCGTTCATCTGATCCGTGAAGCTGACCGAATCGCCCGGCGCGCCGGCGGCCACCGCCGTGTAGGTGCAGCCGACGCCGTATTGGACGAATCCGAGACCGAATCCGCCGGTGACACCGATATCGGTGATGTACGCCGAGGCAGTGGCCGGTAGCCCGAAGACAGCCGCCGCGGCGAGCGCGCAGGCGCTGAGCCCGAATCGGATCCGTGCCGAGGAGTACATGGGCTGCTCCGGTCATATCGGCAGTGTGTCGGATATCCAGTGCAGCACTTCCGGGACCGCGGGCACAGTCCGGTTCGATCACGAAGTGTGTGGACGCGTCACGAATCGGGTACAGATTGCGCATGGGATCGCGACATTCCGGTGCGGGCGTAACAAACGCGGGTCCGTTCGTGAATAACGAAGCGTAAACGTTATCGGCCGGTAGGGATTGCGGGGTGAGTGCTACCGGCCCGCGAAATCGCCTGCGGCGGATATCGCAGAAGCGTATAACCCGTTGCACGGGGCGGTCGGGGGTGAATTTCCTCCCGGAATGCGGCTATTCCACAGCAATTCAAAGGATTGATTTTCCTATTTAATTCGGATATGCACGTGCACGCCGAATCTCGGTATGGTCCTGTGCGCGAAGTGAAATCGCAGCCACCCGGGGCCGGGAGGTCCATGTGAGAAGGAATAGAGCGTAATGAAGTTCGGCACTTTCGCCGCAACCGCACTTCTGTCCATCGCCGCCGTCGGTATTTCGGCCGCGACCGTGCATGCCGAACCGGCCGCGCCGGCTCCGGCCCTCGAGAGCGAGGGCGTCGACCAGGGCGTCGCCTACGAAACCAGCGTCGATCAGAAAACCCAGACCATCACCACCGAGGTGGAGAACGGCCTGTTCGAACTGGCCCCCGACGGCACCAAAGCCATCCTGAAGGCCGTCAGCGGCGCGATCGTGGCCGAGGTACCGCTGAAGTACCAGGTGTCCGGCAGCGAAGTAGCCGTCGCGCACGAGATCAGTGGCGACGGCGCCACTCTCGAACTGACCCCCACCATCACCGCCGAGAACATCGGTGAGATGCGGCCGGTGAGCTCGATGGCCCGGCTCACCGACGAACTGCAGAAGAACGTCGCCGGGGTCGCCGCCGGCGCGGTGCTGGGCGGTTTGCTCGGCGCGCTCGTCGGACTCGGCTTCTTCAGCATCATCACCGGGCCGATCGGCCTGGTCGTCGGCGCGGTGGCCGGTGGTTCCATCATGGGTGGACAGTCGTTCAGTGACGCCGTGACGGCCGTCCTGCGCGGCGAGCCGTGACCGAACCGGCACCAGGTGAGGACGGCGGGCGTACGCCGCTCTCGCAGCAGGACAAACGCGCCCGGGTCGGGGCGACCGCGGCGGCCATCGCCATTGCCGCCGTGGTCACCTCGATCGTGCTGGGGATCGGGATAGCCGCGCTGCTGGCCACCGCCGGTGGCGACGACGAGGCGACCGGAGATCTCGCGGTACCGGCCCCGGTGAACACCACCGCGGTCGGCCCGGCGACCGAGACGTCTCCCGCGCCGGTGGCCCCGCCGTCTGTCACGGTGCCGACGAGCACGGCCCCGACCACGACGCCGACCGTTATGGGCACCGCCGGCGAGGCCAACAAAGAGGCGAAGGAGGCCCCGCCGAAGGTCGAGGTGGCGGCCGGGGAATGTGTCAGCGGATTCGGCGAGAAGGAAGTCACCGAAGCGCCCTGTGGCACTGCGGAATCCCGGTACAAGGTGTCCGCTGTCGGTCCGGTGGGGACGGCCTGCCCCGCCGACTCCGATTCCAGCCAGACCGTCGCCGACACCACCATGTGTCTCGATATCGACTGGGTGGTGGGCAGCTGCGTGGACGTCTCGGGTGACGAGCCGCAGCGCACCGATTGCGCCCCCGGTGGCGTGCAGGTGATCAGCATCCTGCCGGATACCAACAGCGTGAACGCCTGCCCCTCGGCGGATAGCGGTTTCGCCTACGACCAGCGTCGATTCGTGGTGTGCTTCGCCGATCTGTAGCCCGTGCCCGCCCACCCGGCCGACGGAGTCCGGCCGGGCGGGCACCGACGCTCCGGTTCCGCCGCGGCACCGTGCCGCCGGATCCCCCGGGCGCGCGATAATCTGAGGTATGCCCCTATCCCGTCGCAGGTTGCTGCAAACGGGTTCGGCCGGTGCCGTCGCCGTACTGGCCGGGGCAGGTCTGGTGAGTAGTTCCCCGTTCCGGGCTCCGCGCGCGCTGGGCGATCCGTTCACCCTGGGAGTCGCCTCGGGCGATCCGCTACCCGACGGTGTGGTGCTGTGGACCCGGCTGGCCCCCGCCCCGTTCGCCCCCGACGGGCTCGGCGGGACCGGACGAGCCCCGGTCACCGTCGATTACGAGGTCGCCGAGGACGAACAGTTCCGCCGGATCGCCGCCCGGGGCAGTGCGGTAGCCACCCGGGAACTGGCCCACAGTGTGCACCCGGAGGTGCGGGGGCTGGCCCCGGATCGCTGGTATTTCTACCGCTTCCGAGCGGGCTCGGCGATCTCGCCGGTGGGCCGCACCCGGACCGCGCCGGCTCCGGAGGCCCGAATCGATCGGCTGCGGTTCGCGTTCGTCTCCTGCCAGCACTGGAGTTCCGGCTACTACACGGCCTACCGCCATCTGTGCGATGAGGACATCGAGCTGGTGGTGCATCTCGGCGACTACATCTACGAAATGGAATGGGCCCGTGGCCGGGTGGGTACCGCGATACCGGAAACATTGCGCGCGGAGGCCACCGATCTCACCGGCTACCGGCTGCGGTACGCGCAGTACAAGGCCGAGCCGGAACTGCGGGCCGCACACGCTCTGTTCCCCTGGGTCTGCACCTTCGACGATCACGAGATAGACAACAACTGGGCCGGTTTCCAGCCGGGCGCGGGTATCGATATCCATCTGCTGCCCGCACTGTTCCGGCGTCGCCGCGCTGCCGCGTTCCGGGCGATGTACGAACATCTGCCGCTGCGGATCGAACAGCTACCCGCCGGGCCGTACACCCGGATGCACCGCCGATACACGTTCGGCACACTCGCCGACCTCACCATGCTCGACACCCGCCAGTACCGTTCGCCGCTGGTCTGCGGAGACGGCGCCAATCTCGTCGTGGATTGCCCGGACCGTTTTGCCGCCGACCGGACGATCCTGGGTGCCGAACAGCGGGAATGGCTGGTGGACGGCCTCACCCGCTCCTCGGCGCGCTGGCAGATCCTCGGGAATCAGGTCGCCATGGCGCAATCCGATTACGACCCGGGTACTCCGGTGGCCGTCGGGACCGACGCCTGGGACGGTTACGTCGCCGACCGCGACGCGGTGCTGGCCGCGGCCGCGGCGAACGGCCGCACCGATCTCGTGGTACTCACCGGCGACCGGCACGAGAACTATGTCGTCGATATCCGGGGCGACTACCGCGATCCGGACGCCCCGGTCGTGGCCACGGAATTCACCGGGACCTCGATCACCACCGGCCGCGACGGCGCGGATCTGACCCCACGCGGCCGTACGCTGCTGGCCGCCAATCCGGATATGAAATTCTTCAACGGCCAGCGCGGCTACGTCCGGGTGGAGGTGGACCATGAACTGTGGCGCAGCGATTTCCGGGTTGTGCCCTATGTACGGGAGCGTGGCGCGCCGGTGACGACCCGCGGCAGTTTCGTGGTCGAACACGGTGTGCCGGGGGCACGTTCCGCCTCGGATGCGGCCCGGGCGCAGGAATCGGCGGAGGTCGATACGGCCGGCCGTGCCCCGGTCGTCGGCGCGGGTGGCTGAGTTCCGGGCATGGACGATTCGATGGCTCGGATTCGCGACGGTTGCGGCCCGCTCCATTCCGCGTTGACCGGAATCGCCGCGGAGATTGGCCGTAAATGTCGATTTCGTGTCCGCGGGTATGTTCCCACCGGGTGACCCAGGCCATATTCTCGTAAGAATGTCCAGTTCCGCAACGGCCCCCGGTACCGGCCAGACCTTCGACTACGACGTCCTCGTCATCGGCTCCGGCTTCGGCGGCAGCGTCAGCGCCCTCCGATTGACCGAGAAAGGCTACCGGGTCGGCGTGCTCGAATCCGGACGCCGCTTCGCCGACGACGAATTCGCCAAAACGTCCTGGCGCGCCAGACAGTACCTGTGGGCGCCCTACCTCGGATGCTTCGGTATCCAGCGGCTGGCGCTGCTGAAGGACACCCTGATCATGGCCGGATCCGGGGTCGGCGGGGGCTCGCTGGTCTATGCGAACACGCTGTACGAACCGCCGGAGAAGTTCTTCCGTGACGGCCAGTGGGCGCATATCACCGACTGGAAGGACGAACTGCTCCCGTACTACGACCAGGCCAAGCGCATGCTCGGCGTGGCAACCAATCCCGCGACCACACCCAGCGACAGGGTGCTGTACGAGGTCGCCCAGGAACTCGGGGTGGCCGATTCCTATCAGCGCACCCCCGTCGGAGTGTTCTTCGGTGGCCCGGACGCCCGTCCCGGTGAGGATGTGCCCGACCCGTATTTCGGCGGCGTGGGTCCGGCCCGGCGCACCTGTACCCACTGCGGTGAATGTATGACCGGCTGCCGCCACAATGCGAAGAACACCTTGGTGAAGAACTACCTGTACCTGGCGGAGCAGGCGGGCGCGGCAGTGCATCCGCTGAGCACCGTCACCGATGTGCGGCCGCTGCCGGAGGGTGGGTACGCGGTGCGGACCGTGGCGACCGGCCGCTGGGTGCGTAAGAAGCGCACCACCTATACCGCCGAGCAGGTGATCTTCTCGGCCGCGTCGCTCGGGACCCAGCGGCTGCTGCACAAACTCCGCGATTCGGGTTCGCTGCCGAATATCTCCGGTCGCCTGGGTTTCCTCTCGCGCACCAACTCCGAAGAGTTGCTCGCGATTCGCAGCCGCGACAAGAGCAGCGATTTCACCAAGGGTGTGGCGATCACTTCCTCGATCCATCCCGACGAGGACACCCATATCGAACCCGTGCGGTACGGCAAGGGCAGCAATGTGATCTCGCTGATGGGCAGCGTTATGGTCGACGAGGAGCCGGGTGTCTCCAAGCGCCGGCTCTGGTTCCGTGAAATGTGGCGCAACCGCCGCGATCTCCCGCATCTGCACAATCCGCACGGCTGGTCGGAGCAGATGATCGGCCTGCTGGTGATGCAGTCGGTGGACAACTCGATCACCACATACACCAAGCGCGGTCTGTTCGGCCGCAAAATGACCACCCGGCAAGGTGAGGGCGCCCCCAATCCGACGTGGGTCCCGGCCGGGCACGAGGTGGGCCGCCGGGTCGCCGGCAAAATCGACGGAATTCCGGGTGGCGCCAGCAGTAGCGTTTTCAATATCCCGATGACCGGCCATTTCATCGGCGGCTGCGTGATCGGCGACAGCCCCGAGTCGGGTGTGGTGGATCCCTACCACCGGCTCTACGGCCACCCCGGACTGCATGTGATCGACGGTTCGACCATATCGGGCAACCTCGGCGTCAACCCGTCGCTCACCATCACCGCGCAGTCCGAGCGGGCCGTCGCGTTGTGGCCGAACAAAGGCGAGGTCGATCCGCGGCCGCCACTCGGATCGCCCTACCGGCGGATTGCGCCCGTTTCGCCTGTTTCGCCGGTTGTGCCCGCATCGGCGCCGGCCGCGCTTCGGCTGCCGCTGGTCGAAGTGAACCATCGTGAGCGCCCGGCCGCCGTGAGCGAGCCGACGTCCTGATCGGAACGTTTCGAGCGGAACGTAACAGCCCGGTTCCCGGGTGGTCGTCGCGGTGCGTCGGCCACCCGGAACGGCGATGGTGTGAGGGGCTTCACATAAACTGGTAAATAGCTGATCGGAGCTACCGGCCCGGTGGGTCCGAAGGTTAGCCGAGTTTACTTTCGGCAAAAGCCGGGTAACGGTTTGTAGTCGATACTCGCCGGAAACCCGGTCGCCGGTGGGTGCGATACGACAGGTCGGCCGGGCCGACAGCGGCCGGCGTACGCCGGAGAGGACTGACCGTGACGGAGCAGCAGCCGGAAGCACCAAGTTTCGGTAAGCAACCGGAAACACCAGAGCTCGCGGAAACACCGCATCTCAAGAGGTCAGTGGCGGCCTCGGCAATGGGAAACGCCACCGAATGGTTCGACTACGGCGTCTACGCCGCGACGGCCACCTATCTCACCGACGCCTTCTTCCCCGGCGATCTCGGCACTGTGGGCACCATGCTCGGGTTCGCGATCTCCTTCGTCCTGCGCCCGGTGGGCGGCATGGTCTGGGGACCGCTCGGCGACCGAGTAGGCCGCAAGGTGGTCCTGGCCACCACAATTCTGCTGATGGCCGCGGCCACCGGTTTGATCGGCGTCCTGCCGACGCACGGTCAGGTCGGGGTGCTCGCACCGATCCTGCTGATCCTGCTCCGCGTCATACAGGGCTTCTCGACCGGTGGCGAATACGGAGGTGCCGCCACCTACCTGGCCGAATGCGCCAGCGATAAGAAGCGCGGCTTCTTCGGCAGCTTCCTGGAGTTCGGCACGCTCGGCGGGTTCGTCGGGGGCTCGGCGGTCGTGCTGTTGTGCCAGTTGATCCTCGGCACGGACGCGATGCACGACTGGGGCTGGCGGATTCCGTTCCTGATCGCGATCCCGCTGGGTGCCATCGGCTGGTACCTGCGGACCAGGCTCGACGAATCGCCGGTGTTCACCGAGGTGAACGAGGAGGAGCACCCCGACAGCGGGCTGCGGGTCCTGCTCACCACCTACTGGCGTGAAGTACTGATTCTGGGCGGCCTGGTCGTCGCGCTGAACGTGGCCAACTACACGCTGCTCACCTACCAGCCGACCTACCTGCAGAACACCATCGGACTCGGAGAGTCCACCACCACGGCCATGATGCTGGTCGGCCAGGTGATCATGATGCTCTGCGTGCCGTTCTTCGGCCGGTTGTCCGACCGGGTCGGCCGCCGGCCCATGTGGTTGTTCTCGCTGGTCGGATTGGCCGTGTTCGCGGTGCCGATGTACTGGCTGATGGGTGTGGGCACCGGCTGGGCGATCGTCGGCTTCGTGGTACTCGGCCTGCTGTACGTCCCGCAGCTGTCGACCATCAGCGCGACCTTCCCCGCCATCTTCCCGACCCATGTCCGGTACGCGGGTTTCGCGCTCGGCTACAACCTCTCCACGGCTGCCTTCGGTGGTACGGCGCCACTCGTGAACGAAGCGGTGATCGAGGGCACCGGGTGGAGTCTGTTCCCCGCTTTCTACATGGTGGGCGCCGCCCTCATCGGTTTGGTCGCCTGGGCATTCCTGCGGGAGACCGCCGGTACCTCGCTGCGCGGCACAGAGGTCCCCGATGCCGCCGAGCACGAACCCGCGGGCGATCCGAAACAATCCGTCGCGTGACCCCGGAAGGGCCGGCCCCGGTATGAGCGATACCCGCACGCCGCCCATCGCCGAGATCGTGAACTCGGCGATGGAGCAGACCATCCCGGTCGCCCACCGGATGGGTGTGCATGCCGAGGAGGTGCGCCGCGGCTATGCCGCGGCCACCGTGCCCGCCGAGGGCAACGGCAATCATTTCGGGGTCATGTACGCGGGGGTGCTGTTCACGGTCGGCGAGATCCTGGGTGGTGCCATCGCGGTGGCCAGTTTCGATACCGCGGCCTTCTATCCGCTGGTGAAAGATCTGCGGATCGCGTTCCGGAAACCCGCCACCACGGCGGTGCGGGCGCAGGCCACACTGGACGAGTCCGAGATCGAGCGGGTCGCCGCGGAAGCCGCCGCGAACGGCAAAGCCGATTTCACCCTGCGCGCGGTGCTCACCGATGTCGACGGCGTGGTCGTCGCCGAGACCGAGGGGTTGTACCAGCTGCGCGCGCACGGCTGATCGAGCGGAAACCCCGCGAGCCCGGCCCCATCACCAGGGGCCGGGCTCGCGGGGTTTCGGGGCTCAGAAACCGGCAGAGCCGGTAGGCGCCGGCGGCACCATCCGCCAGGGGCCGCAATTGCTGGTGGTGAAACCGGCGTCGGTCGGTTTCACCGTCACCCGGATCGGGCCCAGCTTCGTGTAGTTGTTCTCGATGATGTTCTCCATATTGGTGTTGTCGCCTTCGAGCAGCCGCAGGCGCCGCCAATCGCAGCCCTTGGCCGGGTCGACGGGACCGGGCGATTCCCATACCCCGGGCCGGATATCCACGCCGACCCGGTAGACGCCGTCGTTCGGTATGAAATCGGCGGGTTCGGCTGCCGCGCTACCGCTGCCCAGCACGGTCGCCGCCGACAGCAGCGCTGTGGCGACCAGCAACGTGCCTGCACGCATTCGATACTCCTCGGTAATTCTGTTCGCTACTTCTTCTGTATCCGAGATCCCCCCGATCTCCCCGGCACATTTACCAGAACCGTGATACCGATTTCGGAGAATCGGAATTCTTTCCGATATTCCACCAAGAAGAAAGCCGGTGAATGGGATACGGAATTTGAAACGTAATCAATTCTGTCGGATGACCGCGAGTGGGAAGCGGCCCGCGGCACTCAGTAGGGTGGTCGGGTGGCGCAGCGCATACCCGTGGTGATCGTGGCCGGATTCCTGGGCTCCGGAAAGACCACCCTGCTCAACGATCTGTTGCACAACAACCGGGGCACCCGGATCGGTGTGGTGGTCAACGATTTCGGCGCCGTGAACATCGACGCGATGCTGGTCGCCGGGCAGGTCGACGCCATGGTGTCGCTGGGCGGTGGTTGTGTCTGCTGTGCGGTGGACGTATCCGAACTCGACGAGCTCTTCACCAGGCTGACCGACCCGCGCGCCGGTATCGATGTGATCGTGGTGGAGGCCAGCGGATTGGCCGAACCGCGGAATCTGGTGCGGATGGTGGTGGGCAGCGAGAATCCCCGGATCCGCTACGGCGGCCTGCTCGAGGTAGTCGATGCCGCCGAATTCGCCGGCAGCAGCGCCCGGCATCCGGAACTGTCGAGCCATCTGCGGCTGGCGGATCTGGTGGTGGTCAACAAGGTCGACCGGCTCGGCGCCGGCGAACTGGAACACTTGCGGTCGGAGATCACGAAACTCGCCGACGGGGCGCCGGTCTACGCCACCACCCGCGGTCGCATCGATCCGGGACTGCTGTTCGATACGCGCGATCGCGACGCCCCGCGGGCCGGGGAGCAGCTGAGCCTGGACGAACTGCTTTCCGGCCACGACCATCACGACGATGACGGACACCGGCATCTGCACGACGAATACATCAGCACGGTGTTCCGCGCCGAGACGGGGTTGCATCCACGCCGCCTGATCGACTTCCTGGAGAACCCGCCCGCAGGGCTGTTCCGCGCCAAAGGTTTCGTGACCTTCGCGGTACCGGGCGCCGAGCGGTACTCGGTTCACCTGGTGGGGCGGGCGATATCCTTCGAACCGGTCCGCCGGTCGCGCGCCGGGGACTCCGAACTGGTGCTGATCGGCACCGGTCTGGATCCCGAGGCAGTAGCCGGCCGGTTGGGCGAGACCGTGCACACCGGCCCGGAACCGCTGGACGAACAGGCCCTGCTCCCCGTCTGGCGCTATGTTCCGGAGGATGCGGCGGTCTGAGCGGCGGGCCGGTCACCCGCAGGCGTTCACCCATTCGGACAGTCCGTCGGCGAACATCTGCCGCTTCCAGATCGGCACCTCGTGTTTGATCCGGTCGACCAGTGCCGAGCAGGCCGCGAACGCCTCGGCGCGATGCGGGGCCGCCACGGCTGTCACGATCGCCAGATCGCCCACCGCCAGATCCCCGATCCGGTGGACGGCCGCGATCGGCAGACCGGTCGATTCCGCGACCGCGGCGCAGCATTCGCGCAGGAACCGGGCCGCCTCCGGATGCGCCGAATACTCCAGAGCCGAGACCGCCTGCCCGCCATCGTGATCGCGGACCACCCCGGTGAACACCACCACGGCGCCGTAACTCGGACCGCGCACCGCGGCGTCCACCACGGCGGGATCCAATGGCCGGTCGCTGATCTCGGCGAGCCGGACCCCGCCGCCGGTCTCGCCCCGTTCCGGGTGCTGCGCAGATAGTTCAGGCATGAGCGCTCTCGTTTCCCCTGTTCACATCCGGTTCCCGGTGGCCGTTCTCGTGCGCGCCGCCGCCCGCCACCTGCGCCAGCAGATGCGACAGCAGCGGTTCGAGCACCGCGATACCGTCTTTCACACCACCCGGTGATCCGGGCAGATTCACCACCACCGACCGTCCGGCCAGCCCCGCGACGCCCCGGCTGAGCGCCGCGAGCGGGAACTTCGCGGTGCCCCGCTGCCGGATGGCCTCGGCTACTCCGGGCAGTTCCCGGTCCAGCAGTGCCGCGGTGGCTTCCGGGGTCCGGTCGGTGGGTGACGCCCCGGTTCCGCCGGTGGTCACCACCAGGGCCGGCCGCGTCCGCAGCGCCTCGGTCAGGCCCTCGGCGATATCGGCGTCCGCGTAGACCAGGGGCCCTCGCGTCGTGTAGCCGAGGTCGCGCAGCCACGACACCAGATGCGGTCCGGTGGTGTCGGTGCGCGTTCCGGCGGCCGTCCCGGTCGAGGCGACCAGCACCACCGCGGTGTCGTCGACTGCCTCGTCGCCGGATACGGCCCGCCGCGTGGAATCGCCGGTGCCGGTGGCCGGTTCGCCCGGCCGGGTCCAGTGTCCCCGTTTACCGCCCTCTTTGGTGAGCAGCCGGACGTCGTTGAGAACCGCCGCGGGATCCACCGCTTTCACCATGTCGTGCAGCGTGAGCCCGGCGACCGCGACTGCCGTCAGGGCTTCCATCTCCACGCCGGTCGGCCCCGTGGTCTTCGCCGACGCTTCGATCGTGATGGTGGATTCGGTGAAACCGAACTGCACTTTCACCGAGGACAGCGCGAGCTGATGGCACAGCGGTATGAGCTCGGAGGTCTTCTTGGCGGCGGAGATTCCGGCCAGACGGGCGGTCGCGAGGACATCGGCCTTGGGCATATCGTCGGCGCGCACCAGCGCGATCACCTCGGGTGTGGTCCGCAGTTCTCCGCCCGCCACGGCGATCCGGGTGGTGTCGGCCTTGGCGCTGACGTCCACCATCCGGGCCCTGCCCCCGGAATCAACATGCGACAATTCGCTCATAACGTCCACACTCGCACAGTCGCCCCGGCCGGCAGCGCGGTGACCGCCGCCGGGATATCGATCAGGACATCGGCCGCCGCCATACTCGCGACCAGATGCGATCCGGGCCCGGAGACCACTTCCACCGCATGCGGTCGCGAACCCTTCCACACCAGTTTGCCGCGCAGGAACTGACGCCGCCCCTCCGGAGATCGCTGCACCGCGCCCAGCAGCGGCAATTCGTATTCCGGTACCGGTCCCAGCCCGGCCAGCCGGCGCAGGATCGGGCGGGCGAGTACCTCGAACGACACCACCGCACTCACCGGATTCCCCGGGAAACTCAGCACCGGTACGCCGTCCACCACCGTCAGCCCCTGCGGTCCGCCCGGTTGCATGGCGATCGAACCGAATTCGCCGCCCAGCGGAATCAGCACCTCCCGCACAACTTCGAAATCCCCCTTGGAAACACCCCCCGTGGTGATCACCAGGTCCGCGGCCGCCGTCGCGTGGCGCAGCAGGCGGTGGAACTGCGCGAGATCGTCACCGCTGTGTTCCACCCCGACCACGGAGACACCGTTGGCGGTGAGCGCCGCGGCCAGCGCGATACCGTTCGAGTTGTAGATCTGTCCCGGCCGCAGCGCACTGCCCGCCGCGACCAGTTCGTCGCCGGTACTGATGACAACCGCCCGGACGGGCGCGAAAACGGGCAACCGCGCCAGCCCGGCCGCGGCACAGGCCGCGATATGCCGCGGTGCCAGCATTGTCCCGGCGGCAACCAGCTCGGAGCCCGCGCGCATATCGCTGCCCGGTTCCCGGACGAATTCCCCGGCGGCCCGTCCGCGCGTGATCCGTACCGCGTCGGCGTCGGCGGTCGTGTCCTCCACCGGAACCACACAATCCGCGCCGACAGGTACCGGGGCGCCGGTCATGATCTTGCGGGCCGTACCGGGCGCGAGCTTCTCCAGCCCGGGGTCACCCGCGGCCACGACACCGGTCAGCGGCAGAGTCACCGGGGTGACGGCCACATCCCGCGCCCGCACCGCGTACCCGTCCATCGCCGAATTCCGGAACACCGGCAGATCGATCGGGGCGCGCGTATCGGCGGCCAGTTGCCTGCCGAGCGCATCGGATACCGGCACAGTATCGACCGGGCGGGCGGCGAGCGGGCGCAACAACTGTTCGATGGTGTCGCGGTAGTCGTCCGCCGACCGGACCGGGGGACTGGCGGGCCGAGAGATCATGCGCTCAGACTAGTGGCGGCGGCCGGGCGGGCGCCGCCGTATCGGCCGCCGTTACCGCTTCACAAGGACTGTCGCCACGCCCGCGCGGTATCCACGGCCGGGCATTATGGACCGAACCCGCGGAGGAAGGGTGCGCGCCCGCCGCCGGCGTACATAATGGAGGCGTGACGCTGGTCGATATGGGGATACCCACAGTGCGGTCCGGGCGCCCCGCCACAGACGGGCGCCCGGAAACACCGCTGCTGGTCGACCGCTTCGGCCGCATCGCGCGTGACCTGCGGGTTTCCATTACCGAGAAATGTTCGCTGCGCTGCACCTACTGCATGCCCGAAGAAGGTCTGCCCGCGATTCCGGCGGAGGAACTGCTCACGGCCGGTGAGATCGTCCGCCTGGTCACCCTCGCGGTACGTGAACTGGGGATCCACGAGGTCCGCTTCACCGGTGGCGAGCCGCTCATGCGGCGCGATCTCGAGGAGATCGTGGCCGGTTGCCACGCCGCCGTCCCGGAGATCCCGCTGGCGATGACCTCCAACGGGATCGGTTTGCAGCATCGCGCGGCCCGGCTCGCGGCCGCCGGATTGACCCGGGTCAATATCTCCCTGGACACCGTGGATCGCGACGGTTTCGCCCGGCTCACCCGCCGCGACCGGCTGGAATCGGTGCTGTCGGGTATCCGCGCCGCGAACGCCGCCGGATTGGCGCCGGTGAAGGTGAACGCGGTGCTCATGCGGGAAACTCTCGACGGTGCCGCCGACCTGCTGGGCTGGTGCCTGGACGAAGGCTGTGAACTGCGGTTCATCGAGGAGATGCCGCTGGACGCCGACCACGAATGGGCGCGCGCCAATATGGTCACCGCCGCCGATCTGCTCGATGTACTCGGCGCCCGCTACCGGCTCACCGCCGCCGGTCGCGCGGATCCGTCCGCTCCCGCCGAGACCTGGCTGGTGGACGGCGGCCCCGCCACCGTCGGGATCATCGCCTCGGTCACCCGCAAATTCTGCGATACCTGCGACCGCACCCGGCTCACGGCGGACGGTATGCTCCGATCCTGCCTTTTCAGTGACCAGGAGTTCGATCTGCGCGGCATCCTGCGCGCGGGAGCGGGCGATGAGGAGCTGGCGCAGCTGTGGCGCGGCGCGATGTGGCAGAAATGGGCGGGTCACGGTATCGACGCCGCGGACTTCGTCCCACCGGAACGCACGATGGGAGCCATAGGTGGTTGAGGTCCGCTATTTCGCCGCCATCGCCGACGCGGTCGGCAAGGACGCCGAATCGCTGGACCTACCGCCCGGCGCCACCGTCGCCGATCTGCGTACCCGCCTCGCCGCGACCTACGGTCCCGACCTGGACAAGATGCTCGCGGTCTGCGCCTACCTGGTGGGCGACGAACTGACCCGTGACACCACGGTCTCGCTGACCCCGCGGGTCGATGTCCTTCCCCCGTTCGCGGGCGGCTGAGCACGTCCTCGTCGTCCGAGGTCCGGCCGGGCGGGCCCGTGGAACCGGAGCGAGGTGTCCGGTGCCGGACACCAATAGGGTGCGCATGGTGAAGAGCGCGGCGCCCGATGTCGACACCTACCTGGCCGAACTCCCCGACGACAGGCGTTCGCACGCCGTGGTGCTGCGCGACCTGTGCCGGGCCGAACTGGCCGGCTGCACCGAGGTCATGGCCTACGGGATGCCGAACTATCAGTTCGACGGGGTCGCTGAGATCGCGTTCGCGGTCCAGCGCAACTATCTGTCGTTCTATCTGCTGCGAGACGACGTCCGGGAGGAGTTCGCGCAACGCCTGGCCGGGCAGGATATGGGTAAGGGCTGCTTACGTTTCCGTGGCCCGGCCGGGCCGGATACCGAGCTGGTGCGCGACCTGCTGCGCGCCGTGGCTCGCCGCCCGGGCGGACGCGTGTGCTGAACCGGCCGCTCAGCGCCACCATTCGTCGAACGGGGTGACCGGAACCGCCCGCTTGTGCCGGGTGTTGGTGAAGGTCGATTCGATCCGGTCGGCGACCTCGGCGGTTACCTCTTTGCCCTCGAGATAATCATCGATCTCGCTGTAGCGCAGGCCGAGGGCCTCCTCGTCGGGCAGGGCGGGGCGGTCGTCCTCGAGGTCGGCGGTCGGGACCTTCGACCACAGTCGTGAGGGCGCCCCCAGCTCCTGGAGCAGGGCGGCGCCCTGCCGTTTGGTCAGGCCGGTCAGCGGGGTCACGTCGACACCGCCGTCGCCGTATTTGGTGAAGAAACCGGTGACCGCTTCGGCGGCATGATCGGTGCCGACAACCAGCAGGTTCTCCTGGCCCGCGATGGCGTATTGGATCACCATCCGTTCGCGGGCCTTGATATTACCGCGGACGAAATCACGTAACTTGCCGACTTTCAGCGCCGAAGCGACCTCCGCCGCAACGGCGTTGGCCCCCGGCCGGACGTTGACCACCACGGATTCATCGGGCGCGACGAAAGTCATGGCGACCCGGGCGTCCGCCTCGTCGGCCTGCACGCCGTAGGGCAGGCGCACCGCGACGAAGCGTGCGTTACCGCCTTCGGCGCGCACTTCTTCCGCGGCCAGCTGGCACAGGCGTCCGGTGAGTGCGCTGTCCTGACCACCGCTGATGCCCAGGACGAAACCTTGTGCGGGGGTGGCGCGCAGGTAGTCCTTCAGGAAATCGACGCGGCGTCGTACCTCGTCCTTGGGCTCGATACTCGGTCGCACACCCAGTTCGGCGATGATCTGATCACGCAGGTTTCCCATGCCGGATCACTCTACTGCGCGGACCCTCCGGTGACCCGGCGAACCAGGGCTTCCCAGTTGTCTCCGATCTGTTCGCGGGTACGGCCGAGTGTGCGGATCTGGTGCAGCACCAGTCCGGCGGCGAGCGCGGACAGCAGTGCGTCGGCCAGCAGTCCGGTGTCGCCGGGTGTGGCGGCATCGCGCAGCAGCATCGCCACATGGGTTCGCAGCACCCGATACGGCTGACTGTTGTAGTGCCGTTCGGGGGATCCCAGTTCGGCCGCCCGGTACAGTTCGCCTTCCACTTCGATATCGAGCAGGCGTGCCCGCCCGAACGCGATGAGTCGCTCCACCGGCGGGGCGCCGGGCCCCAGCGGTGGCGGGCCGAAGATGAATGCCTCTTGAGCCAGAGTCTCGGAGTGGTCCAGCAGCGCGTACATCAGACCGGTGCGGTTGCCGAAGCGACGGAACACGGTGCCCTTGCCTACACCGGCGCGCTTGGCGAGCGCGTCCATGGTGAGAGCGTCCACGCCGTGTTCGCGAACGAGCTCCTGGGCGGCGTCGAGGAGTCGTCTACGGTTGCGGGCGGCATCGGCTCGTTCCGCCGGCTCGGTGGTGCCGGGTAGTTGCGGACCGATCCGGTGGTCCGGCAGGACGGGTACGACGGGGAGTGCGTCCTGCGTGTGCGGTGGCCGGAGCCGAGTCGGATCGCCGGGGCTGCGGGGATCCGCCGGGCCCGGTCGTGTGTCGTAGTTCACGGCGGTGGTGGGGCCTCCGGGGAATGTAGCGGACCGTAGTCCGGTTAACTTGGGCAGTGCCATCATCACATAACTAGTACCGCAGGAGTGAACATGAGCCAGACCCGTATCGTCGTCCTGGTCGGCAGCCTTCGTAGCGCCTCGATCAGCCGGCAGCTCGCCGAGGCCGCGGCCTCCATCGCGCCCGAAGGTGTCGACGTTTCCATCTACGAGGGTATCGGCGAGATCCCGTTCTACAACGAGGATATCGACGTCGCGGGTTCGGTCCCTGCCGCCGCCGAGGCGCTGCGCGACGCGGCCGGCGCGAGCGACGGTCTGCTGCTGATCACACCGGAATACAACGGGACGCTGCCCGCGGTGCTGAAGAATGTGGTCGATTGGCTGTCCCGGCCGTACGGTGCCGGCGCCATCAGTGGTAAGCCGGTCGCGATTCTGAGCGGCTCCATCAGCCCGAATGCCGGCAAGTGGGCGCACGGCGACACGGTCAAGACCGTCGGTATCGCCGGCGGCAAGGTGGTCGACGCGGCGCATCTGCACTACGCGGCGTGGGGCGAAACCTTCGGCGCGACCCACCCGCGCGATCATGCCGAGACCCAGCGCGAGCTGAGCGAGGCGCTGAAGGCTCTGGTCACCGCGTCGAGCGGTGAACTGGTCGACGCCTGACCTCATAACGGCTTCGCGAGGGCCGCCCCGTCATCGACGGGGCGGCCCTCGGCTTGTGCCGGGCCGGGGTGGCAATCGGGCGCTGTTCCGGCCGGGGTTCGAGAGCTCTTCTGGGGTTGTGGCGACTGGTGTGACACGCGGTGCTCCTGCGTTTGCTGAAAAGGAACTGAGGCTCGAAACTGTGATCTGGACCACGGTGAAATCGGCGTGTCGCTACGCTGTCCTGCGGCTTACAGGCTTGAAATCACATCCTTGTGACTCGCAACATCTCGTGTCGTTTCTTTCTGTCGGCCACTAGGTGTAGTGTCATCGGTACCCGAAGCGGTGGTGCGAGACACCCGCCGAAGTCGGGAGGAACCGGCCCGGACGTGGCGTTTCAGGGCTGGTCCTCGGAGTTTGCGCAGGATCATCAGATCGTGCCGGCACCGCGCCCCGTATCCCGGATCAACCGGCTGCGGATCAGCCACGCGGAGGGCTCGGCCCGGAGGCGGCGGTCTGGCACTACGAAGACCGCGAAACACCGCACATAGGCACAGGAGAGAGGGACTCGAATGATCACCGTGTACACCAAGCCCGCTTGCGTCCAGTGCAACGCCACCTACAAGGCCCTCGACAAGGCCGGGGTGGATTACGAGGTCGTCGATATCTCCGAGAACGCCGATGCCCGCGACTATGTGATGGCACTCGGCTACCTGCAGGCCCCCGTCGTCGTCTCCGGTGACGAGCACTGGTCCGGTTTCCGCCCGGACCGCATCAAGGCGCTGGCCACAGTCGCCGCCTGACACAGCCCGAGCGACTATCGCGCCCGATTCGGTTCGGGAACAGGGGAGGTGAGTTGATGTCCGAATCGCATTCGCTGGTCTATTTCTCCAGCGCTTCGGAGAACACACACCGTTTCGTCCAGAAGCTGGGCCTGCCGGCCCTGCGGATCCCCCTGCACACCACCGAATCGCTACGCGTCGACGAACCCTACGTGCTGATCGTCCCCACCTACGGGGGCGGTCGGCACGTCTTGGGTTCGGTCCGCTCCGATAAGGAATTCGTACCGCGCCAGGTCGCCAAGTTCCTCAACGATCCGCACAACCGCTCGCTGTTGCGCGGGGTGATCGCCGCGGGGAACACGAATTTCGGCGACACCTTCTGCTTCGCAGGTGATGTGATCTCGCGTAAATGCGGGGTGCCCTACCTGTACCGCTTCGAACTCATGGGAACCGCCGAGGACGTCGCCCGCGTCCGAGAGGGATTGGGATTGTTTTGGCAACAGCAACAACGACAGCACCAGCAGGTATGACGGCCCGGATGGAGCACCCCCCGCAGCGGGTCGGCGAAGCCGGTGAGGTCTTGGACTACCACGCCCTCAACGCGATGCTGAACCTGTACGGGCCGGACGGTGAGATCCAGTTCGACAAGGATCGCGAAGCCGCCAACCAGTACTTCCTGCAGCACGTCAACCAGAACACCGTCTTCTTCCACAACCTGGACGAGAAGCTCGACTACCTCGTCGAGGAGAACTACTACGAACCCGAGGTGCTCGAGCTCTACAGCCGCGCCTTCGTGAAGAAGCTGTTCCAGCAGGCCTACGCCAAGAAGTTCCGGTTCCCCACCTTCCTCGGCGCGTTCAAGTACTACACCTCCTACACGCTCAAGACTTTCGATGGAAAGCGTTACCTCGAGCGGTTCGAGGACCGGGTGTGCATGGTCGCTCTGACCCTGGCCGCCGGTGACGAGGTACTCGCGGGCAAACTCGTCGAGGAGATCATCGACGGCCGCTTCCAGCCGGCGACCCCGACCTTCCTCAACTCGGGCAAGAAGCAGCGCGGTGAGCCGGTTTCGTGCTTCCTGCTGCGTATCGAGGACAATATGGAGTCCATCGGGCGTTCCATCAACTCCGCGCTGCAGCTGTCCAAGCGCGGTGGCGGGGTCGCGTTGCTACTCAGCAATATTCGTGAGCACGGGGCGCCGATCAAGAAGATCGAGAACCAGTCCTCGGGTGTCATCCCGATCATGAAACTGCTGGAGGATTCGTTCTCCTACGCCAACCAGCTCGGGGCGCGGCAGGGTGCGGGCGCGGTGTACCTGCACGCGCACCACCCCGATATCTACCGCTTCCTGGACACCAAGCGGGAGAACGCGGACGAGAAGATCCGCATCAAAACCCTCTCGCTGGGTGTGGTGATCCCCGATATCACCTTCGAACTGGCCAAGAAGAACGAGGACATGTACCTGTTCTCGCCCTACGATGTGGAACGCATCTACGGTAAGCCGTTCGCCGATATCGACGTCACCGAGAAGTACCACGAGATGGTCGACGACAAGCGGATCCGCAAATCGAAGATCAAGGCGCGGGAGTTCTTCCAGACCATTGCCGAGCTGCAGTTCGAATCCGGCTACCCCTACATCATGTTCGAGGACACGGTGAACCGGGCCAACCCGATCGCCGGCAAGATCACTCATTCGAATCTGTGCTCGGAGATCCTGCAGGTCTCCACGCCGTCGATATACAACGACGACCTGACCTACGCCCGGGTGGGCAAGGACATCTCGTGCAACCTGGGTTCGCTGAACATCGCCAAGACGATGGACTCCCCGGATTTCGCCCGCACCATCGAGGTCGCCATCCGGGGGCTCACCGCCGTCTCCGATCAGACCCATATCCACTCGGTGCCCTCGATCGAACAGGGCAACAATTCCTCACACGCCATCGGCCTGGGCCAGATGAACCTGCACGGCTTCCTGGCGCGGGAGCGGATCCACTACGGGTCCGACGAGGGCCTGGATTTCACCAATATCTACTTCTACACGGTGGTCTACCATGCCCTGCGCGCATCGAATCTGATTGCGCGGGAACGTGGTACGTCCTTCGGCGGGTTCCCGGAGTCGAAGTACGCCAGCGGTGAATACTTCGACAAGTACACCGACGGAGTGTGGGAACCGCGGACCGAGCGGGTGGCGAAACTGTTCGCCGACGCCGGTATCCACATCCCGACTCAGGACGATTGGCGGCAGCTGAAGGCCGTGGTCATGGAACACGGCATCTACAACCAGAACCTGCAGGCCGTCCCGCCGACCGGTTCGATCTCCTATATCAACCACTCCACCAGCTCCATCCACCCGGTGGCATCGAAGATCGAGATCCGCAAGGAAGGCAAGATCGGCCGCGTCTACTACCCGGCCCCGTATATGACCAACGACAACCTGGACTACTACCAGGACGCGTACGAGATCGGCTACGAGAAGATCATCGACACCTACGCCGCCGCCACCCAGCACGTGGACCAGGGCCTGTCGCTGACCCTCTTCTTCAAGGACACGGCCACCACCCGCGACCTGAACCGGGCCCAGATCTACGCCTGGCGCAAGGGCATCAAAACCCTCTACTACATCCGCCTCCGGCAGATGGCGCTGGAGGGCACCGAGGTCGAGGGCTGCGTGAGCTGCATGCTCTGATTGTGTAGTCAGTCGGCCGCGGCATAGCATCAGATAGCGCCTGTCGCTATATTGAGCGTATGACGCGGACAATCAGCCAAGCCGAGCTACGGAACGGCAGCGCGGGCGTGATGGATGCGCTGGAGGCGGGTGAGGATTTTGTCATCACCCGCAACGGCCGACCTGTCGGCGAACTGCGTCCCATCACACCGCGGCACGATCTGACGACCACCGAACTGAAAAAGCGGCTCTCCAGGTTCGCGGGAACCTCGAGCGCCGCGGATGAACGTGCGGAAATCGAGGCCTCGTTCGGAGCGGACAGGCTGGATGACTGAGCCGGCGGCGAAGTTTCGACATCCCGTCGGCCTGCTGGATACCTGTGTGCTGATCGACTCGACCGTCATCGACGATGCGGACCTTCCGATCCAACCGAGAATCAGCACGGTGACGCTCGCGGAGCTCGGCCTGGGCGTAGCGATGGCATCGGACGCGGAAACGCTCGCGCTTCGTACCGAACGACTGCTGGAGATCGAGCACGCGTTCGACGCACTGCCGTTCTCGTCCACGGCGGCTCGACGATTCACCTCGATGGCGAAATTGGTCGTCGCGGTCGGCCGAAAACCCAAGCCGCGCAAAATGGATCTGATGATCGCCGCCATCGCCTCGGTGAATGATCTCCCGCTGTTCACCCGCAACGCGGACGACTTCAAAGGCTTGGAGCCGTTGCTGACGGTGGTCGCGCTATGAGGGCCCGGCAGGTCACCGATCATTACGTGGCCGGGGTGCGTTGCGCGGTGTACGACAGCGGTCCGGATGATTGCGGGGAGGCCGTGGTGTTCGTGCACGGCAACCCGGGCCCGATGGAGGATTGGGCGGATCTGGTGCCCGCGGTCGCGGAGTTCGCGCGGGTGATCGCCATGGACATGCCGGGCTTCGGGAAATCGGAGCGCCCGCCGTCGTTCGAGCACAGCATCGCCGGGCATGCGCGGTTCCTCGGGCTGCTGCTCGACGAGCTGGGTGTCGAACGGGTGCACCTGGTACTGCACGATTTCGGTGGGCCGTGGGGGTTGCGGTGGGCGCTGGACCACCGCGAACGGCTGGCCGGCCTCACCTTGATCAACTGCGGTGTTCTCGACGGCTACCGTTGGCACAAGTACGCGAAGATCTGGCAGACACCGGTACTCGGTGAACTGTTCCAGTTGATGAGCAATAAACGCGCCATGCACGCCGCGCTCAATCGCGATAACCCCGTACCACTGCCCCGAGCCTATATCGACCGGGTCGGCCGCTACGCGGATCGGGGTCATCAGCGAGCGGTGCTACGGCTCTATCGCAATTCGCGCGATCCGCGCAGCGCCTTCCCGGAGATGAGCTCAGAACTCGCCGGGGACTCACTCCCGGTCTGTGTGATCTGGGGCGACGGTGACCCGTATATTCCCGTGCGATTCGCCCAGCAGCAGCGAATCTACTTCCCCGGGGCGGAGATTCATATCCTCGAGGGTCTGGGGCATTGGCCGTTCATCGATGATCCGCAGGCAGTTCTCGCACCGCTGACGGCGTTCCTCCGCAGGCAGGTACGGACGTGACGCACCGGGCGGAGTCGACTCGGTTATCGCCACCTGCGGGTGCCGCCGCAACCATTTCCTCGGCGGCCGCGCAGACGAATCCGAAGCCGGTGCTCAGTTGCAGTGTTCAGGCTGGGATTGCCACGTGTCGCCGCCCCCGGTAGGCGGATTGGCGGACCCACCCCAAATAATGCATTCTCCGGGGGCTTTGACCTTGACCGGCCCGGCGTAGTAGTCGTAATCGCCCCTGTCCAAGTCTTGGTCGGTCTGGTCGGCCGTCCCTATGTAGGCGTAGACGCCTGTTTTTGTCCCGAGATACGCGGTCTTCTCCGTGACCACACAGTTTGTACTGCCGTTGTACAGAAGGTGGATGACTGCGCCTTTGATTTGGCGACTGTCGATTTCGTGGTAGTTGTTGCCGCAGGCTTCGGCCGGGGTCGCTACCGCGGCAGCCGGGCCGGCCACGGCTAGCGATCCAGCGACGACCGCCGACGCGGCCAGGGTCAGCCTGACTATCTGGGTGAGTGTGCGCATCTACTCCACATTCTTCGGCGCCCGGTGGTGCGGGCGAAATCGACTGTGGATACGCATGTTAGGACGACCCCACTGATGCTCACCCCCCACAGAGGGGGAGTACATCCTCCCCGAAGCGGAGATCACCCCCTCGAGGGTGTGGGGGATTGGCCGTTCATCGATAATCCGCAGGCGTTTCTGGCACGGCTGACGGCGTTCTTCCACAGGCACGTCCGAACCGTCGACTGACACGACTGTGGCAGATATGTCGTAGAGTCACGGCTGTGCCGGATGTATCCGCGGGCCCGTCAGCGCGTCAGGTCGAACTGCTCGAAGCGGCTTACCGGTACGTGCTCGCCCACGGGCTGACGGATCTCTCCCTGCGCCCCCTGGCCAGGTCGATCGGGTCCAGCACCCGCGTCCTGACCTATCTTTTCGGCAGCAAGGACGGGCTGGTGCGAGCGCTGCTGGCTCGCGCCCGCATCAGCGAACTCGACCTACTCGCCGGTCTGGAAAGCGAACTCCCGCGGCAGGTGACGTCCGACGACAGCCGGCTCGAGCAGACTGCCGAGCTGCTGTGGACTTGGCTGTCGGCGCCCGAACACCGGAGCCTGCTCACGCTGTGGCTCGAAGCCTACTCGCGCTCTCTGGTCGAGCCCGGGGGATCCTGGGCCGGATTCGCGCGGGCGACCGTGACAGATTGGCTCGACGTGCTGGCGCGCGCACAACCGGGGCATATCCGGGATACCGACGAGGGCCGGGCGCAACGTACCCGGGTGCTGGCCCTGCTCCGGGGCGCCCTGCTGGACCTGCTCGCCACCGGCGATATCGACCGCACCGGCGCCGCGGTGACACCGCTGTTCGACTCCCGGACCTGAACTACCGCGCACCGGGAGCGTCCGGGCACGGGCGGACACCGCGCCTGTTCCGACCGGCGTCGCCGGGTGGTCCCGGGCGGGGAAACCGGGGATGCCGAGGGAACTCGGGGCTGTTCGGGCCGGCGGAGCGCTGCGGACGATCGGGCGGATCCCGGTATCCGCCCTTGACGCCTCCGCGGGCTCGGTCAGGTAAGCGCCGGGATGACCTCACGTTCGAAGAGTTCGATCCCGCTTGTGTCGTAGGCCGCTTCCGGGAAGTTGAGAATTGTGTAGCCCAGGCCGAGGTCGCGGAGCGCGGACAGCTTCTCCACGATCTGTTCGGGCGTACCGACGGCCGCGCCGCCGTTGTACAGGTTCTCGACGAAACCGCCGGCCTTCTCCGCCCCGAGCACCGGCGCGAGACGCGCGGCATGCTCGGTCTTGCGCTGTTCGACCTCGCCCTCGGTGGCGCCGATCGCGACATTGAAATTGGCGCTGCGAACGATCGCATCGAAATCGGTGCCGACGTCGGCGCAGTGGTCGCGCAGGATCTCCGATTTGCGGGTGAACTCCTCGGGATTACCGGCGAAGTTGGTGTAGTTCGCGTATTTCGCGGCGATCCGCAGGGTCTTCTTCTCGCCGCCGCCGGCGATCCACAGCGGGATACCGCCCTCCTGCACCGGAAGCGGGCGGACGATCGCGCCGTCGACCTGGTAGTACTTGCCGTCCAGGGTGGCGGTGCCCGAACTCCACGCCTGCCGGAAGATCTGCACGCCCTCGTCGAGGCGGCCCAGCCGTTCACCCGCGGTGGGGAACCCGTACCCGTAGGCCCGCCATTCGTGCTCGTACCAGCCGCCGCCGATCCCCATTTCGGTGCGTCCGCCCGAGATCAGGTCGACGGTCGCCGCGACCTTGGCCAGATAGGCCGGGTTGCGGTAGCTCATCGCGGTACACATCTGACCCAGCCGCACCCGCGATGTAGTGGCCGCGAACGCCGACATCAGGCTCCACGCTTCGTGGGTGGCTTCCTCGCTGGGCTCCGGAACGGTGTGGAAATGGTCGTACACCCACAGTGATTCCCACACCGGATTCGCGTCGGCGCGTGCCGCGAGACCCCGCATCACCTCCCACTGTGCGGCGGGTTCGATTCCCACCAGATCGAGCCGCCATCCCTGCGGGATGAAGATTCCGAAGCGCACAGCACTCTCCTCAGTTGTCGGGCCCGGGGGCCGATACGAGACACTTCACCCTCCACTCTGTCGGCCGGCGGCCCGGCGGGCAACGGTTCGTCGCCGGACGCGCTGAATTCCCGGCCGGTCCACACTTCCCGGATCGCCCGGGTCGCTCAACCGAGCCGGTAGAAGCGCCAGAAGCCGAAATCCTCGATGGGCAGGACCTCGAACGAGGTGAAACCCGCTTCGAGCGCGTACCGGCGCAGTGTCTCCGGGCGCATCACGGTGCCGGTTCCGGCGCTCGGCGGGCTCGACATACCGTCGGGCAGGCAGACGAAGAGGCTGAAGCCGTACATGAGCCGTTCCAGCTCGTCGCCATCGGGCGCGAAATCCGGCGCCACCGCCTCGTCCATCACCACCAGGAATCCACCGGGAGCCAGGGCCCGCCGCACCGCCGCCAGCACCTCGACCGGGCGCGGCATATCGTGCACACATTCGAAGGCGAAGGCGATATCGAAACCGCCCGCCGGTAGCTCCGCGGCGTCGGCGACCTCGAAACGTATCCGCTCGGCGAGGCCGGCCGCGGCGGCGTTGCGCACGGCCATCCGCACCGACGGCGCGTCGATATCCACGCCGCGCACCTGTGCCCGCGGGTAGGCGCGCGCGAGCGCGATCGCGGACCAGCCCGCACCACAGCCGATATCGAGAACCCGGGCCGCGGGGGCGCCCAGGGTCGCCTCCAGTGCCGGGACCCCGGCCAGGGCGCCTGCGAGCCGGTGCTCGTACCAGGGCCGGTTACCGTCGGCCTGGGCTTCGCGGGCGTCGTCGCCGAGATCGTCCCAGCTCACTCCGTTACCGGTGCGGTAGGCCTCGAGCAGTTTCGGCAGTACGGGCCCGGTCGCGCCGAACAGCCGCGTGAACGGCGCCAGATAGTTGAGGCTGTGTTCATCGGTGAGCACTTCGGCGGTCGCCGGCGGGATGGCGAAGACGCGCTCACCGGGGCTCCCGTCGCGGTGTACGGTCAGCAATCCGGTCACCGCCTGCTGTTCCAGCCATTCCCTGGCATACCGCGGATGGGTCGCGGTGCGTTCGGCCAGTCCGGTGGCTGTCGCCGGGCCGTCGTCGGCAAGGCTGCGGTACCAGCCCAGCCGGTCGCCGACGAATATCGCCAGCATATCGACCGCTCCGAGCACGGTGTGGAAGACCCGGTCGGCCACCGCCGCCGCGGCGTCCCTCTCGGTATCCATGCCGCAACTATCCTCCGCCGCTGGCGAATTGTCAGCTACCGAATCCTCGCTGCCGGCTACGGCGGTACGGGCAGAGAGCGCCGCGGGACACGCCCGGGCGTGTGAAACGCCGTGTGATCAACATTGCGATGCGGACATCCCGCCGATGGGATGTATCCTGCTGAGGAATGCATTCGCATTCATCGAGCTATTTATCGGATGAGCAGCGTGCTCCGGCGCGCGGCGGCTACGAGAGGGAGGTGGGGATGCAAATGCGCAGTGAACCTCCCAGTCGAAGGCCGCGCGGCGCCGTCCGTCCGCGTTTCCGCTAGCAGCGACTGCCGGCGGAGCGGCTCGGCTCGGCGCCTCGCGGTGTGACTTCATTTCGAATCACTCGCTACTCAACGCTGTGCCGAGGACTTCTCATGTCGCAGATCGAACTCATCGAAGCGCCGACGACGCTGTCGGAATCCCTCCAGAATGTTGTCGAAAGCCATCGCGTCGACGCCGCATTGCACTGGCTGGACAACCATCCGCCGCACGTCATCGCCGATGAACTCGCCCGTATGGACGCGGTCGAGGCCGGGGTGGCGTTCCGTCTGCTGGACAAAGATCTGGCACTCGCGGTGTTCGAGGAACTCGAACCCGTCGATCAGCAGCAGATCCTGCAGGGCCTGCGCGATCAGAGCTTCCGCGAACTCGTCGAGGGGATGGCCCCCGACGACCGGGCGCGCATGCTGCGCGAAGCACCCGCCAAGGTCGCGAAGAAGGCGCTGGCCGGGCTGAGCCCGCGCGAGCGGCGGATGACCGCCGCGCTGCTGGGCTACCCCGAGGGTTCGGTCGGGCGGTACATGTCGCCGGAGGTCGTCGCGATCCCGGGCACCCTGAGCGTCGCCGACGCGCTGCGTACCGTGCGGGCCAAGGGCGGAAACGCCGAAACCGTCTACACGCTGCCCGTGGTCGACTGCGGCCGCCGGTTGCAGGGCATCGTCGAACTGCGTGAGCTGGTGCTCAGCGGTCCCGACACGATGGTCGCGGATCTGGTCGTCACCGAACCCGCGTTCGTCCGGGCCACCGATTCGGCGGAGAAGGCCGCGCGGTTGATGCGTGAGACGAACGACATCAACATGCCGGTGGTCGACAGCGAGGACCGGCTGGTGGGGTTGCTCACCATCGACGATGCGGTCGAGGTGATCGAGGCGGCCGATAGCGAGGACGTCGCCAAGCAGGCGGGTTCGGCGCCGTGGGAAGGCCACTATATGGCGGCCGGGGTGTTCCAGCTGGCCCGCTACCGCGCGCTGTGGCTGATGCTGCTGCTGGTAGCCGCCACGCTCACGGTCAGCGTGACCGGTTTCTTCGAGGCCACGCTCGAACAAGCCGCGCAGCTGGCGCTGTTCATTCCGCTGCTGATCGGTGCCGGCGGTAACGCGGGTGCTCAGGCCGCCACGGCCTGTGTGCGTGCGGTAGCGGTGGGTGAGGTGCGCGGCGGAGATCTCTTCAAGGTCATCTGGCGTGAGTGCCGGGTCGGTCTGGTGCTGGGTTCGATGCTGGCGGTCGTCGGTCTGGTGATCGGGGGCGTGTTCGTCGGGCCGAAGGTCGCGGTGGTCGTCGGAGTCACGCTGGTACTGATCTGCGCCTGGGCCGCCACCATCGGCGGCACCATGCCGCTGCTGGCCAAGCGGCTGCGAATCGACCCGGCCGTGGTATCGGCGCCGATGGTCACCACCCTGGTGGACGCCACTGGTCTGATCATCTACTTCACCACCGCGAAACTGGTCCTGGGGATCTGAGCAATGTCGACCTCACGGTGAGTACTCCATTCGCAGGTCGGCGACCGGCGAAATGCGAAGTGATCGTTCGGGCGAGTTGGCCGAATCCACATCGCACTCCTATTCGCCGCAGAATTTGCGGTGAATAGGGGGGGGAGTATCACCGCACGGTGTGACGTCCAGATCTGTCTCTTGCTACCTGTTCATGTGGCGCAGCGCCTGTTGATCGAGACCAATCCGGACCTGCTGGGGTTCGTTGTCGTCGACTACCCCCGGCGTTTCCGCGAGATGGTCACGGATGCCGTCGCCGCGGAAACAGCTTCAGAGCGTGCGGGTCTCGCGGACAATATGGCCCGGACTTTGCTGAGCACTGCCCGCGGCATCAAACATGAGGCAGCGACGCGGGAAGAGTTCGTCACGCGACTGGAGATCGGCATCGACCTTCTCATGCGGGCCCTCGAATCTGGCACCTGACCCGGACCCGGAAACCGAGAAGCTCCGGGCGAGTTGACAACTCGGTTAGCATCGCAGCTGCTGGAAGAGGAAGAATGTGGTCGTCGGTTGAGTGGTCTGCTCTTCGCCGGGTGAGGCCCCGGCTCTCGCTCGGCCCGCACCACATTCCGCCCGGTGCACCGCAGACACGAACACGATGAGGAGGCCGCAACCGGACCGCCGGGCCGCATACCCGGGTCATGGGTCGGCTCGACGGGTCGAATAGCGCCGATTCGGCGTTCGGGTCAGGACCTCGGGCGACCCTTTCCATTGCAACACCTGATGCCAAAACGATACCTGGCGGTCTGTTGTTAGTTGACGTAGCTACATAACATCGCGTCGTGATAGTTGCTTCGCCTCCCACGGTCAGTTCGCGCTTCACCGCCCAGGGCCGGAGCAGACAACCGCTGCCCGAGAATGTTTCCGCGCTGATGTTCGTCCTCCTGGCCATGGTCAGCGTGCAGTTCGGTTCGGCGGTAGCGAAACACCTGATCGAATCCGTCGGCTCTTTCACCGCGGCATGGCTGCGGATTCTGCTGGCCGGAACCATTGCGCTGTTCCTCTGGCGGGCATCGCTGCGCGTCGACCGGAAGGCATTGCCCTATGTAGTCGGTCTCGGAATCGCCGTCGCCGGAATGAATCTCAGCTTCTACGCGGCCATCGAACGAATCCCACTGGGCATGGCGGTCACCATCGAATTCCTCGGCCCGCTCACGGTCGGACTCCTTGCCGGACGGCGGCCGATCAATGCCGTGTGGGTGGCACTGGCCGGTGTCGGCGTGCTACTGCTCATGGATTCCGGCGGCTCCCACTCGTGGATCGGAGTCGGCCTGGCCGTGCTCTCCGGTGTCGGCTGGGGCAGCTATATCGCGTTCAGTGATCTCGTGGCCCGGCACACCACAGGTCACAGCGGGCTGGCGCTGGCAATGGGACTGGGTGCGGTGGCGGCCGTTCCGATGCTGCTGACCGGGGCCGGCAACATCACCTTCACGTGGTGGCTCCTGGTCGGAGTACTGGCGGTGGCGGCGCTCTCCTCGCTCATCCCGCATGCGGTCGAACTCAGCGCTCTGCGGCGTATGGACGCTTCGGCATTCGGGGTCCTGATGAGCCTGGAACCGGCGCTCGCGGCCGTCGTCGGCCTGGTCCTGCTCGACCAGGACCTGCAGGCGGTCCAATGGGCGGGTATCGGTCTCGTGGTGCTCGCCAGCGCGGGTGCGACACACCTGTCCAGCCGCGTTGATCCGGCACGTCGGGACAGTGAACCAACCCCGCTGTCCGTCCCCGCCACGAACGCCCTGCCCCGCAACAGATAGTCGCCGCCGACGATTGACCGCTACACAACGCGTTCGTGACGACCGCTACTCGACCAGTTGATCGAGTACGCCGAGCGCCTCGATGGCCGTGTCGTTGATGAACCCGCACGGATCGAGCGATCCGACCTCGTCCCGCCAGATCAGGTTGTCCAGGCCCCGCCTCAGGTTAAGGCGACTCCGTGGTGTGGTGAATTGCCGGTCAGCTCAGGCTGGTAACTATCTCCAGCGCGGCAAGAATTCCGATGAACCACTGTTTGATCAGCCTCCGAAGCGGCGGATACGTGCCGTCTTCCTGCCTCAGCCTGAGGCCGAAGAAGGCTTTACCGAGAGTGGTCCGGATCAGTCGCTGGATGAGTGTGCGGTGGATGAACGAAGCGGCGATACCGGCGAACACACCCGACATGACCGGATTCCACGGTGGTTCCGGGGAATGATCGAAGGTGTACCAGACTGCTGCGCCTACCGCGATATGCAACAGCATGTCCAGGAGGAAGCCAATCGTGACCAGCGTGTACCTGAGGGCCTTCGAGGAGTGGGTTGTCGCCCAACCACCCGCCATGAGGTCGTCTGTGATGTTCTCGGTGCCGGCACCGGTACTGCCGTCTGCGCGTATTTTATGTCTCCTGGGGTTCGCTGGGCGCTTGTCCAGGTTTACTGCTGAGTTCTCGGTGCCGGCTCCGGCCCCGTGAACTGCGGCGATGTTTCGGTGCTGTGTGCCGTCAGAGCGCAAGACTGAAACTCCCGTTATTCGGTAGTGGTTGCGGGAAGGTCACCGGCGCCGCCATATCGAGTACCACCCCGCGGGCATTGTCGAGTGCCCGGGTGCCGATGCTCGCCGGTCCCACATCGGCCATCGCCGTCAGCGCATCTTCGAGTATCTTCTGCGAATTACTCAGTCCGGTAAGAGTTTGCGCCAATGCGCAAATATCGCTCTGGAGCGGATTGGCCACCCCCGGCCCCCCTTCTGTTCCTGCCGAGTCGTTCGGCCGGACGATACCAGCGCTCCAGGGGCAGCCGATCTCGCCGTGCACGGCCGACCGCGCAGAGCCGCCTGATGTCCGGCCCGTCCTGGGCGTGCGAGTCCGGGTGCCGCGGCCGGTAGCTGATTGGCGTATAGGTGTGCCCGGCCCGGCCCGGGGCGGTGCGGCTGTTGCGGTGGTTTCTGAGCGCCGGTAACGTCTGAGCGAGCCGGCAGCAGGGGGCGGAGACGCCGGTCCTCCCCGGGGTCGGACGAGTGATGTCATCGGCGGTGGAGGTCGGCATTGGTGATCGCGGGGAAGCGGCGGCTGCTGATTGCGCTGGTCAGCGGGGTGGTGTTGGCGCTGACGGGGTGTGAATCGTCCACCGAGGGGGAAGCGGCCGAGTCGACTCCCGTTATGGCGCCGGATGCGCCTACCAGCTATGACCCGTGCACAGAAATCCCGCAAGCCGTGCTGGACTCGGAGAATCTCCGGAATAAGAACGACGATGACTTCAGCGGAGGCGGGGTCAAGTGGGAGGGATGTGGATGGGTGCAGCCAGATGGCTACGCAGTCGGCATCCAGACAACCAACCTCACATTGCCGATGGTGCGGGACAAGGGCTACCCCGGAACCGTTGAGTTCATCATCGGTAACCGTAAAGCGATTACTTCGCAACGGCAGAAAACTAACACCGATGCGTCATGCAACGTGAATGTTGAGATCAACGGTGGAAGCTTGGAATTCGGACTGAGTAACCCCCCATCCAATCGTAAGACCGGTCATCTCGATACGTGCGTTCTGGCTCGTGGCCTAGCCGAAAAGGTAGTCCCTGTAATTCCGGCTGGCGTGTGAATCGTGTAGGTCTGTTGTCTTGGGGAGGTAAGAAATTGTGAGTGAAGAACCTGCGCCTCGGCCGATGGCCAACTTGTTGAACGCGGCGAACGAAGGGCAGGTCTCTGTCCAGATGACGCCCGAGGAATTCATCTACCTGGACCGTGACTGTGAGACGTTCAAGTTGGCGATTCGTGATATCCAGCGTAGTGCGGAGCAGATATCGCAACAGGAAACCTGGGGCCTGGGCGAGGCCAACGACTCCTTGGTATCCGCTCGCGCGATGGTCGGGCGCTACAAGGTGAAAGCCAAAGGCGCACCGGATGGTAACGGTGTCTGGGAGATCATGGAGCAGCACTACCTGATCGTCGAGGACATCCAGAACGTCTACCGAACGATCCGCGATCGAATCATGCAAGCTGATGATGAATGGGCGGCCGCGTACAACTCGCTCAGCGCCGGCCTGCCCGAACGACCGCCTGTCGTGGTGGCCACCGGTCGTCCGCTACCTGATGGATCCACAGGATGAGCAACGTACCGGAATACGAGAACCCGATCATCGGGCTCGGCGGGGAACACCCGCTCGGTTGGGACCACGAGAAAATCAAGAATGCCTTCGACCCTTTGGTCGTCGACGATGCGAAAGCCCAGTCCGATAAGTACTGGGAGATGCGCGTGTCGTGGGAAGAGGGTGTGGAGACCTTCATCCGGTCCGTTCAAACCTCGCTCGCCCAGGCTTGGTCCGGCCCTGCCGCGGAGCAGTCCCGGCAGGCGATCAGCGATTACATCGAGAAGTATGCACGCCCGGTGACCCCCGCTCTGGAGGGGCTGTCCAACGGGGTTGCCGATGCTGTCAATGCCATTGTCGAAACGAAGAAGGGCATCGGCGACCCTTTGGATGTCACCGGCATTGACGGATTCTTCAATCGGATGATCAGCGACGACGAAGCCGAACGGCGAACGGCGACCGCTCGTACCGCGATGACTATCCACTATGTCGATCGGTTCGGTGTTCTCGACCACTCGGTTCCCGTCATTGCGATTCCGGTCGGGCCGACGACGACCACCGATATTCCCGCACCCCCGCCGGGCGGCTACAACACCGATACGGGTAACCCATCGACCACCACGTCGGGGAACCCGAACAGCACCACACCCGGCGGCGCCCCCAATGGTGAAACACCAGGGACCCCCGAGGATCCGCAAGGCGAGACTCCTGGTGACGACCAGACCGGTCAGCCCACGACCACGTCGCCCGGTGAGACCGCCACCACGCCTGCCGGCACCGAAACTCCGAGCACCACTCCCACGGTCCCGGCGAGTACTGCACCTGCCGGGGTAACCACCGGTCCCGGTTCGCCGGGCGGTACACCAGCGGGCACACCGGGAAGCCCTGGCTCTCCGGAAGCACCGGGCCCGGGCCGCACGGTTCCGGGCACTCCCGCCACCGGTCCGGGGGCCCCGACCGGTGCCGCGGCGGCCGCTGGTACAACGGCGGCGGGAACACGCGGTATGGGCGGTATGCCGATGGGCGCGGCGGGGGCCGGTCGCGGCGGTGGGCAGGACGACGAATCGAACCGTTCCGTGCCGGACTACTTGATCAATCAGGAGAACACCGACGAGCTGCTGGGTGAGATCCCGCCGACCATCGAGGGTGGTGTGATCGGCTCCAACCCCGAATAGGCTCAGTTCTTTCGGGTTCGGCCGACTACCGGCCGGTTCCCGGGTGTGTCTGTTCCGGCGCGGATACACACAGCAATTGCGCATCTGCCGGAATCGTTGTATCACATCTGATAGAGGGAACGAGAGATGTCCGAGTGGACTTGGGAACCGGATGATTTCGCGTCGCTGTGGTACAGCGACGCCTACGATCGGTTCCCCAGCCCGCTCCGCTACACCAGCCGGTTCGCGTTCAACGACGAATTCCGGGCACATCGTCTCGCGGTGCGGGAGCGCTATTCGCGGGAGGAGCGTGCGGCGATCCAGGTGGCGCTGGATACGCTGGGAAACTCGGGAATGCAGGTTGCGATATTCGGCGGCACCGTCGCGCACAAGCGCAGCACCGGGCGTGGTGATATGCGTAATTACCGGGTCGTCGGGGCCCGCACCGACGCCCATGCCGTGACATTCAGTCAGGCCGGGAACGCGGATGATTTCGGTTCGATCCAGGTGCGTTTGTTCCGTCCGGAGCATTTGGCGGCCCGCCTGGTCTCCGCGCTGCCCGGTTGCGCGCCGGGTTCCGCGGAGTCGGCGACCTTTCATCCCGATGATCTCGGGAAGCGTACGGAGCAGTTCGAAGATCGTCGCCGGACTCGTGCGCGCGACGCATACCGCCGCCTGCTCGGCCGCGAAGCCGATGGTGGAGGGTGCGCGGTCCTTCGGATCGGGCGGTACGACGCGGCCATGGATCCGGTTCGCAAATTGGAGTGGTACGACATCACCGGCGACGGCCGCTACACCGAACACCGTGGCACGCACGTGACGGTTAGACCCGCTACACCCGCCGAGTTCACCAGGCATTTCAGTACCTGGCTGGATTTCGCCTGGAACCGGTTGGAAGAGGAACGCGCCGACGCCTGGTGAGCTGCCCGGTAGCACTGGTTTCCGCTGCCCGGAATCCGACGTCGGCGCGGGAGCGTCGGCTGTTGGCCCCGTCTCGTTCAGCGACTGCGCTCACCGGGCCGAACTCGAATCCGGGCACGTAGTCCGCAGGCGCAGCAGTGCGGCATGGTTGTCGTCGTCGAGTGCGAGCGCCGCGGTCCACAGGGAAGCATCGAGGCTTTCGGGAATCCGCCAGTTCTCTGATGGGGTTGCGGGCAGCCGCAGGAGGATCGGGTCCAGGCCGGGCATTTGGCGGGGGACCACCGCCCACCACTGTCGGCCCGTCGCATCGATGGTGACCGCGGCGATGAGATCGTAGGCGGTGGGAAGCTGCTCGGCGGCGGCGCGGACCGGTGCCGGGATATGGCGGTTGCGGGGGAGGTCATCGAGTTGATCGGAGAAAACCGGGAACGTGAACCCGAAACCGAACATTCCGGGTCCGAGGATTTTGCGCAGGTACGCGGCCTTCAGATGTATCGGGTTGGGATCATCCGTGCCACGATCGCGGCCGAGATCCACCCCGACACAATCGGAGTGAACGATTTTACCGTCGAAAAGGAACCCGTACAGCATGGGCAGGAGCCCGGCGGGCATGGCGAGTAGATAGCGCGCGGTGATCTCCGCGACGGATTCGTCATCGGGATAGCGGATGGTGCTCATCCGGTGTGGCTCTCCGGTACGAGAGCCGCCCAGAACTCGTGCCGGATCGCATCCCACAGGCCGGCGTGCTCCGGGAAGCGTTCGCGCATATCCGCCAGATCCGGAATGCAGGCGCCGGTGGACAACTCCAGCGGCGAACCGGACACCAAGCGCACCTGGAGTATTCGAATGTGTTCGCGATCGTGACTCCAAGCCGCGAGCCAACCGCCGGCCTCGGTGTATCGGGTCGCCGGGGTCGCAACAGAGGGCGAGAGCCACCGGCCGCGCTCCTGATCCTCCCGTCGCTGGAATCGTCGGGGATCCCGAATCGGTGTACTGCCGGATGGAAAATGACCCGTTGCGAGCCTCGCGTGACCCTCGTGTTCATAGGTGACTGAGTGAACAGGCGCGGCATCAACGGGGGAGGGATCGGTTTGGCCGATACCGCAGATGCGGAGTAATACTCCTTTGCGCCAACGGCTTCCGTGTATCTCGGGCATGTGGTTATGTTGCTGCACGTCAGAGGCTTGGAATATCTCGACGAGGGGCCTTCGCAGGTTTGGTGTATCTGCCCAGCACGACTCTCAGGGCACGCCTACGATGATTCTCGACCTGAGAAACGCCGAGCGATTCCATTGAGAAACAGGGGAGGCGCTATGCCGAGCAAGGCGGATCTCAGCGGCACCACACTGCCGCGGCGGCAACTCGGGCGGGCGTTACGCGATGCCCGCCACGCGCTCGGGTCCACGCTGGACCAGGTAGCACGGGAGACCGAGTTCAGCCGGGCGACACTCAGCCGGATCGAGTTGGGTCAGTACGAGAAGATCAAGGTCCGGGAGGTCGAGTACCTCTGCCGTTATTACTGCTTGCCGCAGGAACGGACCGCATATCTGATGGCGATAGCGGCCGAATCGAATACCAAGGTTTGGTGGCAGAATTACCGGCACTTCGTTCACGAAGGTTTCAGTTCGTACCTCGAGCTCGAGTCGTACGCCACGGATCTCCGGTTCTTTCAACCGCTTGTCATACCAGGAGTGCTGCAAACAGCGGACTATGCCCGGGCCGTGTACCGCGCTTACGCTCCTGACGATCCGGACTCTGCGATCGACTTGCGCGTGGAAATGCGCATACAGCGGCGTACGCGACTGATGCAGCGGCGTTGGAAGGCGAGGCTCGAGTTCTTGTTGCATGAGAACGTCCTGCATACGGTGGTCGGCTCGCCGCGGATCATGGCCGCGCAGTGTCGGCACATCGCTGATATGAGCACTCAGGAAAATCTGGGCGTACGGGTGGTTCCCTTCACTGCTGGACTGCCGACGGGGGATGTAGTTCCACCATTCATCGTTCTCGACTTTCCGGACAGTGAGCCGTCCGTAGTGCACTCCGAAGGCGCAATCGGTTCGATGACCTTCGAAGATACGGCTGATGTGGAGCGATTCCGGTCGCTCTACGACTCGCTTCGGGTCGCAACCCTCGATGAGGTGTGTTCGCGTGACCGAATCAGGAAAATAGCAAGGAGATACGAGCAGTGACCATGAGTCTATCGGGTGCCCAGTGGTTCAAGTCGTCGTACAGCGGGGGAGGGGGAGATTGCGTCGAGGTTGCTTGGCTGGAACAGGGCCACGTCGGTATCCGTGACTCCAAGAACCCCACTGGACCTTCACTGATGTTCAGCCCGGCAGAATGGGCGGCTTTCACCGGCAGGATGAAGGGACGCGGGGGCCTGCGGTTTCCGCGCTGATCAGCGTATTTCGAGCCATTTCAACGAACGTGTCTTCGCGGGTCGGCTCCAGCCTCGGTGCTGTCGTGCGGATCGATGTGCCTTTGGCCTTACTGCCGTGGCCGGAGGGGCGTCCATGCGGTACCGTCGGCACGTTTACAGGTGACAGAGGGAGTTGTGATGCTGGGGGCGGGTACCACCTTTGCCGGATACCAGGTGGAAGGGGTTCTGGGCCAGGGCGGGATGGGGACCGTATATCTTGCCCGGCATCCACGCCTGCCGCGCAGTGTGGCGCTGAAACTGCTGAACCGGGAGGTATCCACCGATCCCGAATTGGTCCGGCGGTTCGAGCGAGAGGCCGATGTCGTCGCCCAGCTGGAGCATCCCGGGATCGTGGGAGTGTACGACCGTGGTGCCGATGACGGACATCTGTGGATTGCTATGCAATATATCCGCGGTACCGATGCGGCGTCGTGGAAATCCGCGGGGCAGTCGCCCGCGTCCGTGGTGCGCCTGCTCACCGAAACAGCCTCGGCGCTGGACTACGCGCACAGCCGTGGGGTTCTGCACCGCGATATCAAACCGGCCAACATTCTGATCGCCGAGGCCGACGAGTTCCGCGAAACGCACGCGATTCTCACCGATTTCGGTATTGCGCGGCTCACCGACGCAAACAATACGAAGATCACAGCCACCGGAACCTTCACCGCGACCCTCGCCTATGGGTCACCGGAACAGTTGTCCGGGGATGATGTCGACCATCGCACCGACCAGTACTCGCTGGCGTGCACGTTGTTCGCGATGCTCGCCGGACAGCCGCCGTATGCGTCGACGAACCCGGGACAGGTCGTCATGGGGCATATTGCTCAGCCGGTGCCGGAGCTGACCGGATTCCGCACCGATCTACCCATCGCCATGAACACGGTGCTGGAACGGGCAATGGCCAAGAACCGTGACGAGCGGTTCGCCACCTGCGCCGAATTCACCGCCGCAGCCCTGGCCGCGCTCGAGGGCCGGCATATCGGGGCCGATCTCGCACGTTCGGCACCGACCGCACTGAATATGCAACCCAACAGCTACGGTGCCCCCAGCTCGCGACAGCCGTATGTGGGAGCCGCACCTCAGGCCTGGGATACGCCTATCGCGCAGTCTGCCCCATATGTGGACGACATCGATGATCCTGAAGTGCTCTTCGGTCCGGCGCCGCCGAAAGGCACGGCCCTCGCCGCAGGGATCGCAACACTCGTTATCGGGCTGGTATTCACAGGGTTTTTCCTTGTTCTCCTTGCTGTGACGATCAACGACTGGGAATCGATTCATACGGACAATGACTTCGCCCTTTTTGTGCTACTGGTAATTGTTTTCATGATGCTGATGTTCCTGTGGAGCACTGCGGGTTTCATGCTGTTGGCGGGCAGAAGAGCCGGGCGAGTACTGACCATCATCTGCTCCCTCATCGGCGCAATGTTCGGTTTCGGCGCGCTCACCTTCGGTGTGGTCTCCGGCCTCACCGTTCTGCCCTGCATCGTGATGTTCGGAATTCCCGGGGTCGTGTCGGCTATCGGCCTGATCTGTGCCTCGATGCGCACGACAGGGCAGTGGGTCGCATTTCGCACTGCCGTACGCATAGATAAGTACGGGTACTGACAGCCGGGGGTTTCGACGCTGGATCGGCAGCGATTGCCCAGCCGCGCCGGATACACCGGTGCCTCGGGCATTCCTCCTCGCCGACCAGAGGTGCCGAATGGGGAGGTGCGGTAGCGTCGATGCGTTCGTATGGTGATGGAGGGAGCGGCGGTGCTGGGGGTGGGTTCGGCCTTCGCCGGATATCGGATTCAAGGGGTCCTCGGCCAGGGCGGGATGGGGACCGTGTACCTCGCCCAGCATCCGCGGTTGCCGCGCAGTGTCGCGTTGAAGCTGTTGAACCGGGAGGTGTCCACCGATCCCGAACTGACCCGTCGTTTCGAGCGGGAAGCCGATGTCATTGCCCGGTTGGAGCACCCGGGGATTGTGGGGGTGATCGATCGGGGTGCCGACGACGGGCATTTGTGGATCGCGATGGAGTACGTTCGCGGGACCGACGCCGCGTCCTGGGATGCTTCCGCGCAGCCGCCCGCGACCGTGCTCGGGCTACTGGCCGGAGTTGCCTCGGCGTTGGACTACGCGCACAGCCGTGGGGTCCTGCATCGTGATGTGAAGCCGGCCAATATCCTGATCGCCCAGGGAGATGATTTCCGGGAAGCCCGGGCGGTGATCACCGATTTCGGTATCGCCGGGGTCGTCGACTCCACCGATACCAAAATTACCGCGACGGGTACGTTCACGGCGACGCTGGCCTATGGCTCGCCCGAACAGTTGTCCGGTGCTGTGGTAGATCACCGCAGCGACCAATACTCGCTGGCTTGTACGCTTTTCGCGCTGCTGGCCGGGCAGCCGCCGTATGCGGCGACGAATCCGGGGGAGGTCGTGGTCGGCCACCTCACCAAACCCGTGCCCCGGATCACCACAGTTCGCCCCGACCTACCCACGGCCCTGGACGCCCTCCTGGAACGGGCAATGGCCAAACAACGCGAGCAGCGTTTCCCCACCTGCACCGAATTCATCGCCGCGGCCCGCGACGCGCTCGAGGGCCGGCGTATCGCCGACACAGTCGATTACGCGCGTATCGCGCCTACCGCGCACAATTCCGCACCGGTCGGATACCGGCAGGCGGCCGAGGTGAATCCTCCTCATTCGGCGTGGCCGCCGCCCAACTCCGGGCCCGGTCCGATGCAATACGGGTCGGCGGCACCGGGCCCGGGCCGAGGAAGTCCGAACGGGCCCTACGCCCGGGCTCCCCGCAGGAGATCCCCGGTTGTGCCGGCAGTGATCATCGGCTTGGTTGTGGTCCTGATCTGTGTCGCTACAGCTGTTTCCATCGTCCTGTCCGCTGCCGCGGAAGACCCCTGGGCGGAAGCGCAAACCACACAGAACGCATTTCCCGATCTCGTTCCCGAAGCAGGCCCATCCGAGCCGGGCTGGCGTGAAGTGTCCTGTCGCTCCAGCGGTATCGATTCCGGCGAAATCACATGTCACCACGCGGGCAACGAAGTGATTGTCTTCGTCATCAAGGATTTCGGGGATCAAGCGGCTGTGGAGGCCGAGCTGGGATCCGATAAATTGCACAGCAGCGGCCTGGAACCGGAAATCGAGGACGTGAACAGGCCGGCGCCCAACCCGACGCTCGATATACCGGCGAAAATGACTGTGCCGTACGAATACTCATCGGTCAGAGGCGTCGACGGCTATAACGCCTTCTTCTCTTTCCCAGCCGACCGGGATCGGTCACGTTACCTGATCATGGTCAAGGCGCCCGGCCATACTGCTGACGAGCTACTCCGGGACTGGTGGTCCCAGGCCCCACTGGGCAAGTGATATTCCAAGAGGTGGATGTATGACGGGAGAACTTCGATACCTGGATGGCACGCTGCTCAACTTCCGAGATTTCGAATTCGGGCCGGGCGGCAGCTCCAACTATCAGTGGGTCGATATCAAAGTCTTCCGGATCGTCGCCGCGCCGGACGACCCGGCACTGCTTCGGTCGCTCATCGACACCGAGCAGTTCAGGGACGGCTATATCGGGGCCGGGGTGGAGCCCGCGGGCGTCGTCCACGGTCCGTACTTTCGTGAGTACATCTCCCCGGACTCGTACACTCGGGTCTCCGCCGGGTCCGTCATGGATCTGGTGACGACGTGGGTGAACAACTGCGGCGACGTCCCGGAGTCATTGTGGGGGGCGATGAATCGGTCGGTGTTCGAACCGGTACGCAGAGCGGACAGCCTTTTCCGTCTTCGGAAGCTCGACCCTTCCGCGGTTGTCGACTACGGACCGATCCACACCGAATTCCATGAGGTTGTGACGATCGACCGAACCGAACGCATCGTCCGACTGATAGTCGCCGCCGACGATTGACCGCTACACAACTCGTTCGTGAGGACTCCTACTCGACCAGCTGATCGAGTACGCCACGCAGGGACCGGGTGTCGTCGAGTACTGATGATCGCGACGCGGTGCTGTTATCCGCCGGGTCCAGGAGCGACCAATTGAATCTCTGCCTTCGCCCGTGCAGTCGTCCATGACCCTAAGGTCACGACGCGCCGACTATGCTGGTTGCGATCGGTGTTGAACTGGGCGGAGGGGCGATGGCCATCGACTCACAAAACGCGACGCCGCCGATAGTTGATGGTTAAACCATTGCTGAGCGGGTGCGAAGGCGGTATACCCCGTGATCGTCGAGGCGACCAGGTGCTCTTTGCGTCGCCGGTGGCGTCGGACAGCGCGAACTTCCGCCCCGTCGGTGAGGTACTCGACGGGCTGGACGGGGTATTCGCGCGGGCGAAGCGACCGGGGCGTATCGATGCCTGCCCCTGCTGCCTACGCCCCGACAAGATCGAGGTGCTGCTGCGTCGGCCGCGAAAGATGTTGAGTGCCGACGATATTCGGCAGTATGCGACTGTTGCGATGCTGGGGGCGGGGTCGGCCGCGGACCTGCGGTATTTCACGCCGCGCATCCTGGAGCTGTGCCATACCGGGGAAATGGACTTTCCCGATATCGAAATCGTGTACGACCATATGCGCCGCGCGGACTGGGAATCGTGGCCCGAGGCGCCGGCCATCGTCGAGTTGATGAACGCGTTGTGGGCCGAAGTCCTCGCCCGCTACCCGGATTCCGACGATCCCGGTGTGCTCTTGTGTGCATTCGGGACAGCAACGGGCAGTGTCGTGCCGAACCTCGCGAGTTGGTCGTGTCTCGAGACCGCGGCTGCCGTGCACAGCCTCCGGGATTTCCTGTCCGATCATGTGGTGCTGCGGCACGGCACGCTTGTCCCGGACAATCCCTTCTGGGATACCGCCGGAAACGCGCACCACGAGGTGGTGCGGTGGCTCAACGGTGGCGAAGCCGGGCGCGCAGTGGACCGGATACTGGCACGCGGAACGGATGATCACGATCTGTCGCGTTCGCTTGTCGAGTCACGTGCCGTGCTTTCGGGGTGCGCCTGAGGTCTGCCTCGGTTCGGTGTGCCGGCGTCACGGCCGGGCACCGATACTTGCGTTGCTGACGAAGGTGTTCGTGGACTCGTTCCGGAGGGAGGAGAGGAACTCGTCGATACTGCTGACGTCGTCGCGATCGTAGGTGCTGACGCTCGCGAGGATTTCGGAGGCGCCTGTCCGGTCGAGCAGATCCGTGAGTGAGTTCGCTACCTGATCAGGGGTGCCTGCCACGGCCGTGTCCATCCAGGCGTGCACGGCATCGATCTTCTTCGTGCTGCCTGTGCTGTTGACCAGCCGGCGCACTTCCTCGATGGGCCGCAGCGCGCGGAACTCGCCGACATCCCGGGAATCGGCATATGCCCACGCCTCCGGTAGCAGGAGGTCGCGGGCATGTTCGGTGGTCGCCGCGACGGAGATATCGACACTCACCATGAGGTACGGATCCGGTGTGAACGGGCTGGGACGGAAGTTCCGGAAATAGGCGTCGATCCTCTCGGCGTCCCGAATGAGTGGACCCCCGATCACCGCGGGCAGCCCCAGTTCGGCGGCGAGAGACAGACCATTCCGGCCGGCGAGCAGGAAAACCGGGGGAGGTTCGACGCGGGGCCTGACCGTGATATCGGCGCGTCCGTCCAGATAGGACCGGATCTCCTCGATATCGGCCGCGTACTCGCCCGCACGCAGGACCGTCCGGCCCAATGCCCGCCGGACCGGGGCGGTGAATCCGAGCGAGCCGCCGAGGCCGATATCGACTCTGCCGGGATACAGCGCCTCCAGGAGGAGTGCCTGCTCGGCGATCACCAGTGGGCTGTGGTTGGGGACCATGATCCCGCCGGTGCCGAGGCGGATACCGCGAGTGCGCGCGCCGATCGCCGCGAGCAGCAGGGTGGGGGCCGCCCCGGCGATACCGGGGACCGCGTGATGCTCGGCAGTCCAGAACCGGTGGAAGCCGAGGTTCTCCGCGTGCACTGCTCGTTCGACGGTTGCCATCACCGCGTCGGAATCGGTTTCACCGCTGCGCGTCCGTGCACGGTCGAGCAGAGAGATACGCATGCGGTTTCCAACCTCCAGGCCGGCCGGACGATTCCCGGAACCTCACCTACCAGCGCAATTCCCCGGCCGGGTGAGTGTGTGGGATCATGGCGGTTCACGACGGAGGGAATCGACCGTGGTCATGGGCATGGTGCTGGGCGATCGGCGCCCGCGCTTCGACGCGGGAGCGCTGCGCCCTGTCCTCGTGCTGATCGACGGGTAATTCCTGCCGTACTCCTGCATCGAAGCGATGCCGACCCCAGGCACCTTCGTCTCCACAGGAGTACACCATGAGCACGATCAACTGGACCGAGAACGGATCGGCGTTCTCGGCGCGCTGGCATTCCGAGAACGCGTCGCCGGCGCCCACCCGCGTTGTGGTCGTCGACGACCGCACCACCGCGAACGCCGCTCACCGCCTGGCCCGGGCCGAGACCGGTCTGCTGTGGCGGGGTGATTTCCACAATGCCCGCCAGCTCAGCCGGGCTCTGGAACGTCGTCAGCAACGGAGTTCTCGCGCCGGGGCGGCCGGTGGGGATCCGGCGTCGCTGTTCGGCAGCCAGCGCGCGGCGCGGGCCGCGAGGGCCGAAATGCTCGGACGGCTGATGGTCGTACTGGAGCCCGGGTATTCCCTCGGGTTGCGGCGCGCGCCGGATGTGCGGCAGGCCTGCGATCACGCGTACGGTGCCGCCACCGAGGAGACGGCCGGGCGGATGTGCGTATCCCTACCCGAACTGCTCGGTGTGCTCAGCGCTTACCAGTGGCACTTGAAGGGCGTGGATATTCCCGCGCTCGACGCACGTATCCATCCGGACTACGGAGTGTTCTCGCCGGTCCGCGGTGAATACGTCGATCTCGTCGCCCGGGCGCCGATGCCGCCGGGTGTCGAGCAGCCGCTGGCATTCGATCTCGGTACGGGCACCGGGGTGCTGGCCGCGGTCCTCGCACGGCGCGGCGCTCAGGTGGTGGCCACCGATATCAATCGTCGTGCGGTAGCGTGCGCGGGCGCGAATCTGCGCCGCCTCGGCGCTGCCGCCCGGGCGCGGGTCATCGAGGCCGATCTGTGGCCGGACGGCCGAGCCGACCTGGTCGTATGCAACCCGCCCTGGCTCCCCGCCCAGCCGACCTCTGCCCTCGAACTCGGCATCTATGACCCCGGCTCCGATATGCTCCGCCGCTTCCTGAACGGTCTCCCGGACCACCTCACTCCCGGCGGAGAGGGATGGCTCGTGCTCTCCGACCTCGCCGAGCGCCTCGGCTTGCGGACCCGCGATGAACTCCTCACACACATCGCGGACGCAGGTCTCCGCGTAGCCGCCCGCTACGACACCTCGCCGCGGCATCCCCGAGCCACCGACGCTGCCGACCCGCTGCACGAAGCCCGGCGGCACGAAGTCACCTCTCTGTGGCGGTTGGTGCCGAGCTGATCAACTATGACTTCTGGCGAAGCGCAGACCACAGCAGTTGGCCGAGACCGGCACAGTTGTCCCAGTAGTGGGAAACCGATAGGGGTTATTCGTCGGCATGTAATACACACTGCGGCAATGTTTCTGGATTCGCGAACGATTCTTGTCAACTTCGATCACGTGGCGACCCCGGATACCCGCTGCTATGTTCCGCGTGGCAATCGAACGGATCAGCAGAAGGAAATAGGTAACAATGATCAAACTTGCACGAGCCGCGACACTCGCGGTGTTGGTCGGTAGTGTTCTGGCCGGGCTCGCCCCGACGGCCTCAGCTGATATGTCGAAGACCAAGGTGCTGGAAACGATCACGCTGCGGGCGAAGGCGAGTGGCGACTCCACTGCTGTGGGCACCATTCCCAAGGGCTCGATCATCATGACCGACAGTACGGGCGTGGTGAAAGGTAAGGAGTACACCGCGTGCGGTGCGACGCAGCTCGCCTGGTACGCGACCGAGTGGCAGGGCATCAAGGGCTACGTCGTCGCCTCTTGTATCCAGCTCGTGTAATCCTGCCGCGGTGATCCGGTAGGTGGGTCCACCTACCCAGGGATGCCGGTAAGAAGCGTTCGCCCGCCGGGTGGCAGGGTGCCGGCCCGGCGGGCGCAGAATTTCCCGGACTACTCGCAGCGGATCAGGACTTACCTTTGACGCTGACCCATTTGATGCCCCAGTTGTAGGCCCGGTCTACCTGCTCGTTCTGAAAACCGTTCGGCGTGAACGGGATGAAAATGCCCTCCCGGCGCACCACGAGCTCGCCGTTGATGTTCTCGATCAGGGCGAGCGCCACTCTGGTGGAGTTGATCGTGCAGCCGCCGACACTCATCTCGATAGGCGGCGAACCGACGGGATACAACGTCGCGGCGGCTTCTACGCCACGGAAATCGGAAGCACCCGAATACAGTGAGGCGAATACCAGCAGTCTGCGGAAATCGCGGGTGTGGTCGAGATTGATACTGAGGTTTTCGCCGTTCACATTCTTGCCGGACCGGTCGTCGGTATCGAGTTCCACGTAAGGCGAGCCGGTGAGCGATCCGAAGTTGCCCAGGGCGTGGACGATTCCTTTGGTCCCATCCGTCAGTTCCCACAGACAGCACAGGTCGAGGTCGAGCGCGTCGCCGCCCTTGCGTCTTCCGAAGAATCCCTTGGCGGAGGGAACGTGCCAGTTCAGATTGACCCTCATCAGGCCCGAGGTCGCACCTTGTTTTGTGAGCGAGACGGCGGGTGCCTCCTTGGTCAGCGAGATCTTGCCGAGGTGCACCGGAGCGGGCGGCGGGGGTGAGCCGGGCGAGGCAGGCTGCTGTGGATTCGGCGGCGTGTATTGCTGCGGCGGCGGTGCGTAGTGCGGGGTCGGTACCGGCGGTGTGTACTGCTGGGGCTGCGGGGTCGGTGCCAGTGGTGTGTATGGCTGGGGCGGCGGTGCGGGTGCGGGCTGCGGGGCGATATTCGGCTGCGGAGTGGGTGCCGAGGCTGGTTCGTCCACCGAGATCCCGAAATCGGTGGCCAGGCCGGCCAGACCGGAATCGTAGCCCTGGCCGACCGCGCGGAACTTCCACAGGCCTTGGCGGCGATACAGTTCACCGAGTACGAAGGCGGTTTCGGTGGTGGCACCCGTGGAGTCGAACCGAGCCACCTCGCTACCGGTGGCCGGGTCGATCAGCCGGACGTACAGGTCATGGAACTGGCCGAAGGTACCGCCGTCCGTGGAAGCGGCGATCACGATGGTGTCGATCTGCGCCTCTACCCGGTCCAGGTCCGCGGCGAGGGTGTCCAGGACGAACGGCCCCTGCTGTTTTCCTTCGTGACGCACCGCGCCGGCCGGATGGACCGGTTGATTGTAGAAGACGAAATCGTCGTCCGAACGCACCTTTCCCGAGGTCAGCAGGAGTGCGGAAGCATCCGCGTCCATCGCGCCGGAGCCTGTCCGCCAGCCCAGTTCGACCCGAACGCTGGACAACGGAACCGCGGTGTTCGCGCCTTTCACCATCGACATGTCCTCAACGTATCGAAGAGCCGGGTTTCCGCGCGCCTCGGTTGTCCGGATGTGGGCACCGCGCGGTGGCGAGCCGGAAGCCACCTGGGCTTCCGATAGTGCGTTGACCGCGAACCGGTCGTCGCGTGGGACGAACAGGAAATCGCCGGACGTCAGTTCTTCCGGCTGGGAATCGGCCTCCGAAAAAATTTCGCGTGCGGATGTCGAGAACGTCGTGACAGCTCCGTCCCAGGGGTGATCGACCGACTAGGGTCGCATCCGAAGGGAGAATGTCATGGCCAAGTACCTGCTCCTCAAGCACTATCGTGGCGCCCCGGCGGCAGTCAACGACGTGCCGATGGATCGCTGGACGCCCGCCGAGATCGAAGCGCATATGCAGTACATGCAGGACTTCGCCGACCGCCTGGAACGCAGCGGTGAATTCGTCGAGGGCCAGGCATTGGCGCCGGAGGGCGCCTGGGTCCGCTCCGGCGGCGAGGGCAAACCGCCCGTGACCGACGGTCCGTTCGCCGAGACCAAAGACCTGATCGCGGGCTGGATGATCATCGACGTCGACTCCTACGATCGTGCCGTCGAGCTGGCCGGTGAATTGTCCGCGGCGCCCGGAGCGGGCGGTGAACCGATCCACGAGTGGCTCGAGGTCCGGCCGTTCCTGACCGCCCCGCCGACCGTCACCGAGTGACGACCGCCGGCACGGTGGACGAGGCGCAGCTGCGGGACCTGATCCCCGGTGTCCTGGCGGCCCTCGTCCACCGCGGGGCGGATTTCGCGACCGCCGAGGACGCCGTCCAGGAGGCACTGATCCGGGCAGTCGAGACGTGGCCGCGGCGGCGTCCCGATGATCCCAAGGGCTGGCTGATCACCACGGCGTGGCGTTGTTTCGTAGATCTCGCCCGATCCGAGAGCGCGCGGCGCCGCCGCGAGTTACGGGTGCCCGACCAGCCACCGCCCGAACCGGTCACCTCCGAAGACGAGACGCTGCAGTTGTACTTCCTGTGCGCGCACCCGAGCCTCACACCCTCCTCGGCGGTCGCGCTGACGCTGCGGGCCGTCGGCGGCCTCACCACCCGGCAGATCGCGCAGGCCTATCTCGTACCCGAAGCGACGATGGCCCAGCGGATCAGCCGGGCCAAACGCACCGTGAGCGAGGTGCGGCTGGACCGTCCCGGCGATCTGCGTACCGTGCTGCGGGTCCTGTACCTGGTTTTCAACGAGGGGTACAGCGGCGATATCGACCTCGCCGCGGAGGCGATCCGGCTGGCCCGGCAATTGGCCGCCGGCACCCGGGAACCGGAGGTCGCGGGCCTGCTCGCCCTGTTCCTGCTGCACCACGCGCGACGCCCGGCCCGGACGCGCGCCGACGGCAGCCTCGTCCCGCTCGCCGAACAGGACCGCGGCCTCTGGCAGCGCGACCTCATCGCCGAGGGCGTTGTCGTTCTCCAGGCCGCACTGGCGCGCGACCGGCTCGGGGAATACCAGGCGCAGGCCGCGATCGCGGCGTTGCATGCCGACGCGCAGACTGCCGATGAGACCGACTGGGTGCAGATCGTCGAATGGTACGACGAGCTGGCTCGTCTCACCGACAGCCCGGTGGTGCGGCTCAACCGCGCCGTCGCCGTCGGCGCGGCGGACGGACCGCAGGCGGGCCTCGCCGCACTGGCCGAACTCGACCCGGAGCTCCCGCGCTACACCGCGTCCGCCGCCTATCTGCATGAGCAGGCGGGAGATATCGCCACGGCGGCCGATCTCTACGTGGAGGCCGCGGCGCGAGCACACAACCTCGCCGAGCGTGATCACCTCACGCTTCGGGCGGCCACTCTCCGCCAGCACCTTTCGGGCGAGGACAGCTGAGCGTCCGCGGGTCCGGGCGTGCTCCGGACGCGCGGTGACCGGCGGGCGCGGAAGGTGATTCGAAGCCAGGGGACAGGCCCGTTCGTCCCGGCGCCGACCGGATCGTGGACCCGGTCGGCGCCGATATCGAAACCTGGCCCAGCGCGGAATCCCGGTCGAGCGGCCGGCGGGTCAGCGACGCCCGTTCCACGAACGGCCGAGGAACGCGGCGAGTCGTTCGGTGGGGCCCGCATGCGCCGGTGGCTCGACCCGAATGCCGAACGGTGCGCCGGATCCACGGGACTCGTCGGTCAGCGCCCGGTCGGCGACGGCCTGGGCCTTGGCGACCAGTGCGGGGTCGGCCTCGGCATCCTGTCCGGTGGCCACGGCGAGGTCCCAGCCGTGCGCGACGGTTTCCATGAGGTAGGCGCCGACCGCGAGTCCGCCGGGAGCCGGACCCCAGGGGGCGGTGATCGTGCGGGTCAGGAGGGTGTCGTCGGCCCATCGGTCGAGTGCGGCCGTTGACCGTTTCAGATAGTCCTCGCCGGGTCGGTTCGCATCGATGGCGGTGTGGGCGGGCAGCTGCCGGGGGTCACCGCCGTCGGCGGTCGCCGCGATTTTGGCCGGGTGGCAGGAGAAGTGTTCCAGGAGCGCGCGTACGTCGAATTCCGCGCAGGGCGTCGGGTCGGCCCACTGATCGGGGCGGACCGCATCCATGAGTGTGGCCACCCACTGGTGGGCCGCGGCGAGATCTGGCCGGAAGTCCGGTATCTGTGTCATGGCATAAGTCTCGGACCGATCAGGTGACATCTGATGTCACCTTTTCGTGAGATTCTGAAGAGGTGCGTGCGGACCGGCTCCTCCAGATCGTTCAATTGCTGCGGCGGAACGGCCGGATGAGCGCCGCGGAGCTGGCCCGCCGCCTCGAAGTCACCAAACGGACCGTGCTGCGCGATATGGACGCGCTCTCGACCGCCGGTATCCCGGTGTACGCCGAACGGGGCCGCGGCGGTGGTTTCGCCCTCGTCCCGGGATTCGAACCCGATGTCGAACAGCTCACCAGCGCGGAGGCCAGGGCATTGTTCGTGGCCGGCGGCCGGGGAACCGCCGAGGCACTCGGACTCGGCGGATCGTTCCGCAGCGCATTGCACAAACTCGCTGCCGGGCTCCCCGACGACGCGCACCGGCTGGTCACGCATGTCCAGGACCGGATCCTCCTCGACGCCGGAGGCTGGCACCGCGACCCGGATACGCTCGACGCGCTGGGTGATATCCAGGCCGCGGTATTGGACGACGAACGGATCCGGATCCGCTACCAGTCGAAGGCGGCGGCCGCGCCGGGGGACCGGACCCTCGACCCGTGGGGGCTGCTCCAGGTCGGTACGACCTGGTATCTCATCGCCGCGCACCGCGGCCGTCCGCGCAGCTACCGGATCTCCAGGATCAGCGCGGTGCGCCGGTTGGGTGAGCCGAGCCGGCGGCCACCGGATACAGATCTGCAGAAAGTGTGGCAGCGAATGCGCGACGATTTCCGCCGGGCGCCGGCCACCGAGATCGTGCTGCGTATCCACCGGCCACGGTTGCCGATGGTGCTGGGATCGTTATCGGTCACCACCCTCGGTGATCCTCGGCCCGTCGCAGGTGATCCGGATGTGTTGAGCATTCCGGTCCGGAGTCTGCGTGCCGCGGCGGCCATGCTGGTGGGTTTCGGTGCCGAGGTCGATGTCATCGCCCCGGACATATTGCGCGAGAAGATCATCGAGATCGCGGAGGGCGCGCGCGAACATCACCGGGACGCCGCACGCGGTCCCGGGCCGCAATAGGTGGGGGCGCCTCACCACGCGCATCGAATGATGTTCGTGATCAGTGCTGTCTGTCCGCTGTCGACACCGGTGGGCCGGATCTAACCCGGGGCGGCGACGGGGCGTAGGCAGCTGTTCGGGGGATCGATGAGAAAACAGGGCGCCGGGGCGCGGGTGGGCCGATAGTCGCCGGGGACGCCGCCTGCCGCGATGGTTCGGGTGTACGTGGCGACAGCGTCGGTCGGCCGGCGGGTGAGGCCCGGGTCGGTGGTGGTGTCGACGGTATAGAGGCCGAACCGGGGACGGAAGCTGCCCCATTCGTAATTGTCGGTGAGACTCCAGTAGTTGTAGCCGATCACGTTGATGCCATCGGCTTTTGCGCGCTGGATCCAGTAGACAGTGTCCTGGAGATGGGCGCCACGGGTGTAGCCGTCGGCGCGTGGCCGCCCGTTGTCGGTGGCCATCCCGTTTTCGACGATGTAGAGGGGTTTGCCCGGAAAACGGTCGGCATAGTGCCGGAGGGCGAAGTAGATCCCTTCGGTGCGGATCGGGAGATCCCAGATCGCCGGTCCGGGCGGGACCGCGGATCCGATAGCGCGACCGAGGGATTCGATAACTGTTCGCGCCGGATCGTAGGCCCAGTAGTAGTCGATGCCGACATAGTCGAGGTGGGCGCCGATCCGGTCGAGGAGTTCGCCGTTGATCTGGGCCTCCGCGCCGGCGACGTAGCCGACATTGCTCGTTACCAGCGCGTTGGGCCGGACGTGGTGGATGTAGTCGTAGATACTGTTGTGCGCCTGAGCGATCCGGTCCAGCATCTGGGGCGCGTCGGCCTTGCCGCGGCCCGCTTCGTGGGAGATGTAGGTGACAGGTTCGTTCACGGCGACCCACAGCGGATCGAGGCCGGCGTACCGGTCGACGACCGAACGCATATTGGCCAGCCAGTCCTCGACGATAGTCGGGCTGCGCCAGCCGCCCCGGTCCGCGATCCAGCCCGGATACACCCAGTGGTCCAGGGTGATCATGGGCCGCATTCCCGCCCGGACAATGGCCGCGATCACCGAATCGTAGAAGCGGAAAGCCTGCTCGTCGCGAACGCCCGGAGCCGGTTGCAGGCGTGCCCATTCGATCCCGATCCGGAATACGCGCACACCCAGGTCCGCGGCCTGGCGGATATCGGATTCGTAGCGGCTGTAGAAATCGGCCGAGTTTCCCAGGCGGTCATGGCCGGGATTCGCCGCGATATAGCGAGTCCAATTGCTGTCGGGCGCATGGCCTTCGGACTGGAAACCGGAAGACGCCACACCCCACAGGAACCCGGCATCCAATCGTGGCAGACCTGCGGCGGCGGGGTGTGGTGCGGCGGCGGAGTTCGCACAGAACAAAACCGCCGAAACGAGAACGGCGAGTGAGGCTACCCAGTACCGACGGAGCCAGGGGCGCATCGCCTCAGGGTAACGCCGCGAGTACCGGCTCCACTGTGAAAACGACCGATCCTGTGGCGATGCCACGGGACGCGCCCCGCGCCGAGCTGCCGCGCGGCCGGCACGGCGCCCGGCCGGCCGCGCCGACGACCATCGTCTCGCCAGAACCGCCTGCGGTTCAGCGCCGGGTCCCCGCCGCCCGGAGGATCTGTGCCGTGTACGGGTTGAGCTCGATCGGCTCGTCCGCACCGACGATCACGGTGCCGCCGAGGTAGGCCAGGTTCCGTCCGAAGACGTAGTTGGGCTCCAGGGCAAAGGTCATCCCGGGTTCGAGTACCAGATCGCCGGAGAGGGTCGGATGGTCGGCTTCAGGTGGATAGGCCTGCGCGCCGGCCATCCGCCGACTGGCGTCCGCGGCGAAACCGCTGAGCGCGATCATCGGGTTGAGCGCGTGCAGACAAGGTCCGAACTCCCAGCCGCCCGCATCGTGAAGCGGCTCGCGGATGGCGTCGACGGCATCGCCGAAGGTCCGGCCGGGGCGCAGCGCCCGCAGGCACGCGTCGTAGGCCGCGCGGGCGACCTCGGCCGCCCGGCGCAGGTCCTCGTGCGGCTCGCCGATGGTGATCGTGGCCTGGTGCTGGGTATGGCGGCCGCCGAAATTGCCGAATACTTCGGCGGAGATGGTGTCACCGTCCCGCAGGACGCGGGGAGTTTGCGGGCGGTACCCCCACGGCGGTAGTCCCGAGGCGAGCGGGGCGGGACCTGACCAGAAATGCATGGCTGCCGGAATCGTCCCGCCCGCGTATCCCGCGGCCATACCCGCCGCGTACACCTCGTTCTCGGGAACACCCGCCGCGGCGGTATCGACCATGGCCCGCACCATGGCGTCGCCGATACTCGCCGAGTGCCGGACAACGGCGATTTCCTCGGTGCTGAGCGGCATGATGAGCCGCGACAGGGCCATGCCGACCGGTTCGAACTCCACACCGGGGAAGTCCCGCAGGATGTTGTTCCACAGCCGGTAGGGAACGATGCCCTCGGGATGCCATGGGGGATAGGCCTCCAGGCCGACCACGCCGATCGTGGCCCGCGCCAGATCCAGTTCGTCGAGCGCGGCGGCGACGGCGCGGGAATCGCGAGACGCGCGAATATTCTGCGGCGGGATCCAGATGATGTCGCCGCGCCGCGTGGATTCGAGGTGGTCCTTCGTGAACATCTCCATGGGGAACAGCACGACCGGGTCGGCGTCACGGTGGAACAGGACGGTCGTCCCGGCTCTGCCGTTGGTGAACCATGTGTCGTAAGCGAACGGGGCCGGACCGGCGTCCTCGTGCTCACCGAAGACGAGCAGCGCGTCGAGGCCCTCGCGTCGCATGAACGCGCGCGCCAGGTTCCAGCGGCGGTCACGTTCGGCCATCGAGAATTCCGGTACTGCTGTCTGTTTCATTTCGTTCACCTCGCTCACCACGGGAGGGCGCCGAGGCGGTCGCGGTACTGCCCCGTATGTCCGGGTGAGGTGGTGGCGAACTCGACGATGGCGTCGGTGCCCTCGGTGACCGTCTGGGTTCCCTGGTGGCCGTTGAGGTCGGTGGCGGTGAAACCGGGATCGGCCAGGTTGAACCGCACGTCCGGAATTCCCTTGGCGTACTGGACAGTGATCATGTTGAGGGCGGCCTTGGAGACCGGGTACATCAGATGCGGGAAGGTCGACTCCTTGCGCTCGGGGTCCGTTGTGATCGTCAGTGAACCGGCGCCGCTGGAGACCATCACCACCCGCGGGTCGTCGCCGGCGCGCAGCAGCGGCAGGAACACGCGGGTCACGCGGATCGGGCCGAGCACATTGACGCGGAACACGGGAATGAGATGCTCCGGCAAGGTCTCCTCGGGGCCGATGAGCTCTCCGGTGATTCCGGCGTTGTTGATCAGGACGTCGAGGCGATCGGTGCGATCACGGATGATCCGGGCGGCCTCGGCAACCGAATCGTCGGAGGTCACATCCAGTGGTACGAAGGTGACGTCCGCGCCGCCGCCGGTGAGCCGCTCGGCGGCTTCGCGTCCGCGGGTCTCGTCCCGTGCGCCGAGGAAGACGTGCCAGCCGAGTTCGCCGAGGCGGCGTGCCGTCTCGTAGCCCAGGCCCTTGTTGCCGCCGGTGATCAGGACGGTGGTCGTACCGGCCGGAATGCTGTGTAGTTCGCTCATGCCTTCACGATGTCCCGGTGGCGCACCGCTATCCAGGTACGTCCGAGAGGGGGAGCGGCCGTACCAGGATCCGCCGCCTCGAAAGGAGGAGGATGGACTCATGGATCGCGTCGAGCTCGCCCGCCTCCTCAAGGCCGCACGCGCACGCATCGCTCCGGAGGAGGCCGGCCTCCCGGCCGGTCCGCGCCGACGCCTAGCCGGTCTGCGCCGTGAGGAGGTGGCCCAGCTCGCCGGCCTGAGTGTCGAGTACGTGACCCGCCTGGAGCAGGGCCGCGGCCCGCAACCGTCCACCCAGGTGCTCACGGCACTGACCCGGGCCCTGCGGCTGGAACGTGACGAACGCGACCAGGTGTTCCACCTCGCCGGTAGTTCACCACCGCTGGCCGGCCGGGTCGAAATGTCGATCCGGCCGAGCGTCCTGCGACTGCTCCAACGGCTGACCGACCTGCCCGCGATAGTGCTGTCCGCCAAGGGAGACGTGCTGCTCCAGAACGAGACGGCCGTGGCGCTGCTCGGCGACCTCTGTCGTTGGCCGGTGGGACAGCGCAACCTGGTGTGGCAGCGATTCCTCGGTGTGGGTGTTACGCGCGTCGCGGTGCGCCCGGCGGAGGACGAGGTGTCGGCGCAGCAGGCGGTCGGGATGCTGCGTACCGCGCTCTCGCGATACCCGCACGACCCGGACGTACGCGCGCTGGTCGAGGAGCTGATCGCCGGCAGCGAACGATTCTGGAGCATGTGGGAGCAGGGGCGCTCCACGATGTCGCGGTCGATGCACAAGACGATCGACCACCCCGACCTCGGATGCCTCGAACTGGACTGTGACACCTTGCTGCTGCCCGATACCGATCAATCGATGATCGTCTACTCCGCCGCCGCGGGCACGCGCGAGGCGGCTGCCCTGGAAATACTGCGCGTCACCGGCACCGGACGGCGGTCCGATCCGGGATTCGAAGAGCCCGCGGCGGTCACCGGCGCGGCGCTCCCGGAAGATATTTCCGCGGCATCTCTGGCCCTGGGGCCCGTATTCGGCGGGAGATGAATTTCCGTCGCCCGATGCGGAAATCGCGCGCCGGATCGGATCGATACACTGCGCGTCGACCACCCCGCCGCCGGAATCCGGGCGGCACGAACCCTTCGACGAGGAGGCCGCATGTCGCGTGCACCGCTACCGCGAGCAGAGGAAGGCGACCTGGCGTGGCGGGTCGCGCGGCTCGAGGCGGCAGAGGCGATCAAGGCACTCAAGCACCGGTATCTGCGGGCGTGTGACGCCAAGGACCCGAAGGGGTTTCGGGAGTGCTTCGTCGCGGCGGGAGCCGTGGTCGACTACGGAGTGCTCGGGTCGTTCGATGCCGACGGTATGGCGGCGATGTTCGAGAAGATCGCGCTGCAGAAGGTGGACGGGAAGAACGTGATCCTCGATATGCATCACGGGACGCATCCCGATATCACCGTGCACGACGAGACGCACGCGTCCGGACGGTGGACGCTGAAATTCCGTCAGGTGAATCTGATCGAGAACACCGAGACGGTGATGACCGGGGAATACGACGACGAGTATGTCGTCGAGGACGGCCGGTGGAAGATCTCCGCCTGCCGGTTTCAGCAGTACTGGTCGATCACGCGGCCGGTCGACGATACTTGCAAGATCGCCCGGTAGCGTTCGGCGCGCACTGTCGGGGCCGGGGCGTGAATGGGCCTCGCCGAACCGTCAGGCGTCCTCGATCCGGAAGAGCACGCACCGGCCGGCCAATGCGGCGAACTCGTCCGGGTCGTCGCTGGTCACTACACCGGACTTGATCATGACCGGCACGCCGGTGGGAACCAGGCGCGGGTATTCCCGGAGCACCGGAACGCTGTCGGCCGCGGGGATCTCCACCAGGCGTACGGTCCGTTTGCGCCGACCGACCCTCAGTTCCGCGGTGTCGGCCGCTCGGACGTTCTTCGCCCAATCCGCACCGGGAATGCCGCACAGGACATATTCGATGCCGTTGTACTCGAACGGTGTCACCGGCGTGGTCCGGGGCTTCCCCGATTTCCGGCCCGGCACGGTGAGTAGCGACATAGGGAGAGAAACGCCGATTCGGCTGACGGCGACCATCGCCCGGTTCATCGGTTTGAGCCAGCGGGGAATTCTGACACCGTCGCTGTCCGTCATTGTGTGCTCCTCCCGATCGGGCGCCTCGCCCACGCCCTGCGACTGATGCCGAGCCGCCCGGTGCGGGCTCGCGCCATCGCAGCGTAGCGGTCCGCACCGACATCTCGGCGTTGTCCAGCCGCCCGGCTATCCGATGAACTTCAGGCGGCGCCGCGGACGGCCGGCCACGATTCGGCGATGCCGTTACGGTCGAACCGGAGCGCCGATAGCGAGCCGCTCGACGCGGGCTCGCTATCTCGCTGTCTCGGCGCCGCGGGCCGGGTCAGAAGTTCCAGTCCTCGTCCTCGGTGTTGACCGCTTTACCGATCACATAGCTCGAGCCCGACCCCGAGAAGAAGTCGTGGTTCTCGTCGGCGTTGGGGGACAGCGCCGAGAGGATGGCCGGGTTGACCTCGGTTTCGTCCTTGGGGAACAGGCCCTCGTAGCCGAGATTCATCAGCGCCTTGTTGGCGTTGTAGCGGAGGAACTTCTTCACATCCTCGGTGAGGCCGACCTCGTCGTAGAGGTCCTGGGTGTAATCGACCTCGTTGTCGTACAGCTCGAACAGCAGCTCGAAGGTGTAGTTCTTCAGCTCGTCGCGCTCGGCCTGGGTGACCTGCTCGAGTCCGCGCTGGTACTTGTAGCCGATGTAGTAACCGTGGACGGCTTCGTCGCGGATGATCAGGCGGATCATATCGGCGGTATTGGTGAGCTTGGCCCGCGACGACCAGTGCATCGGAAGGTAGAAGCCGGAATAGAACAGGAAGCTCTCCAGCAGCGTCGAGGCGACCTTGCGCTTGAGCGGATCCTCGCCGCGGTAGTACTCCAGCACGATCTCGGCCTTGCGCTGCAGATTGCGGTTCTCCTCCGACCAGCGGAAGGCGTCGTCGATCTCGCGGGTGGAGCAGAGGGTGGAGAAGATGGAGCTGTAGCTCTTGGCGTGCACCGACTCCATGAAGGCGATATTGGTGAGCACCGCTTCTTCGTGCGGGGTCAGGGCGTCGGGGATCAGGCTGACAGCACCGACCGTGCCCTGGATGGTGTCCAGCAGCGTGAGGCCGGTGAACACCCGCATGGTGAGTTGTTTCTCGTCGGGGGTGAGCGTCGCCCAGGACTGGATGTCGTTGGATACCGGGACCTTCTCCGGGAGCCAGAAGTTACCGGTGAGCCGATCCCAGACCTCGGCGTCTTTCTCGTCGGGCACCCGATTCCAGTTGATGGCCGAAACCCGATCGATGAGCTTCATGCTGCTTCCACACCCTTCCCAACGACTCCGACGACAACCTGTGAACACTGCGAACCCAGCGCGTGACGTAACACTACCCCTTGGGGGTGGAATCGCCGAGCGCTACTACAACTTGTGTTTTCCGCGTCGAATGCGCTAGGGGAGCGGGAACTTCGGCGCACTCCGATCGCAGGCGCCGAGCGTACTTCAATCGTCGGTGGGAGGTTTGTGGTGGCCGCCGGATCCGTCGTCGCCCGTTGCGGACGGCGACATCGCCAGGCCGAATGCGAGACCGAAACCGATCCCGAGACCGACCCCCACGGCGAGATTGTCCAGAACCGCCAGGCCCAGGCCGATCCCGATCGCCAGTCCGATGGCGATCCCGATACTCAGCCGGTATCCGAGTGAGCGTTCGCCGGCAGCGTTATCGCCCATACTTCGACGGTACCGGCGTAAAGGGCTCTCACCTGCGGTTATCGCATTCCGGGATGGTCTCGGATCGGTCGCGAGCGGGTATTGCCGGCCGACTCGGTGGTTCTACTCCATGACGTAGGAGTTCAAACTGTCCCGGATATCGGTGAGCAGCGCGCGCGCCGCCGTCAGTCCAGTGGTGTGCCAGAGCGCGTCGTCGACGACAAAGGTCCGGTTGTCCTCCACCGCACCCAGTGATTTCCACTCCGGCGACCGCATCACCGTTTCGCCGTGGTCCTGACCCTCCGGGCCGGCGAACATGACGTAGATCAGATCGCCCTCGGCGGCGACAGGGTCGGACTCGTCCACCGGAGCCGAGGTTTCGCGCTGTGCGGCGGGCCGCTGTGCGCCCGTATCGGCGAGGACCTGCGCCGCGAACGTTTCGCTACCCATGGTTTCGCTGCCGGTGGCGGTGAAACGGACGAGAGAAGCCTGGGTCATCGCGGCGTTGATCGATGTACCGGCATCGGCGGCCTCCGTGCGGTAGGAGTCCAGCGCCGCCTTGCCGGCACCGGCGCGTCCCATGGCCCCCGCGAACGCGTTGAACTGCTCTTCCCAGGTCTGATCGGTCCCGACCAGGACGGTGGGCGCGATATTGCTGAGCGCGGCATAGTCGGCGCGGCCGGCCGGCACCTCGCCCAGGATGAGATCCGGTTTCATCTCCGCGATGAGCGCCGGGTCGGGGTCGGTCGCGAAACCGACGCCCGGGATCTCCGTGACCCCGTAGCCCAGATAGCCGGGCTGCGCGGCGGGTCCGGGGGTCGTGGTCGCGCCCACGACCCGCTCCCACAGGCCGACCGCGCACGTCGCGTCGAGTGCGGAGGTGCTCAGTACGACGATGCGCTGGGGGTCGGAGGGGACACGGGACTCGCCGGATGCGTGCTGGACCGTCCGGGTGGGACCGGCGGCCGGATCGGGTGCCGTGGGCAGCGAACAGGCCTGCGTGGTGTCCCGTTCGACCCCCACCACGCCGGCGCCCGCGATCTTCGTGGTGGTGCGGATGATCGACGCCGAATTATCGGTCTGATTCGCGCAACCGGCGACCGTCATCGCGATAGCGGTGAGTACCACGCCCGCGAATCGGCGGGCGCGGCGCGCCCGTGCGGAAATCCGGGGATTACGCACGGCTGGGGTACGGACAGCGGAGCTCACCGGCATGCCGGGAAGGGTACATGCCCACCGTGATTCGCTGCGCGCCACCGTTGCACGCCGGCCCGCGGGCGCGGATCGCGCACCCGGCGACAGTCCGTGCCCGGAGCTCCGGCTCGCGCGTGCGCGCGGAAAAGCGGGAAAGCAGGTGGCGTGGTCGCGGCCGGTCCACGACAGGCCTGAGTACGACACAGAGTAGGACCCGTTCGCCCCGCGCTCGACGGACGGTTTACGATTCGAGAAGCGCAAGCTAACCGTTGGCTGTCCCCCGCGACGGGGCAGCGGGCAAACAGTGGAGCCTGCGGAGCGACCCTAAAGGCACCTTTCAGGAGGATCAGTGACTGCCGTAGAGCCCAAGCCAGTCCCACAGGGGGTGGAAGCGACTCGGCCATTCCCGGCGCGATTGGGGCCGAAGGGGTCGTTCATATACAAGATGGTGACCACCACGGACCCGAAGGTCCTGGGCGTCATGTATCTGACCACCTCGATGGCGTTCTTCCTCATCGGCGGCCTGATGGCCCTGATGATGCGCGGTGAGCTCGCTCGCCCCGGTCTGCAGTTCCTCTCGCCCGAGCAGTTCAACCAGCTGTTCACCATGCACGGCACCATCATGCTGCTGTTCTATGCGACCGCGATCGTGTTCGGCTTCGCCAACATCATCCTGCCGCTGCAGATCGGCGCACCCGACGTCGCCTTCCCGCGACTCAACGCCTTCAGCTACTGGCTGTACGCGTTCGGCGCCACCATGGCGACCGCCGGTTTCATCACCCCGGGCGGTGCCGCGGACTTCGGCTGGACGGCCTATGTGCCACTCACCGATATCCTGCACTCGCCGGGTGTCGGTACCGATCTGTGGATCCTGGGCCTGGCAGTTTCCGGTCTGGGCACCATCCTCGGCGGCGTGAACATGCTGACGACCGTGGTCTGCCTGCGCGCTCCGGGTATGACCATGTTCCGGATGCCGATCTTCACCTGGAATATCGCCGTCACCAGCGTCCTCGTCCTGCTGGCCTTCCCGCTGCTGACCGCCGCCCTGATGGGTCTGGCCTACGACCGCCACCTGGGCGGCCACATCTACGACCCGGGCACCGGCGGCATCCTGCTCTACCAGCACCTGTTCTGGTTCTTCGGCCATCCCGAGGTGTACATCATCGCGCTGCCGTTCTTCGGCATCGTCTCCGAAGTGTTCCCGGTGTTCAGCCGGAAACCGATCTTCGGCTACACCACCCTGGTCTACGCGACCCTGGGTATCGCGGCCCTGTCCATCGCGGTGTGGGCGCACCATATGTATGCCACCGGCGCGGTGCTGCTGCCCTACTTCTCGTTCATGACCTTCCTGATCGCGGTCCCGACCGGTGTGAAGTTCTTCAACTGGATCGGCACCATGTGGAAGGGGCAATTGACGTTCGAATCACCGATGTTGTTCTCGGTGGGCTTCCTCGTCACGTTCCTCTTCGGTGGTCTGTCGGGTGTCATCCTGGCCAGCCCGCCGCTGGACTTCCACGTCACCGACTCCTACTTCGTGGTCGCGCACTTCCACTACGTGCTCTTCGGCACGATCGTGTTCGCCACCTACGCCGGTATCTACTTCTGGTTCCCGAAGATGACCGGCCGAATGCTGGACGAACGCCTCGCGAAATGGCATTTCTGGACGACGTTCCTCGGCTTCCACCTCACCTTCCTGGTGCAGCACTGGCTGGGCGCCGAAGGTATGCCGCGCCGCTACGCGGACTACCAGGCCGGTGACGGTTTCACGACGCTGAACACGATCTCCACGATCGGTGCCTTCGTACTGGGCGCCTCGATGCTGCCGTTCCTGTGGAATGTCTTCAAGAGCTACCGCTACGGCGAGGTGGTCACGGTGGACGACCCCTGGGGTTACGGCAACTCGCTGGAATGGGCGACCACCTGCCCGCCGCCGCGGCACAATTTCTACGAACTGCCGCGGATCCGGTCGGAGCGCCCGGCGTTCGAACTGCACTATCCGCATATGGTCGAGCGGATGCGCAAGGAGGCGCACGTCGGATTCAGCGGTGGGGCGAAGCACCACCCCGAGGAGAAGCTGGTCAAGTCCTAACCGGCCTCGATCTACGCAAAACACCCGCCGGCTTGCCGGCGGGTGTTTTGCGTTGCTGCCCCGCTCGCCACCTTCGCGGTGCGGTGGGGCACGTTGGCTGGGGGTGGGCCGAAAGTACGGGGGATCCTTGCGCTTAGATTGTTGTAGGCGTGCTCTCGGATGCTCCACCTACGTGGTTCGGGGCCCGTCTCGTTCTGGAGCGACCAGAGGAAGGGAGCGCAGCGACCGCCCGGCGGGAGTGAAGAACGAGACCAAGGGGGCCCCGAACCCCGCGACGCCGGAGGCGGCGCCAAAAATACAGGAGAGGTTTTGGCCGAGACGACCGTTCTCGTCACCGTTACCGGGCCCGACCGTCCCGGTGTGACATCGGTGCTGCTGACCGCGATGTCGCGGCATCGGGTGAGCCTGCTCGATATCGAACAGGTGGTGATCCGTGGCCGGCTCACCCTGGGCGTGCTGATCAGCTGTCCGTCCGATCCCGAGGCGTTGCAGGACGAACTCGAAGAAGCGATGAACACCGTCGGTATGCAGGTCGATGTGGATGTCGACGCGGATTCCGCGCGGGCACCCGTTTCGACGCACGCCGTGGTGGTACTGGGAGCGCCGGTGACCGCGCGGGCGTTCAGCGCAGTCTCCCGGGAGCTGGCCGCACTCGGCGTCAATATCGACCTCATCCGCGGTATCGCCGACTACCCGGTGACAGGTATGGAGCTCATGGTGACAGCGCCGGCCCGCCCCGGTGACACCGACTCGCGGCTGCGGACCGCGTTGGCGGAGGTCGCGGTGACCGAGCGGATCGATATCGCCGTGGAACGGGCGGGGCTTTCCCGCCGGGCCAAACGGCTGATCGTGTTCGATGTGGACTCCACCCTGATCCAGGGCGAGGTGATCGAGATGCTGGCCGCCTACGCGGGCGTCGAGGAGCAGGTGCGGGCGGTCACCGAGGCCGCGATGCGCGGCGAGATCGACTTCGCGGAATCGCTGCGGCAGCGCGTTGCGACGCTGGCCGGGCTGGACGAATCGGTGATCGCGGAGGTCGCGGCGACGATCGAACTCACCCCCGGGGCACGCACGACGATCCGGACGTTGAAGCGGCTCGGATTCCGGTGCGGGGTCGTATCCGGCGGGTTCCGGCAGGTGATCGCCCCCCTCGCACACGAGCTCGAGCTCGACTTCGTACAGGCGAACCTGCTGGAAGTGGTCGACGGCAAACTCACGGGCCGAGTGGTCGGCCAGATAGTGGACCGCGCCTACAAGGCGACCGCGCTGCGGGAATTCGCCACGGAATCCGGGATCCCGATGGAGCAGACGGTAGCGGTCGGAGACGGCGCCAACGATATCGACATGTTGAACGCGGCAGGCCTGGGCGTCGCATTCAATGCGAAACCGGCGTTGCGTGAGGTCGCCGATACCGCGCTCTCGCACCCGTACCTGGACGCGGTCCTGTTCATCCTGGGGGTCACCCGGGACGAGGTCGAGGCCGCCGACGCCGAGGACGGCCTACTGCGCCGAGTACCGCTCGGCTGAGTTTTCGGCGCCCCCTCCGGCGTCGCGGGTTCGGGCCCCTTGGTCTCGAACCGCGGAGGCTGACACACCGGATGCCGGGAAAGGGCGCGGAGTCGCAGGTGACGATTCGCGAGCCCTGCCGACCTCGGCGCCGCCCCTGGGCGCGTTTGATCCCCTACCGCCCGTCTGCCGCATCCGACCCCCACCCCCGTTTCCCGCATGCGACCGGTCCGCCTTGGTGGTTCGGGGCCCGTCTCGTTCTGGAGCGACCAGAGCGAAGGAGCGCAGCGACTGAGCGCCGGGAGTGAAGAACGAGACCAAGGGGGCCCCGAACCCCGCGACGCCGCAGGCGGCGCCAAAAACACAGAACCTTGACGGTCCGGCTCACCTCACGCGTTGACCGCCCGGCTCACCTCACGCGTTGACCGCCCGGCTCACTTCACGCCTTGACCGTCCCGCTCACCCCACGTCCTCACGGTCCGGTTCATCCCCACGTCTTCCTCTCCAGCCCACCCACACTTTCACCATCCAGCCCACCCCACTGCTGCGTACGGGCGGTTGGGCGCGAGCCGAGTCGTTCGAGCCCCTCGCTCGACCACCCGCCCCCGCCGGGCACATTCGATCGGACCCGGGCCGCGTGAGTAGGCTGTCGTCCGGTGTTGGTCGGGTGCTGGAAGGGTTTGTGTGATGCTGCCGGATAGCGGCGCGGATGTGGCGGCCGAGGGTCGCGAACCGGATGCGGTCCCGGACCTGGCGACCGACCCCGAAATCGACTTCTTCAGCGACCCAGGGTTTTCCGAACGGCATACCGAACTCGCCGCGGGTTACGGCGGTTCGGGTGATCCCGACGATCCCGCTCAGGTCCAGGCGATGCAGATGGTGTTGCATCTGCCGAAAACCGATCCACCGGCGCGCAGCGATGTGCTCGCGGCCGCCGCCGGCGCCACGGTCGCGCTGTGCCTGGACCCGCGGGTGGGGCCCGCGGGCGAATGGGAGCAGCCGTATCTGGCGTGGAAGCGGTCGCGTATCAGGAAGGTCGCGCGCAGGGCCCGGGGCGCGCAGTGGGCGGCCGCCAATGAGGTGCCCGGGGTGACCGTCGAGAGCGGCGGGGCGCTGGTACGCGCGCTCGTTCCGGGACCGGTGGGTTCGGTCGACCCCCGCATCCGGCGGCTGCAGATCGGCGGCACCGACCTGGAATCCGACGATCCCGGGCCGGTTCCGCTGGACGTGCCGGTGTTCTGGGTGAACGCCGAACTCGGTATGACCGTCGGCAAAGCCGCGGCTCAGGTCGGGCATGCGAGCATGCTGTTCGCCGGCGCGCTGCCGGTGGAACAGGCGCGGACCTGGGCGCGGCACGGGTTCGCCTGCGCGGTCCGCGAAGCCGGACCCGAGGAGTGGGAGATGCTGCGTACGGCGGTGGCGCGCAGCACGGCGACAGCCGTTCGCGATGCCGGCTTCACCGAAGTTGCCCCCGGCTCGACGACCGTGATCGCCACCCGGCCCGCACGACTCGATCATTGGTAGCGTGCCCGGTGCCGCGATCCCGGACAGCTCGAGACAAGATGGAGGCCGTGGCGCACCCCGATCCAGATTTGCTCATCGACTTCACCAACGTTTCCATCCGCCGCAACGGGCACACTCTCGTCGGTCCCGTCACCTGGCAGGTCGAACTCGACGAACGCTGGGTGATATTGGGCCCCAACGGCGCCGGGAAAACATCGCTGCTGCAGATCGCGGCCGCCGAAACCCATCCCTCCTACGGCACCGCGCACGTATTGGGTGAACGCCTCGGGAAAACGAACGTCAGCGAACTGCGCCCGCGGATCGGTCTGTCGTCGGCGGCGCTGGCCGCCCGGATCCCGGCCGAGGAGCGGGTCGCTGATCTGGTGGTGTCGGCGGGCTACGCGGTACTCGGCCGGTGGCGCGAGCAATACGACGATATCGATACCGACCGGGCGATCGATATGCTGGAAAGCCTGGGCGCCGAACATCTTCTGGACCGCAGCTACGGCACGCTGTCGGAAGGTGAGCGCAAACGGGTGCTGATCGCGCGGGCGCTGATGACCGATCCGGAACTGCTGCTGCTCGACGAACCGGCGGCCGGTGTGGATCTGGGCGGCCGCGAGGAACTGGTGGAAAGCCTCGGAGACCTGGCAGCCGACCCCGACGCGCCCGCTCTGGTCCTGGTGACGCACCATGTCGAGGAGATCCCGCCGGGGTTCACCCACTGCATGCTGTTGAGCGAAGGCGAGATCGTCACCCAGGGTCTGCTCGGCGATGTGCTGACTGCGGAGAACCTCAGCGAGGCGTTCCGCCAGTCCATCGCTTTGGACCGCATCGACGACCGCTACTTCGCCCGCCGTAAGCGTCGCCTGGGTCGCCACCGCTCCCGCTGAGGGAATCGCCCCGGAACGGGAGACAGGAGCACCACACCGGTCACACTGAGTGCATGAGCACCATCGCATTCCGCGCCACCGCCGAGGATCGAGCTCTGGTCCGTGAACTCATGCGGGAGGGCGAGACCACCACCGACGTGTTGCGCCGGGCGCTACGAGCGCTCCATCAGGAACGCTGGGATGCACAGATGCAGGCCGATGCCGACCGGATCGAGGCCAGTGGTGAGGACCTCGGTGCCGAGCCGGATGCCTGGTGAACCGTGACCAGGAGCACCGAATCGACTCGGGGCGAGGTGGGCGAGCCGGATCGTGAAGGCCTGAGGTCAGCTGGTTTGTGAAGGTGCTGTGTTTTTTGGCGCCGCCTGCGGCGTCGCGGGTTCGGGGCCCCCTTGGTCTCGTTCTTCACTCCCGGCGCTCAGTCGCTGCGCTCCTTCGCTCTGGTCGCTCCAGAACGAGACGGGCCCCGAACCACCGAGGCGGACCGGTCGCATGCGGGGAAATGGGGTGGGGTCGGATGTGGACAGACCGCGGTAGATGGATTGAACGCGCCTGGCGGCGACGGCGAGTGCAGCGGGTCTCGGAAGGTTTCGGCCCGCGCCGAACAGCGGGCCCACCGGCGACAGCCAGATCAGCAGGCCGGGGAAGTCCCGGCCACGCGCGAAGCACGTGCCCACCGGCTGCGGCGAGTTCAGCGAGACCCCGAGAAGTTTGGCTCGTCGATACTGTCACTCCTCGAAGAATGTCCCGCACCCCCCGAAATCCCGAGATCTCCGGTCGAGGTGCACGAACCTCCAGGACCCCCGCACCCCTGGTGGCCGGTCGGTCGCGCCCGACCGCAAGAGCTAGTGTGCAGGGGTGAGTGAGACGACTGTGCCGGATTCCAGCGAGGTCCCCGAGGCCAGGGACGCATCGACGGTAATGCTGGTGCGCGACGGTGCGGAGGGCCCGGAGGTCTTCTTGCAGCGCCGGGCCGACGCCATGGACTTCGCCGCCGGTATGACCGCCTTCCCCGGTGGCCGGGTCGATCCCGTGGACGCCGAGGTCGAGATCGAATGGGCCGGCGCGTCACCGCAGTGGTGGGGGCAGCAGTTCGGGGTGTCCGAGGCACGGGCCAAGGCACTTGTCTGTGCGGCAGTGCGAGAGACATTCGAAGAGTGCGGCGTGCTGCTGGCCGGTCCCACCGCCGAGACCGTGGTCGCCGATACCGCCGGCTACCGGCAGCAGCGCGAGCGGATCGAAACACGCGATCTCACGCTGGCCGAATTCCTGGCTCAGGAGCGGCTCGTCCTGCGCGCCGACCTGTTGCGGCCGTGGGCGCGCTGGATAACCCCGACCGTGGAGCGCCGCCGCTACGACACCAATTTCTTCGTCGCGGTGCTGCCCGAGGGGCAGCTCGCCGACGGTGCGACCTCGGAAACCGATCTGGTCACGTGGTCCACCCCCGCCGCCGCGCTGGCGACCTGGAAAACCGGTGAGCATGTGCTGCTGCCCCCGACCTGGTCGCAGCTGACCTCGCTGAGCGCCTATTCGAGTACCGCGGAGATCCTGGCCGCCGAACCGGTTATCGAGCCGATCCAGCCCGTATTCGGTGAAGTGGACGGTAAGAAACTGCTGCAGTTCCCGGACAATATGCGCTACTTCGCCGAGCTACCGGATCCGTCCCGGCTGCGGGGTTCGAAGGGGATGCGCGATACGGACCCGTCGCTGCTGGGTGGATCCGGGCCCGGCGGCGGCGGTTCGGGCGCCCGGTAGCGTATCGGCCCATGGCCGAATTCGTATCCCTGTCCCGGCTCGAGCCCGACCACGCGGGCGGTTCCGGCCGCGGTGTGGCGGTGCTGCGGATCGCCCGGCCGCCGCTGAATCTGCTCAGCACCCAGCTGGTCCGGGAGATCGCCGAGGCCGCCGCCGGTTGCGGTGCCGATCCGGCGATCGCGGCACTGGTTGTCTACGGTGACGAGCGGGTTTTCTGCGCGGGTGACGATCTGGCCGAACTCGCCGAACTGCCGGCCGAGCAGGCCGCGGCGATGGCAGCCGATCTGCAGACCGCGCTCGGTTGTCTGGCGCGGATTCCGCAACCGACGGTCGCGGCGATCAGCGGGTACGCGCTCGGTGCCGGGCTGGAACTCGCGCTGGGCGCCGACCGGCGGATCATCGGTGACAATGTGAAGCTCGGTTTTCCGCAGATCGGGACCGGGCTCATCCCACTGGCCGGTATCCGGCGGCTTTCGCTGCTGATCGGTCCCGGCGCCGCCCGGGATCTCGTCTACACCGGGCGTTTCGTCGAACCGGACGAGGCGGCGCGGCTCGGTCTGGTCGATCAGGTGGTCGCACCCGACGATGTACTCGATTCCGCGATCGCCTGGGCCCGGCAGTTCGTCACCGGCCCGGCGCAGGCGCTGGCGGCGGCCAAGGCGGTGTTCGCGGCCGGACCGGACGGTGACGAACGGGCCCGCGCCGAATGGGCCCGGCTGTTCACCACCGCTGATCAGCGCATCGGAACCCGGTCCCAGCTGCGCGACGGCCCGGGGTTCGCCGAGTTCACGGGTGCCTGACGAGCCCTGGACAACGCCGGCCCCATCGGGGGTGTCAGGCGTGTGAAAAGTAAGGAGAGGCGTACCTCGGCCCGCGGTCCGGTCGCGCGCGGACGGCGGATGGGATCCGCCGGGTAGCACCCATTAGGCTTTCCGACCATGACGGTACGCCCCGACGACCCCGCACCACATCCGCACGCGACCGCCGCGGAGGTCGAAGCAGCATTCGAGGACACCAAGCTCGCCCAGGTGCTCTATCACGACTGGGAAGCCGAGACCTACGACGACAAATGGTCGATCTCCTATGACGAACGCTGTATCGATTACGCCCGCGGCCGGTTCGACGCCGCCGTCGGCGACGTGGAGCTGCCGTACGACCGGGCCCTGGAACTGGGCTGCGGAACCGGGTTCTTCCTGCTGAATCTGATGCAGTCCGGTATCGCGAAGAGCGGTTCGGTGACCGATCTGTCGCCCGGCATGGTGAAGGTCGCGCTGCGCAACGCCGAGAATCTGGGCCTCGATGTGGACGGCCGGGTCGCGGACGCGGAAACTATCCCCTACGACGACGACACCTTCGACCTGGTGGTCGGGCACGCGGTACTGCATCACATCCCGGATGTGGAGCAGTCGCTGCGGGAATGCCTGCGGGTGCTCAAGCCGGGCGGCCGGTTCGTCTTCGCCGGTGAGCCCACCACGATCGGCAACCTCTACGCCCGCAACCTGGGCAATATCACCTGGAAGGCCACCACCGCGATCACCAAGCTCCCGTTCCTGCGGGATTGGCGCCGCCCCCAGGAGGAACTGGACGAATCGTCGCGTGCCGCCGCCCTGGAGGCCGTGGTCGACCTGCACACCTTCGATCCCACCCAGCTCGAGGATATCGCCCGCGCCGCGGGTGCGATCGAGGTCGCCGCGAAGACCGAGGAGTTCGCCGCGGCCCTTTGGGGCTGGCCGGTGCGTACCTTCGAGGCCGCGGTGCCGGACGAGAAACTCACCTTCGGCTACCGGATGGCGATGTACCGGGCCTGGCTCCGGTTGAGCTGGCTGGACGAGAACGTGATGAGCCGCGTGGTCCCGCGCCAGTTCTTCTACAACGCCATGATCACCGGAGTGAAACCGGCCGCCGCCGGCACGTAGTGGGATACGGCTTCAGCGCGGCCGATATCGCCTACCTCGGTTCGGCGCCGGGTGCGGCCGCGCTGGCCGAGGTCGCCGAGCTGGACCTGACGCCGGCCTCGCAGTTGCGCGATGTCGCCGCGGTCCGGCGTGCCCACGGGGACCGGGCGCCCGCCCTGATCGAAACCGTGCGCCTGCGCCGCCGGGCAGCCGCCAAACTGTCCGGCGCCCACGACTGGCTGTTCACCGACGACGCGCTACAGCAGGCCACCCCGACCCTGGTGGCCCGGCACCGCGCCCACAGACTGGCGGGACGCGATGTACACGACGTGACCTGCTCGATCGGTGCTGAGCTTGTCGAGCTGGCCCGGTTCTGTCCTCACGTCATCGGCAGCGACCTGGACGCGATCAGACTCCTCATGGCGCAGCACAACCTGGCCCACCCACATCCGGAACCCACCGAACCCGCAGCAGCGCCCCCCGTGGCCGAGTTCGGATCCGTCACCCCGCCGCCAGAAAAGACCAGCGCGCCCCCGAGCTCCGAGTGGCATTCACTCCCCGGTGCCGAAGGACCGGCATCCGAGGTCGGGGCCCGCCCCGGCTCTGCAGCGACGGAGCGAGGGAGCGCAGCGACCGAGCGCAGGAGTGAAGAGCCGGGGTTAATAGGGCCCCGACCCCGCGACGCCGGAGGCGGCGCCAAAAACACAGCACAGCTCGTCCGGGCGGATGCGCTGGTGCCGATCACCGCAGGGACGGTGATCGTCGCGGACCCGGCCCGCCGCGCGGGCGGTAAACGCACATATGACCCGGCCGCGCTGCAACCGCCGCTACCCGACCTGCTCGCCGCCTACCCCGGTCGGGACCTGGTCGTGAAGTGTGCTCCCGGCCTGGATTTCGATCGGCTCGGCTGGACCGGTGAGGTCGAGGTCGTATCGCTGGACGGGGCGGTCCGCGAAGCATGCCTGTGGTCGGCGGGGCTGCGTGAACCGGGCGTTACCCGGCGGGCCACGGTTCTCACGGGCGCCGGTGCGGTCACCACCCTCACCGACGCCGAATCCGACGAGATCCCGGAGCGGGCACCGGGGGAGTGGATCGTCGACCCGGACGGTGCGGTCGTCCGCGCGGGGCTCGTCCGTCACTATGCGGCTCGCCACGGTCTGTGGCAGCTCGACCCCCGGATCGCCTACCTCACCGGCGACCGCCTGCCCGACGGTGTGCGTGGGTTCCGGATCATCGATCGGTTCGAATTCCGGGAGAAGATACTGCGGACCGAACTCCGGCGCCGGGATTGTGGTGCTCTGGAGATCCTGGTCCGCGGTGTGGACACCGATCCGGATGTACTGCGCCGCCGGCTGAAGCCCACCGGTTCTCAGCCCTACACGCTGGTGGTCACCCGAATCGGCCGTGCCGCAACCGCCTTCCTGTGCCGTGCTTCCCGGTGACCCGACTCCGATGCCCGGTCGACCGTGCCCATCGGTGTAGAACGACAGTCCGCGGCAGACCGGAGGAGCGTCTCGTGCGGAGCCAGTACCGACAGCGTCCACCACGGCTGCACGGGCGGCCGCTCAACACCTGCTGTCCTCGCCCCCTTTGACATATTCCAGCTCGGCGTTCGGGGCTTTGAGTACGAGGATGGGTTTATGGACCGGCAGTCCGTTCGCGGCCGGGTCGAAATCGAGTTTGCCGCTGGCTCCGCAGAACCCGTACACCCCGTGCAGTCGATTGAATTTCTGCCACACCATTTCCGAGGTGACGTCGGTGTCCGTGGCCGTATTGCCCAGCCGGATCGCCTTGACCGCTGTCACCACGGCGTCGTATTCCATGGCGGCGGCGAAATCGTTCGGAGGGTCGCTGGAGAAGTTTCTGTAGCAGACTTCTTCCGGCGCACAGTCGTCCGTGAACATGGCGAGGGATTCTCGGTGGAACCAGTCCGGGTGCTGTTGCCAGACATCCTGGTGTACCAGCCCGGTGTAATGAACCGACACCTTGCTGTCCTGCGCTCCCTGGATGAGGTCTTCGGTGAGAGGCCAGTACGGCATATCGTCACCGGTGAACACCCTGATCGGGGTCTCTCGGCATACGCTGTCGCGCTGGGTGAGCTGAGTCAGGAAAGGAAGGGCGTCGTCGGCTCGGCCCGCGAAATAGATGGTGTCCGGGGGGTTCTGGCAGATACCGTCCACGAGGAGGCCGAATGTGTTGGGCAAATCTTCGTACTCGGAATCGTAGTGCTCGGTGGGGAGGAAACGTTCCCGATCCTCGATCGCGGCCTCGAAGCCTTCGGCAAGGCTGCTACCGTAGCGGTCTCTCGGATTATCGTCACGGACGATCAGGATTCGATCTTCGCTTTTGTTCAGGAATTCGGCGGTGGCCTGCCCGTGCTCGGTGGCGGGTGGCGAAATCTGCAGGAATCCGCCCTCTTTCGGCCGATCGTCACCGGTCGTGAGGGTGGAGCCGATGACCGGCATCCCCAGCTCGTGAAGCCTGTCGATGGCCGCGAATGCCTCTTCGACGCTGAAGGATATCCCTGTGACCGCGACGATTTTATCGTCCTTGCGCTTCTCCTCGATCTTCTCGACCGCGGTCTTCCATTCGCCGAAGTCGCTTCCGGGATTCGCCAGCAGTAGCCTGACCTTGGGATTTCCTCCCCAATAGTCGTGTTTGTTGGCCGCGAGCTGTGCCAGGTGCGCGCCTTCGAGCCGATGCCGGATTCCCGAGATCGTCCCGATGCCTTCGCCGTTGTCGCCCACCGTCATCGGCGTCAGCAAGACCACGCTCACGTACGGGGCGTCGCCGGCTTCTACGGCGCGGTTCTCGGCGAGAATGCTCTGCTGGATCTTCTCGATCTCGTCGATTCCCGAGTTGAAAGAAGAGCTTCCGTCGGTGACACCGACGCATTCGTTCCCCTGTCCGCTCTGGTCGATGCCGTCCCCACGGCAGTCACGGAAGAGCGGGGGCACCCAGATCGCCGCGCCGACGGCCAATACGATCACCACGATCGCGGCGGGGATCCACCACCATTTCCGGTAGCCGGGTGGTGGGGGTTGGATCAGGGTGCTCATCGATATCTCTCCGCCCGTTCGTAGAGCAGCAGTGCCCCGCGACCGAGACCGCGGGCCAATTGCCGGAACTCGTTCTCGATAGTGCGATCCAGGGTTCGCTGGGGGTCGCCGAGGGGGTCGTTGGAAATCCAGAGTGCGGCGATCAACCAGGCCAGTTCGTGTTCGGGTTCGAGGCCGTTGTCCCGGACTATCGCCTCGACCTGTTCGTACGGGGTGCCTTCGCTGTCCGGACGGCGGGGTGCGGAGGTGATCAAGTCGAGATCGGACAGCCAGCTGGCGGCCGCGGCCCGGGTGAACTCGACGTGGCCGGGTTCGAACGGCCGGCCCAGGTATTCGATGGCGTCGCCGAGCCGGCCGAGTGCGAGATCGTGATATACGGCCTCGATCTCGTCGCCTGCGTCGCCCTCGTCGAAATTACGCCGGAAGAGATCGCGGCAGAGGGTATGGGTGGCGTCCCAGTCCCGCGGGTCGCCGGGTTCGCGCTCGGCGAGTTCGCACAGCAGGATGCGGCGCAGCCAGATATCGAGCGCCATCTCCGGGTCGTCACCCTCGAGGGTCCGGAGCCACAATCGGTTGCGTAGTTCCTGCAACAGCGCTTCGCCGTCGGGTACGGCGGAATCCAGGACTTCGGGGAAGTACAGGGTCTCCACAGTGCGGCCCGCGGCGGCGGTTGCCAGATCGCGCATACGCTCGGTTTCCAGGAAATCGCCCAGCAGCCGCTCGCGGGCTCGCTCCAGGACGGTTCCGGGATCCGCGAGCGGTTCGAGGAGCTGATCGTGCGCAGTGCCCACAGACGTGGTCAGCACCGTGCGCGCGCCGGCGAGCGGGTCGTCGTCACCGGCGTGGCACAGCGCGGCGATGACGTCGGTGGTCGCGGCGGCGTTCCCGCCGGTGAGAGCCCGGACGAATTCGGCGACCCGGGGGACGGAGCGCATCCGCTGTTCGGCCGCGATATCCCCCGTGCTCTGGACACTCAAACAGCTCAGATCCAGCAGATACCACGGATACCAGGAGGCGGCCGGGTTCTCGGTGAGTGCCCAGTCGGTGGCGATATCGTGCGGGGTGCGCGGTGCCGGCCATTCGATACCACCGGTCCGGTGTTCGGGTTCGCGCCGTTCGGTATCGTCGCTGAACCGGTGCAGACCCGGCCGGTGCCAGCATTCGCTCCACGCCGGGAGCCATTGTGCGGTGGCCGCCACGACCACCAGCGGATCGGGTTCGGAACCGTCGCGTCGTCGCGCCTCCCGCAGAGTGCGCAGGAACATCCGGCCCGACGGTGTATGCGCATTGTCCAGTAGCACGACGGAATTGAGGGTCCGCCCCGACCCGCGCATCCCGCTGTAGGCCTGGCGCAGATCGTGCAGGAACGCCAAACCGAAGATCGCGTCGGCCTCGGCGCGTGCCTCTTCGTCCCCGTGCGACCATTTGGCGAGGTCGATGAGCATATCCGCGCGCTGGATCTGGTCACCGGTGAGGCGGGGGCCACGACTTATCCGACGCCGGATGTTCAGCCGGTTGAGACTCTGCAGCACGGTTTCCACGGCCATACCCACCCAGGGCGACAGGCCCTCGGGTACCTGCCCCGCGGCGTCGAGGATATCGGTGACACCTTTGCTGCGGGCTTCCATCGGCTGGGCGCTGGACACCACGGTGCGCAGGTTCTGCAATGCCGCACGACGATTGGCATCCTGCATATGCAAGGTGCTGCCCACCGCTACCAGGCACAACCACAGCTGCGGAAAAGCCATCCGGCCGAATTGCGGCCGACGCCGGCCGAGTTCGAATGCGAGTTCACCGAAAACTTCCCGGGGGGCCCGCTCGCCCTGACCCAGATCGATATGGGCGAGCGGGAGTTTCGCACAGCGCTGCGCCAGCGCCTGCAGCAGAACGGTTTTCCCGCTGCCGGGTGGTCCCACGGCCACCACTGCCGGTAGCAGCCGGCTCCGGCCCTCCGGTCGCTGCACCAACTGCTCGATCAAGAACCCGGTAATCGGTTCCAGACCATGCAGTTTCGGGCCTTCCACAGGTATCGCCCCTCCCGGCTCTGTCATCGATCTCCGGCATATCGATTCCCGGCACCGCGGGCGTGCCCCGGACGGCCGCCGCGAGACGAATGAACCGGTCGAAGATGTCGATCAGTAGAACCATCGTAGGCTCTGGTGCGCGCGTGAACATGTGGATGGTCCGATCAGCGGTACCACTCGGACGAATCTCGGTAGATTCTGCTGCCGGTCTCGGTGGGAAAGCGAAATGTGAAACGGGGAAATACGTTTCATCGTGCGTGGTGGGCGTGCGCCGCGTCGGGTGCCGAGTATTAAGGCGATGATCCGGAAACAGGCCCGGGGAGGAGTTACCCGGGCCTGCTACCGATGGTGAATTTCTCGGGTCGGGTCGTGTTCAGCTTCCCGATACCGAGGCCGACAACGACGACAACAAGCAGAGCGGACTCGGCGGGTACTGCATGGTGCACACGACACCGATATCCGCGGGCACCTGCTGCTCGACGGCCGGCCGGGGCTGTGGTTCGAGCGGTAGCGCGGATGATGTGGCAGCGGTGGCGACCGGGGCCGTCAGCAGCGCCGCTACGACCAAACCGGCTCGGAGAACGTCACGCATGGGCAATTCCTTCCTGAACGGGGGATCCCGTTCGGGAAGGGTAAATCGTCGCGGGGGCCGGGCACAGCCCCGTTTAGTCCTGCCCATGGTTTCGTGGGCGCGGCCTATAGGGTGTTTGTCCGGTACGAGGGACAGGACAGGTTTCGAAAGGGTGGTCGCAGTCCGAAGGCACTTCCCCGGCCGGTTCCGTAGCGGACGAGATACCGCGGCGTGGACTCACCTGGCAGTGTGGGATCGCGAGCGTGCACCGTGACCGGCCGCTTGAACGAGGTATGGCGGCGCGCCGTGTCGGCTGTCGATGGCGTTGTTCCCCGGATGGCTCAGCTGCTCCATCGGGATATCGGCGGTGTCGCCGAGATCACCGGCGATGCTGCCCGGCTGTCGCGCGATGCCGAGAAAAGCGGGGTATCGAGGATCCGGGCAGTGGACAGAGGCGCTGCGGATATCACCACGAAAATGCAGCGATACACCGAGCGCGCGCCGATTTTCTCGGCCGGGCGGCCACGGTTCGAGGCGATCGACAACAAGGCCGAAGAGATATTCGGGCACACTGCGCGAATCGCACGCTACGATCCCCCCGGTGGGGGACAGATCTGGTATAGCGCTCAGCGGCATGTACGTGATCCCCGCGATGGTCAATACCCTCTGATCAGAAGAGCTGTCCATATCTTCGCGCACAACTCGGACCGGCGGGCCAAGACAGCCTTGAACGAAGCGATCGATATTCGCGACGCCGACGTACGGAATCTCAATCTGGAAGACGCGATTCGAAAAGGGGACCACTGGCATATCAAAGCTCTGGCGGTCCACCACAGGATCATCGGCAAGCGGGGTGATATATCCCCGGCTGAATTCGTGATGATCTGGGATCGGGAGCGGGAACCCCTGCACCATCTCTACTCGTGCCTGAACCAGGTGAGGCATTACCAGCGAGACGGTTTGTCCGAGCAGGAAATAGTCGCGAATCTGAAGAATTGGCTGCCCACGGAGGTGGCGCGCCTGCGTGAGGCCGGCGAGTGGCCGCAGCCCGGCGGCCCGCAGAGCCTGACCTTCGGCGATTTCCGGTCCTGGCATCGAGAGTATCTCGGTGAACCCTTCGATCCGGGCGCACCTGTCGAAAATATGCTGAATCCGAATCTGATGGATGCCGGCAACCCGGTGAACGCGATCGTGCGATACCGAGTGGACCTGCGCGAATCTTCGATACTGGACGATATAGACGCCGAATACGACCGCGGTTCGGATGTCATTGCCGGCTACGGCAGCAGCCACTACACGGCTCAGAAGGAACACCTGGACGAGAAGTACGGGGAGCCCGTGATTTATCGGCACGGCCAGTTGAGCGGAGATCTGCTCCTGGGCGGTGGACGGTTGACCGAGGCAGATATCCGGGCCGGCATAGAGAAGGTGGAAGGGCGGATCGCCGGGTCGGACGATCCGATCGTTCAACAGCTGTGGTCGGAGGAACTGGCCGCGTTGCGTTACGAGTCCGGACGACGGTATTGACCACAGCTCGCACCGTGTTCCGGGGATGCCCGTTGGTGCCGGGTGTTCCTCGGCCCCGGTGTCGGCCGTCCGCGCTACTGTCCCCTCCATGACGATGTATGCGGCGCTGCTACGTGGGATCATGCCCAGCAATCCGAACATGAGCAACGAGAAGCTGCGCGGCGTGTTCACCGGGCTCGGTTTCGGATCGGTGGCGTCGGTACTGGCGAGCGGCAATATCGTGTTCGCCGCGGAGTCCACTTCCAGCGCCGAACTCGAGGATCGTATCCAGGAGGCGCTGAACGCGGAACTCGGAATTCCGGGCGGAACGATTATCCGCGATCACGCGGAACTCCGTGCGCTGCTCGACCGCGACCCTTTCGCCGGTTACACACACGGCCGAGAAACCTACCTGACCGCGACTTTCTTCAAGGATGCGGCGCATCCCCGGGTCGAATTGCCCACCGAGTCCGATCCGCTCACGAAGGTTGTCGGTTACGACGCCGAAGCCCGGGCCTTCCTGTCCATCAGCGATAACTCCACGCCGAGAACCCCGAACTTCATGGCCTGGCTGGACCGGAACTACGGTAAGGACATCACCACGCGCACATGGCTCACCGTGCAGCGGATCGTGAAGAAGATGGAGTCGGTGAAGTAGGTCCGCTGGGCACCAGCGGCTCCGGCCGGTTCACGCGTCCTGCGCGACCCCGTTCTTCTTACGCTCGATATCGGCGAGCGCGGCCTCCCGAGCCGCGCGTTCGGCGGCGCCGGCCTCCCAGGTCGATTTCCGGTTCTTCACCACCCGGGCGGGCGCCCCGACCGCGATACTGAAATCCGGTATCTCGCCCTTCACCACGGCATGCGCGCCCAGTACGCAACCCCGTCCGACCCGGGTTTCGCGCAGTACGGTGACCTTGGCGGCGATCCAGGTATCCGGGCCGATCCGCACCGGGCTCTTCACAATGCCCTGATCCTTGATCGGCATGGTGATGTCGTCCATCCGGTGGTCGAAGTCGGTGATGTAGCACCAGTCCGCGACCAGCGTGGATTCCCCGATCTCGATATCGAGGTAGGTGTTGACCACGTTGTCCTTGCCGAACACCACCTTGTCGCCGATGCGCAGCGACCCCTCGTGGCAGCGGACGGCGTTACCGTCACCGATATGGACCCAGCGGCCGATCTCGAGCCGGCCGAGCCCGGGGGTCGCGTGGATTTCCACTCGTTTGCCGAGGAAGACCATGCCGCGCAGGATCACGTGCGGGTTGGCCAGCCGGAATTTGAGCAGGCGGTAGTAGCGCACCAGGTACCAGGGCGTATAGGCCCGGTTGGCCAGGACCCAGCGCAGTGAATCGCGGGTGAGGAAACGGGCCTGCCTGGGATCCCGTCGCCGGGAACCCTGCCATCGTGTGCGCAACGGTGCGCCCCACATGCTCGTCACGACATCTCTCCTCGTATCCCGTGGCCACTACGCTGGACAGCCTACTTTCGAGCTCCGCGGGCCCGGCCTATACCCTTCCGTTAATCTCACACACAGGTGCCCGGGGAGACTGGACGACGGAGGAGACCAGCAGGTGCGTATCGGCGGCGGCGTACGGACCGTGTCCTGGCTCGCGGTGGTTCTCGCGGCGGTGGGTGTGCTCACCGCGTGCGGTACCGATGTGGACGACATCACGGTCGGACGGGGGCTGGGCTGGCCCGCGGCGGGACACGAGGCCCGCAACAGTGGAAACACCCAGGTCACCGGGTCCCGGGACTTGAGTCTGCGGTGGTCCCGGCCGGTCGGTGGTCCGACCTCCCAGCCGTTGACGGTGGGGTCGGAGGGGCAGATCTTCCTCACCGCCCGCACCGATGTGGACTGCGAGATCTTCTCGTACCAGATGCGCACGGGTCGTAAGCGTTTCTGCAATCCGCTGGGCCCCCATTCGATCTACTCGCCCACGCTGCTCGACGGCGCGAGCAACGTCTATGTGGGCTTGGACAGTGCGGTGGAATCGGCGAATCAGCTCGGTCAGCCGCGCTGGCGGACCCCGGTCGCCGGGGTGCCGACCGGAATGCAGTTCACCGGCGACGGGCATGTCCTGGTGATCACGCAGTCGGGTCAGCTGGATGTGCTGGAACGGCAGACCGGTAAACGGATGGTCCCCACCCAGCAGCTGCTGCCGCGCCCCGATTTCCTGCAGAGCCCGAACCAGGACTGGCCGCCGGCCGGGGCCGGCCTCGAGGACTGCCGGACCGGTGGTCCGGACTGCGCGGTCGCCACGATCGCCGCGATGGACCTCGACTCGGGCCGGATCTACGCGACGGTGCGCAAACCCGGCGAATCCGATGCCTCGCTGGTCGCGCTGCGCTATGCCGACGGCAAGGTCGAGCAGGAGTGGAGCAGTAAAATCCTGGTCGACGGCAGCGCCACCGACCCCGCTCTCTCCGCGGACGGCGCGACGATCTATATCGGCGACAACAGCAAACGTCTGCTGGCGGTGAACACCGTCGACGGTAAGCCGAAATGGGAGGCGCACCTGGACTGGGAGCCGCGCCGGGGTATCTCGGTCTCCGATGACGGCCTGATCCTGCCCGCGGGTGACGACGGCTATCTGATGGCTCTCCGTGATACCGGAATCAGCTACGAAAGGGTCTGGGAGCGTAAGGATCTCGCCTTGCGTGGGGCTCCCGTGCAATCGGCCGGCGGCACCGGATATGTCACCGCCGCCATCGGCGAGGGCCTGAATCTGATCACGTTCGACACCGCGACCGGCGCGACCCTGGACTCCGATGTGCTCCCCGGCGCGGAGGGCACCACGACCGGGACCGCTGTGGGCTCCGAGGGCGAGGTCGTGGTCGCGACCCGGCTCGGCGAGATCTTCGCGTTCCGCGAGAAGGCCTGACCCCGTAGTCCCCGGGCCGGCTGGCCCCCGTCGTGCTCAGACCGGCTGGCCGGGATCGCGTTCGGGAAGCGGGCGGCGGTCGATCTCGGGCCGGCCGAGGGGGGTGCGAACGCGGCGTTTGGCCCCCGAGTAGACCCCCGCGGTTTCCGCGGCGACCACATCCCAGGCGAAATCTTCGGTGAGCCGTTCCCGGGCGGCGCGGGCGCGCTGCTGGGCGGCGGCCGGATCGTCGAGTACAGCGATCGCCGCTTCCACCAGTCCGTGCACATCCGCGGGTTCGAACGAGGCCCCGGTGATCCCGTCGATCACGGCCTCACCGAGCCCGCCCGCGGTCGAGGTGACCAGCGGTGTCCCGGCGGCGGCCGCTTCCAGCGCGACGATCCCGAACGGTTCGTAGCGGCTCGGCAGCACGATGGCGTCCGCGCCGTGCAGCCAGCCCAGGAGCTCGGCGTGATCCAGCTGACCCGCGAAATGCACCGCGCGGGCCACCCGGTGGGTACGGGCACGTTCGCGCAGCCATTCGAATTGGGTCCCGACCCCGGCGATGGTGAGTGTGGTCCCGGGGTGGGCGCGGCGGATCCGGGGGAGCGCGGCTATCGCGTCCTGGATCCCTTTCTCGTATTCGAGCCGCCCCACGTAGAGCAGTCGCGGCGGCCCGCTGCGTGGCGGCCGGGCGCGAAAGCTCCAGGCCCCCACGTCGATTCCGTTGCGGATCACATGCACCGGGACCCGGTCGGGGCGGTAGAGGCGCTCGACCTCGTCCTGCATGGACGCCGAGCAGGTGATGAGCGCGTCCGATTCGTTGGCCAGCCACCATTCGACCGAATGCACCTGCCGGTTGACCCGGCCCGCGACCCAGCCGCTGTGCCGCCCGGCCTCGGTGGCGTGAATGGTCGACACCAGCGGGACGTCGTAGTACTCGGCCAGGGTGATCGCCGGATGCGCTACCAGCCAATCGTGCGCGTGCACGACATCGGGAGTCCAGCCCTCGCCGATACCGGGCTTGTCCAGGGCGGTACCGGCGCGCACCATCGCATGCCCCATGGCCAGGGTCCAGGCGAGCATATCCTCGCCGAAATCGAACGCCGGCGGATCCTCGGCGACCGCGACCACCAGAACGCCCTCGGCGACGAACGAATGTGTGGGATGGGTGGCCGGGCTGGTACCGGTGGGGCGCCGCGACAGCACCACCACTTCGTGTCCGGCCGCAGCCAGTGAGGTGGCCAGGTGGTGGACATGTCTGCCCAGCCCGCCGACGACCACCGGTGGGTACTCCCACGACACCATCAAGATCTTCATCGCGGTCCTTCTGCTGGGGTGACGCGTAGCCTACGCGCGTCCAGGGCCGGGAACATCCCGTCGGCCACAGCCCATCCTGCCGCCAGATCCCGGGCCCGATCGAGTTGTCCGGCGCCCACGGCACCCGCGATCTCCCGGACGGCGTGGGCATGCTGGTGCGCGCGGTCCCGCGCGTAACCGGCGGCGGAGTCCTTGCTGACCATGAACGCCCAATCGCTGGACACTGTGAGGATCGCTTCGCGGAGGAGCTGATCGGCGACCGGATCGCGGCCGGTGGGCGCGGCGGCGCGCATCTTCGCGGTCGTATCGAGCGCGAGCCGGACGATATCGTCGTTCAGTTCCACCAGGTCACGCACCTGATCGCCGGCCCAGACCCGCCAGTCCTTGCCCGACCCCCACGACGAATCGGACAGCGGAACCGGATCGCCGACGAACCCGCGTTCTCGGGCATCGGCGAGCGTTCCGACGGAGACCCCCGCTTCCGGGAGCGCGCGCAGCACCTGGGCCAGCCATTGCGGACCCTCGTGCCACCAATGCCCGTACAGCTCGGTATCGAAGGCCGCGACCACCAGGGCGGGACGCCCGATCCGCTCGGATTCGGTGATGAGCCGCTCGCGTACGGTCGCGACGAAATCCGCCACATCCCGTTCGACCTGTGCCGCGGCCAGTTCGGGGTCGTAGGGCGCCTTGTCCGGGCCGGCCACCGTTTTCCCGGTGACCCGGGCGGGTTTGAGTCCGGTGGCGTGGTCGTAGTGGTGGAAGTCCCGGTACGCGCCGTTGCCGGGGTAGCCGGATTTCGGCGACCACACCCGATAGCTGACGTTGAGATCGCGCCCGAAGGCCACCACCGGGGAGTCCCGCACCGGCCGTCCGAGGCTGGTATCGCCGCGCAGGGCGGGGCCGTCGACCATGAAATGCGTCACACCGGCGGCGGCGTAGCCGTTTTCCATCCCGGGTGTGAACCCGCATTCCGGTGCCCAGAGCCCCGTCGGGGTATGCCCCCAGCGCAGGCGCGCGTCGGTGAGGCCCTCGCGCAGCTGGAAGTCCCGGAGTCGTTCGTCCAGCAGTGGCTGGAAGGGGTGTGCCAGGGGGCCGCCGAGTAGTTCGATGGCGTCCGCGTCGAGCAGTTGCCGCCAGACCGGCGCGGCTCCGTGCTGCCAGTTCTGCTCGAATTCGGCGAGAGCCGCGGCCGCGAGCCGATGTTCGTGACGGCCGAGCGCGGGGTTGCCGGCCATGGCGGCCTCGTCCGCGCGCAACTGCCAGTTGCCCAGCCAGTGGTGCATACCCGCCAGTGAGTGCGGACCGTCCAATTGTGCTGCGAGAACAGGAGTTATCCCGAGAGTCAGCAGATGTGAACGGCCCTCCGCCGCGAGGGTGCGCAGTACCTCGACCACGGGCAGATACGACGCCGCCCAGGACTGGTACAGCCATTCCTCACCGACCGGCCAGCGGCCGTGATGGGCCAGCCAGGGCAGGTGCGAGTGCAGGACGAGGGTGAACTGTCCCGGTACGGCGTCACCAGTGTTGTTGCCGCTCACGGTTTCACCGCTCGGGCGACCAGGTCGAGGCTGGCATCGATATCGCCGGGGGTCAGCGTGAAATCGTCGACGGTGATACCTGCGACATCGGCGGTGAGTTCGGCGGGCCACGGTTCACCGGCCAGGGCCCGCTCGATCTGCGCGTCGATAAAGGAGCCGCCGTGTTTTTCGTCCAGGGCTCGCAGGCTCGGGCCGTGATGGACGCCGGTCATCAGCTCCACCCGGAAACCGGCTTCTTCGAGCAGTGCGGTCAGTTCGGCGGCGTTGAGTTCGCGGGTGTGGAACGGGTTCAGCGGGGTGTCGCGGCCGGGGGAGAAGGTGATCCGGTTGGGGGTGCTGATGAGCAGTTCGCCGCCCGGGCGCAGCACCCGCAGGCATTCGCGCAGGAACTGCACCTGATCCCAAAGATGTTCGATCACTTGGAAATTCACCACGGTGTCCACCACGTCGCCGGGCAGCGGGAGGGCGGCCAGATTGCCGCGGATCATCCGCACGCGCGGGTACCGCGCGCGTACGTGTGCCGCGGCGCCGCGGTCGTAGTCCAGTCCGACCACCGCCGTCGCGACCCCGGCGATCATATTCGCGCCGTATCCTTCGCCCGATCCCGCTTCGAGGACCACTTTGCCCGCGCAGCGCGACAGCAGCCGGTCGTAGACGATCTCGTGCCGCCGGAACCAGTAGTTCTCTTCCGCGATACCCGGCACCGTCCGCTCACCGGTCAACGGCAGCGGCTCCAGTACGTCATGGGCAGCCGGTGCGGCGGGAATCACAGCCTCGCTCATTGCGACGAGGTTACTGGTACTGCCCGGTACACGGGTTGCCAGGGAGCCCCGGATGAGGCCTTGCACATAAGTTACCCACGAGTAACTTAACGTAGGGTAATGTCTCGGCCTGAGCTACTCACATGGACGTACGGCCGCTGGAGATCGTGCGACCGCCAATACAGGTAACCAGAACAGGAGGTCGACGAAGACCGATGCCGAATATCGTCGTACTCATCAAGCAGGTGCCCGATACCTGGTCCGAGCGCAAGCTGACCGACGGTGACTTCACCCTCGACCGTGAAGCCGCCGACGCGGTGCTCGACGAGATCAACGAGCGCGCCGTAGAGGAAGCCCTCCTGATCAAGGAGGCGCAGGGTGGTGAGGTCACCGTGCTGGCCGCCGGTCCCGACCGGGCCACCGAGGCCATCCGCAAGGCGCTGTCCATGGGCGCCGACAAGGCCATCCACATCAACGATCCGGCCATCCACGGCTCCGATACGGTGCAGACCGCATGGGTTCTGGCCGGTGCGCTGGGTCAGGTGGAGGGCGTCGAACTGGTGATCGCCGGTAACGAGGCCACCGACGGCCGCTCGGGCGCTGTCCCGGCCGTTATCGCCGAGTACCTGGGCATCCCGCAGCTCACGCATCTGCGCAAGCTGACCGTCGACGGCGAGAAGATCACCGGCGAGCGCGAAACCGACGAGGGCGTGTTCAAGCTGGAGGCGACGCTGCCGGCCATCGTCAGCGTCACCGAGAAGATCAACGAGCCGCGCTTCCCCTCCTTCAAGGGCATCATGGCCGCCAAGAAGAAGGAAGTTCAGACCTTCACTCTGGAAGACCTGGGCATCGACCCGTCGACCGTGGGTGTCGCCAACGCGGGCACCGCGGTCACCGCGTCCACCCCGAAGCCGCCGCGCACCGCGGGCGAGAAGATCACCGACGAGGGCGACGGCGGCACCAAGATCGCCCAGTACCTGGTCGGCCAGAAGATCATCTGAGACCCGCACCCGCAGCAACTTCTAGGAGAAGAGACAAATGGCAGAAGTACTTGTGCTCGTCGAGCACGCCGACGGTGCGGTCAAGAAGGTCAGCACCGAACTGCTGAGCGCCGCCGCCACCCTGGGCGAGCCGTCGGCCGTGGTGCTGGGTGCGCCCGGCACCGCCGACAAACTGGCCGACGCGCTGGCTGCCGCCGGCGCCGCCAAGATCTACATCGCCGAATCCGATGATGTGGAGAACTACCTGATCACCCCCAAGGTCGACGTGCTGGCCGGCCTGGTCGAATCCGCCTCCCCGGCGGCTGTCCTGGTCGCGGCGAGCGCCGAGGGTAAAGAGGTCTCCGGCCGGCTGGCCGCCCGGATCGGGTCCGGCCTGCTGGTCGACGTCATCGGCGTGAACGCCGACGGCTCGGCCCTGCACAGCATCTTCGGTGGCGCCTTCACCGTCGACGCCAAGGCCACCGGCGATGTCCCGGTGATCTCGGTGCGCCCGGGTTCGATCGAGGCCACTGCCTCGGCCGGCGCCGGCGAGAAGGTGACCGTCGAGGTCCCGGCGCAGGAAGAAGGCGTCGTCAAGGTCACCAGCCGCGAGCCCGTTGTGGCCGGTGACCGTCCGGAACTCACCGAGGCGAATATCGTCGTCTCCGGTGGCCGCGGTGTCGGCTCGTCCGATAACTTCTCCGTGGTCGAGGCGCTGGCGGATTCGCTCGGCGCGGCCGTCGGCGCCTCGCGTGCCGCGGTCGACTCCGGCTACTACCCGGGCCAGTTCCAGGTCGGCCAGACCGGTAAGACGGTCTCCCCGCAGCTGTATGTCGCCCTCGGTATCTCGGGCGCGATCCAGCACCGGGCCGGTATGCAGACCTCGAAGACCATCATCGCGGTCAACAAGGACGAAGAGGCGCCGATCTTCGAGATCGCCGATTACGGCATCGTCGGCGACCTGTTCAATGTCGCCCCGCAGCTGACCGATGAGGTCAAGAAGCACAAGGGCTGAGCGCCCGTCGCTCTGTCCCGTCACTGTCGTGACGACGCCCGGCCGGGTATATCCGGCCGGGCGTTTGCGTTTCGGGTGGGAGCACAACCCGCCGAGGCGACCGGATCGGAACCGGATGACCGGACACATGTGGCGCAAATTACCCGGCACAGATCCGAGCCGGCGCAGTGTGTGGGCAGGTGGCAGGAGCAATCGGGCCGATGGTTAGGCTCACAACGGTGACCTTGCGGCGGTGAGCTCGTGTCCGGATGCGAATGCTCGAACACGGCCCGGTGGTCGATCAGCGCTCGGTCATCGACGATGAGGAGGTACCGGATTCCATGCCCGTTCTGCACGAGGAGCTACAGGAGATCTACGACGAGGTGCTGCTCCGCAATGCGGGGGAGACCGAGTTCCATCAGGCCGTGCACGAAGTGCTGGACAGTCTCGCCCCGGTAGTGGCCAAACATCCCGCCTACACCGATGCGGCCGTGATCCGGCGCCTGTGTGAGCCGGAGCGGCAGATCATCTTCCGGGTGGCCTGGGTGGACGACTCCGGTCAGGTGCAGATCAACCGTGGATTCCGGGTGGAGTTCAATTCCGCGCTCGGACCTTACAAGGGCGGGCTGCGCTTCCACCCGACGGTGAACGTCGGGATCGTGAAATTCCTGGGATTCGAGCAGAGCTTCAAGAATTCGCTGACCGGTATGCCGATCGGCGGGGGCAAAGGCGGATCCGATTTCGACCCGAAGGGCCGGTCCGACGCGGAGGTGATGCGCTTCTGCCAGGCATTCATGACCGAGCTCTACCGGCATATCGGCGAACACACCGATGTCCCGGCCGGTGATATCGGGGTCGGCGGACGGGAAATCGGCTACCTGTTCGGACAGTACAAGCGCATCACCAACCGCTTCGAATCCGGTGTACTCACGGGCAAGGGAATCGCCTGGGGCGGATCGCAGGTCCGCACCGAGGCCACCGGTTACGGCGTCGTCTTCTTCGTGGACGAGCTGCTGCGAACCCGGGGCGAGGGCTTCGACGGTAAGAAAGTGGTTGTTTCCGGCTCCGGAAATGTTGCGCTCTACGCCATCGAGAAGGTGCAGCAACTCGGGGGTACCGTGGTCGCCTGTTCCGACTCCGGCGGCTATATCGCCGATTCGGCGGGTATCGACTTCGAGCTGCTCAAGGAGGTCAAGGAACAGCGCCGGGCCCGGATCTCGTGCTATGCCGACGAGCGCGGTCCTTCGGCCCGGTTCGTCGACAACGGTTCGGTCTGGGATGCGCCGTGCGATATCGCGCTGCCCTGCGCGACACAGAACGAACTCAACGGCCGGGATGCGGCCACGCTGGTGCGCAACGGTTGCACGGTGGTCGCCGAAGGGGCGAATATGCCCTGCACCCCGGAGGCGGTGCGGGTTTTCGGTGACGCCGGGGTCGCGTTCGCGCCGGGCAAGGCCGCCAATGCGGGCGGTGTCGCAACCAGTGCCCTGGAGATGCAGCAGAACGCGTCCCGCGATTCGTGGTCGTTCGAGTACACCGAGCAACGGCTGGCCGAGATCATGCGCGGTGTGCACGACCGCACCCTCGCCACCGCGGCCGAATACGGTTCGCCCGGAAACTATGTCGTCGGGGCGAATATCGCCGGATTCATCCAGGTCGCCGACGCGATGCTCGCGCTCGGTGTCATCTGAATCGCGCGTCACCTGCCGATAGCGTGGCGCCGGGGCCCGCGCTATCGCAGGGGGTGACGGCTGCGTCGCCCTGTTTCAGGCGCTGTTCGCCGCGCCTGCCCCGGCGTCGATCGGGAAGACCATTCCGGTCAGGTGGGCGCTCGCTTCGAACCCTGTGGGTCGCGGCAGAAGAGTGCGTCTTCGGCTGATCCGCCAGCTCCCGTCGCTCGGTAGGCGAGGGCTCAGCGTCGGGACTCGAGTCCGTCGAGCACGATGCGCAAATTTCGGATCCACTGGTCCGGTGCGGCTTGCAGGCCGATGGTATGCGGCTGCGTCGCGACTCCCGCGAGCGCGAAAGCGACGTCACACCAGGTGATGTCCTCGCGCATGGCCCCTGCCTGCTGTGTGCGGTCGATGAGGCGGCGCAGACTGTCCCCGAGCTCGGTGATGGTGTCGCCGAGATCGCAGGATCCCGCACCGCCCAGAGCGTCGTTGACGCCGCAGCTCTCGGCCCGCAGCCGGACGTAGACGGTGGCGAACTCGGTGAACCCGTGCCATGGGTCCGGATCGGCGAGGGCTCGGTCGGCGGCGGTCCTGGCCTCGCCGAGGACCTCCTCCAGCACGGCTTTCAGTAGCGCGTCGAGGGACGGGATCCGGCGGTAGAAGGTTCCCTTGCCGACACCGGCGCGCTGTGCGATCTCTCGAGCGGTGACGCTTACACCGATATCCGCGATCGCGGAGCGGGCGGCGGTGATGAGGCGTTCGAGATTGCGGCGGGCGTCCGCTCGCGGAGTGTCTGATGCCTCGGACAACAGCCGGTCGACAGCGCTCATGCGTGGCATATTAGCAAAGTGGACCTCTGTGGTCCGTTTTCCTATACTTCATAAACGGACCTTTCGGGTCCGCTTGATGATGGGAGTAGTGGATGTCGGACAGGACTCGCGTTGGGATCATCGGTGCGAGCCCGGAGCGGGGGTGGGCCTCTCGGGCGCATATCCCGGCGTTACGGGCATTGCCGGAATTCGAGCTCACCGCCGTGGGAACCAGCCGGCGCGAAAGCGCGGAGCAAGCCGCGCGGGTATTCGGGGCCGCATATGCGTTCAGCGATGCACGGGCTCTGGCCGAGCATCCGGAGGTCGATCTGGTGGTGATCACGGTGAAGGTGCCCGCGCATGCGGAGTTGATCGGAATAGCGATCGCGGCAGGGAAGCATGTCTACTCGGAATGGCCACTGACTCGGACAACCGCTGAGGCCGAGGAGTTGGTAGAGCTGACCGTGAATTCGGGCCGGCATCACGTTGTCGGGCTGCAGGCGCGGTTCTCGCGCGCGGTCGAGCATGCGCGCACGCTCCTCTCGGAAGGCTATGTGGGGAATGTGGTATCGGCCACGGTGTATTCGGCGCGGGGTAAGGGAGTGGGCGGGCGGATTCCGGAGTGGGCGGCCTACACCGTCGACATCGACAACGGCGCGGGCCTGTTGGAGGTCGTGGGTGGGCATACGCTCGACCCGGTCGAGTACCTGTTGGGCGATATCGCTGAACTGTCCGCTGATCTCGCAATACGCCACCCGCACACCATCATCGCGGAAACACAAGAGACGATTCGGGTCACCAGCCCTGATCACCTGCTGCTGAGCGGCGTAGCGGAAGGAGGCGTGGTGGTCTCTGTGCACATGCACGACGCGAAACTCACCGACGGCCGCACGCGCATCGAGATCTCCGGCACTGAAGGCGATCTCGCTCTCGTCTCCGACGGGCCATCGGGTGCGGGTGGGATTCAGATGAGCGATCTGCGGCTGCTCGGTTCGCGCGGTGCAGGGGGTACCTGGCAGGACCTCACCGGACCGGGCGCGAAATCCGCGGACGAGCTACCGACGGAATCCCGTCATGTCGCAGCGCTCTACTCGCAACTGGCGGTGGATCTGCGCACGGGTGAGCAGACAATCCCGAGTTTCGAGACCGGCCTGCACATGCACCGTCTGCTCGACGCCATCCGCAGATCCGCCGAAACCGGAACACGGGTCCAGACCGACAGCAACCCGTCAATCCGGTTGACGCCGGGCGCCGACGCGTGAATTTCTCCCGGACGCTCCTCAGCCGCCTGTCCTGAGCCCCAGTAGGCCACTGCCCAGAAGTAGGAGGTCAGGCGGGCGAGTTGGTCGGCCGGATGATCCGGCCGGGCGTACTCGTATCTTTCCTTTCGCGATACTGAATCGGTCCGTGGTGTCGTTTGAGCGGTATTTTTGACAGGGGCTGGCTATTTAGTGTTGTTTAGATGGTTTTCATGACACTGAACTGCTCTATAGTGTCATTTACCCTCCCCAAACGACACTATGGATGCTTCAGTGTCGTTTTTTCGCCGAAAGGACAGGATGGACTGGCCGACGCATCGCTCCGAGGACCGGCCGTGGGCTTCCCGAAGCCGACAGGGTTCCCGGGCGGACCGCACCCTGAACAGCATCACGGTGTCCATCCCGCCCAGGATCGCCGGAATCGAATACAACACGATCGGTGCGGTAGATCGTGCGCACGAGGCAGCGGTGATAGCGGTGGCCCGGCTCGAAGCGAGTTTCGGTGAGCATATGGCACCGCTGGCCGACTTCTTGTTGCGCAGTGAGTCGGTCGCCTCGTCGAAAATTGAGCATATCGACGCCGGATGGCGGGCATTCGGCAAGGCGGTGGCAGGCGGGAAAGCCAGCGACGAGGCGAAATCACAACTCGCAGCCGTCCGCGCGCTGATCGCCATGGTCGACGCCGCGGGTTCCGGGCCGATCACCCTGGAGACCTTGCTCACCGCGCACCAGCTGCTCATGGCCACCGACTACTACACGGCCCGCGATTCCGGGCAGCTACGGACCGTGCAGAACTGGATCGGTGGCAGCGACTTCACGCCCGCCGGCGCCGGACACGTGCCGCCCCCTCCGGAGATGGTGCCGGAATTGATGCGTGACCTCGTGGAATTCGTCAACCGGTCCGATCTACCGATCATTGCGCAAGCCGCATTGGCCCATGCGCAATTCGAATCCATCCACCCGTTCACGGACGGTAACGGTCGCATCGGACGCGCTCTGATCAGCGCGATTCTGCGTCGGCGTGGGCTGACCGCGCGTGTGACCGTCCCCCTGGCATCAGCGATGCTGGCCGATACCTCCCGCTATTTCGCGCATCTGGACGCATATCGAGAAGGCCGAGCCGGCCAATTTGTCGAGTACGTAGCACGTGCGGCCATCGATTCCAGCGAGGCAGCGCAGGAATCCGCGCGCGCTCTGGCGGAGCTACCCGCGCGCTGGCGTGCGCTCGCGCGGCCACGCGCGAATTCAGCCGACGAGGTACTGATCGGCACACTTCTCGACAAGCCGATCCTCAACTTCGACGGTGCCCAGAAAATTACCGGCACCGCCGAATCCAGCACGTACAAGGCCATGGCCAGGTTGACAGAGGCGGGCGTTCTCGAGGTCCTGTCTGCTTCGAATCGCAACCGGATCTGGGCGGCTCCGGACGTTCTTGCAGAACTGGATGCACTGAGCGCGTCGATCGGGAAGCGGACGACCGAACACCTTCGATAACGGTTGTGGGCGCTCCGTCTGAACCGAACCGACAGCTGGGGTCTCAGGCGCTGTTCGCCGCGCCTGCCCCGGCGTCGATCGGGAAAACCATTCCGGTGAGGTGGGCGCTCTCTTCGGCGGCGAGGAAGAGGACGATTCGTGAGACCTGTTCCGGTTCGATCGCGGCAATGGGCAGCAGATGGGTTTTCGCGGCGAGGACAGGGGCGACATCTTCCCAGGTGGGGTTCTCGAGGTCGGGCCGGAACTTGCGGTACATGGAGTCGTTCATGACCATCGGGGTCGCGATATTGCCGGGGGCTATCGAGTTGACCGTGATGCCGTGTGGGGCGAGTTCCACCGCGGCGGCCTTGGTCAGGCCGATTACGCCCCATTTCGACGCGACATAGGCGGACATCGCCGGGCTCGCGGTCCGGCCCATCATCGACGAGGTGGTGATGATCCGCCCGTAGCCCCGGGCGGTCATGCCCGGAGCGACCGCGGTCAGGGTGTTGAAAACTCCGGTGAGATTACTGGCGATCACTTCCTCCCAGAGTTCGGCGGTATGGCCACCGAGCATCGAGATACCCGTGACGCCCGCGTTCGCTACCGCGATATCGACGGACCCCAGCTCCTGCTCGGCGCGCTGGACGAGGGCGTGCACGGCGGCTTTGTCGGCGGTGTCGGCTTTGACGCTCAGGCACCGCCGTCCGAGGGCTTCGATCATTGCTGCGGTTTCTGCGAGATCGGTCTCGGAAGCAAGGGGGTAGTCGAGTGCGTCGCTGTCTTCGCAGCGATCGCATATCACGATATCCGCGCCGCGTTCGGCGAAAGCCAGGGCATGTGAGCGACCCTGGCCACGCGCCCCACCGGTCACCAATGCGACCCTGCCGTGGAATTCCTGCGACATCTTCTCCCTTTCGTAGGCACGACCGACCCGGACGGCCGACGCCGATCCGCGCGATCGGCGTCCACGCTAGGAGCCGGACGATCGCCATCGGGCCAGGTTCTCACTGGTCGAGAGTGCGGGCAGGGGTGCGGGCGCGGATCTCACTCAACGGAATGATGCTGTCTCCGGATGGGGAACCTGGCAGCATTGGGCGAACTGGGAGAGGCGGACGAGGGGAAGGAATGCGATGCCGAGAATCGCCGAAGCGCGCGATGCCGCGGCACCGAGTTCCACCGAGCAGCATGCCCGGGTCGGGCGGATACTCGAGGCCGCCGCGGAACTCGCGGCCGAGAACGAACTCGAACGAGTCCAGATGAACGAGGTGGCGAAATCGGCGGGTGTCGCGGTCGCGACACTGTACCGCTATTTTCCGTCGAAAACTCATCTGTTCGTGGCGGTCATGCTGGATCAGATCGATCGGATGCGGGAGAAGTTCGCGCGTAGAACACGTCCGGAGTCGAGCGCCAGGGACGCGGTCCACGATACGTTGCTGCAGGTGGTCCGGGCGCTGCTGCGCCGGCCTCTGCTCTCGGCCGCGATGATCCAGTCCAACAGCATGGCCAAGGCGGCTGCCGTCCCGGATACGGCCCGGGTCGACCGGAATTTCCGGCAACTGCTCTACGACGCGGCCGGGATCGAACGGGTGACGGAGCGCGATGCCGCGCTGCTGCGATTACTGGTCCATTCGGTGTTCGGCATCATCCAGTCCTGCCTCAACGGACGGATAACCGTTCCCGACGCGGAGTCGGACCTGCGTGAGCTGTGCGATCTGCTGCTCGCGGAATGGCCGGACTCCTTCACTCCGGCAGGCTGACGGACGTCCGGCCGGTGGCGCTGCGGGGTGAACGTCAGATGGTCAGTCCTCGCCGGATCACCTTGCCGGTCGCATTGCGGGGCAGGTCCGTCGTGGTGATCCGCCAGTGGGTCGGCACCTTGAAATAGGACAGTCGCTCGGCGGCGTATTCCCGCAGGTCCCGGTCGGTGACCGTCGCATCGGGTTTCCGGACGACCACCGCTCCCACCTCCTGGCCCAGATCCGGGTGCGCTACGCCGATCACGGCGCATTCGCGCACCGCGGGATGTTCGTCGAGGCACTGTTCGATCTCGGTGGGGTAGATGTTCTCGCCGCCGCGCAGGATCAGATCGGAACGGCGACCGGTCAGCCGCAGCGCGCCGTTCTCCAGGACGCCGAAATCGCCGGTGCGCAACCAGCGGTCGGGCGTGATGGCGGCGGCGGTCGCCGCCTCGTCCTCCCAGTACCCGAGCATGACGAACGGGCTGCGCACGCAGACTTCCCCCTCGACCCCGGCCGGTACGGATTCGCCGAACGGATCCCGTATCTCCAGGTTCACGGTGAGGATCGGCCGGCCGAGGGAGCCGGGGTCGCGTGCCAGATCGGCCGGTGTCGCGACCGCGATCGCCGTACTGCACTCGGTGAGGCCGTAGCTGTCGACCAGCGCGTCGCGGGCGAACGGGAACCTTTCCCGGAGCCGGTCTTTCAAGGCGATCGACGACGGGGCGGAGGCCAGCGCGAACCCGTTGAGCGACGACACATCGTATTTCTCGATATCGCCGTGCTCGAGCAGCCGTGACGCCATCGTCGGCACCGCACCCCAGTTGGTGACCCGCTCCCGTTCGATGAGGCTCAGTGCGGTGTTCGCCTCGAAGGCGCCCTGGTACATCACCACCGCGCTACCCGTGGCGAGTCGCGGTACGACCAGGTTGTGCAGGCTGGCGATATGGAACAGGGGTGAGGTCAGCAGATATCGCAGCGGGCTCGGATCGGTATCGGCGTAGGTATGGCCGGCGAGTTCGGTCGCGAAGGCATCCGAGAAGCGGTGGTAGTCGACGACGGCCAGGAGGTTGCGGTGCGAATGCAGTGCACCTTTGGGCCGGCCGCTGGTCCCGCTGGTGTAGAGGATGACCGAGGGATCGTCCTCTTCGATATCGGCGTGGGGTAGTTCGGCGCCGGAGTTCGCGGCGATGAGCCGGGGCAGATCCGTCTCGACGGTGAGCACGGTGATATCGGAGGTGTCGATATCGGTCAGCAGGGCGGCGCGTTTCGCGTCGACGATCAATACGGAAGGCCGGCAGTGCTGTAGCCCGTACTCGATCTCGCGCGGTACCCACCAGCTGTTGAGTCCGACGCTGATGGCGCCCAGACATTGGGTCGCCCAGAAGGCGATAACCCATTCGGGGCAGTTGGCCGCCAGGATCGCGACGCGATCGCCCTCGGCCACCCCGAAATTCTCGCGCAGCGCGGTCGACAGGGCGGCGACCGAGTCGAGGTGCCGCGCATACGAGATGCGGCGGTCGGCGGTCACGAGGTAGTCGCGCGCACCCCAGGCGCGCGAGGCGGCCACCAGTTCGCCGACCGTACGGGCCCGGTGGCGCATCACCGGTATCGGTGTGCCGAGGACGTCTTCGACGGCGATCTCGAATCGGCCACCGGGACCCGTCAGCCGCGTCGCGATCTCGGTCAGGCGCGGCTGGGCGTCGGCAGGTGTCGTCATGGTGGCCGGCCTCTCTTTCGGCGTGCGTATCGGCTGGCAACTTCTCACGGCCGGCCGAGCCGCTGACCGGTCATTATCACTCAGCGGGACCACACTTATCCCGTGTTCGGGCGGGCGGTGTGGATGCGCTTGCGGAGCGCGCACCGGAACCCGGGCGAGTCGAAGTGGTCCCGCCGGGTGAACCATCTCCTCATTTCCGCTCCGCGGTGGGCGCGCGGTGCTACGGTGATACGAGAATGAATTTCAGTTCTTGCCGTGTATAGGCGGTTGAGCAGCGTATATGGAGAAATCAGTGGATATCATTGATTCGGGAAACGTCCCCACTGCGCACAGCCGGACGCCGGACGCGCCGACGTCGATGATCGAGCGGATGACCCGGATCCTCGATGCGTTCGACGGTCAGCAGGCGCGCATATCGCTCGAAGAGATCGCTTACCGCGCGCAGTTGCCCCGCTCGACCGTCTACCGCATCCTGCATCAGCTGGTGCGGTCCGAATGGGTCGAGCACACAGCGTTCGGATATGCCCTGGGCCGCCGCGCGGCCGGCCTGGGCGGCGGCGAGCACGCCCGGATCCGGGCGGCGGCGGCCCCGCTGCTCCACGAACTGCATCTGCGGACGGACCTGGTGGTACACCTGACGGTGCTCGACGGTGGCGACAGCCTGTACCTCGACAAGATCGGCGGGTCCTTCGCCACGCGGCTGCCCTCCCGGGTGGGCGGTCGCGCCCCGGCGTACTCCACCGCCGGCGGGAAAGCCGTTCTGGCGTGGCTGGAGCCGGAGATGATCGACGGTCTCTACGGCCGGCCGTTGCGCCGGTGCACCGACCGCACGATCGCCGAACCGGCCGATCTGCACCGCGAACTCAACCGGATCCGGCTCCGCTGCGGGCTCGCTTTCGAGCGTGGTGAATCGGTGAACGGAGTCGCCTGCGCCGGTGCCGCGGTGCGCGGTCCCGAGGGGCCGGTCGCCGCTGTGTCCCTGTGCGGGGACGCGCGTACCACTCGACTCGATACGGTCGCGCCGCTGGTGGCCGGCGCGGTCCGGGAGATATCCCGCACGTTGTTTCCCGAACCCCGGATCAGTCTCGGCATCCGAAGAAAAACGAGCCGGCCGGAGCAGGGCTGGTTGTCCGGCTCCGCCGAACGGCTGATGTCCGCAGAGGCGGGGTAACGCCCCGAATCACCCGCCCCGGTGCCACTGCCCATATCGAATCAATGCCCGTGCTCGATCGGAGAATTCATGATGCCCGCTGTTCGCCGCCCAGGCGCCCGGAATTGGTACGCAGCGGTAGTACTCGCCACCTCCGTGCTGCTCACCGCCGGGTGTGGTGACACCGCCCCGGCCGAACACGCCGCGCCGGGCACGCTGGTCACCGCGACACCGATCCCGGCGGATCCGGGCTCGGACCTGCCGGAGCCCGGGTCGATCCGGCACGAGCGCATTACCTATCTGTCGGAATCCGCTGCCGGACAGCCGATACTGGTTTCCGGAACAGTATCCGTGCCGGCCGGCGACCCGCCCGAGGGAGGTTGGCCGGTCATCAGCTGGGCGCACGGCACCACCGGCGTGGGTGATGCCTGCGCACCCTCGGCGGACAGTGCGGGCGGACCCGCGCACGATTACCTCGCCGCCACCGACCCCGTGCTCGCCCGGTGGGTGGAGAACGGATACGCGGTGGTCGCCACAGACTACGAAGGGCTGGGCACCCCGGGCGGCCATCCGTACATGAACGGTGTCAGTGCCGCACACACCGTCACCGATATCGTCCGTGCCGCACGCGAATTCGACCCCCGGATCGGTGAGAAATGGGTGGTGGCGGGGCACAGTCAGGGTGGGCACGCGGCCCTTTTTACCGCAGCCGACGCCGCGCGGCGCGCGCCGGAACTCGACCTCCTCGGCGCCGTGGCCTACGCGCCGGGGAGCCGCACCAGCGATACCGCCGCCTATATGGCGACCGGTGGCCCCGGAGTACGTGCGGCGATGCCGTTCCTGCCGGTACTGCTGCTGGGCGCCGAGGCCGCCGCCCCGGCGCTGGTGGCCGACGCGATGATCAGCGACGCCGCACGACCGCTACTCGGCGCCGCCCGCACGGGATGTATGGATCAGATCAGAGCGGTAGCGGCCACGGTCCCGGCCGCCGATCTGTTCGCCCCCGGTGCGGATACCGCCGCCCTCGCCGGGTACTTCGCGGGCCAAGAGCCGGATAGCCTCACCCTGACCGTTCCGGCCATGATTGCCCAGGGCACCGCGGACGCTCTCGTCGCGGAGCCGATTACGAAGCGGATCGCCGAATCGCTGTGTGCCGGCGGTTCGCCGGTGGACTACCGGACGTACGAGGGCGCCGACCACCGCGCTGTCCTGCGGGTCGCGGGTGACGATGTCGACGCCTTCATCGGCGCCCTGTTCGCCGGACAGCGTCCCGGCACAGGGGGCGGGACCTGAGCTCAATTGTCTGGTCGGCCTGTGTGTTCGGGGCGGGCGGAAAACAGTGCGGCGACGAGCAGCAGTGCCAGCAGAACCGCGGCCAGCAGCATCTGGGGGTGTAGGCCGATGATCGACTCGTTGTCGAATCCGGGGTCCTGTATCGCGATGCCGGGGAACAGCATCGCACCGAACAAGCCCAGCCAGGGCGTGGCCAGGATCGCGCATGCTGTCCATATCCGGGTCCGTGTGCCGCCCTCACGTCGTATCAGAAGTACGAGCGCGAGCGCACCGAGCAGAATCGACATCACGATGTACTGGGCATCGTGAAATTTCGCGTGCGGCGGCCACGCGTCGTTGCGCAGGTGCTGGACCGCGCTCGCCGGGATGACGAAATCGGCCAGCAGCGCGCCGAATATCGTGATGAGTGCGACCGCTACGGCGATTACACGCGGGACGGAAAGTTCTCCGGTCGGCCGAGTCATATCACGAGATTCCTTGCCGGTGTGTGGGTTCCGTGGAGTGGCAGCGCAGGAAGGCGTCGACGATATCGTGCACGTAGTCGAGGTCGAAGGTCCGGTTGGCGACCAGTCGCCGGAAGAACAGCGGGCCGTGCAGCTGATCGAGGGCGAGGTCGATATCGAGCTCCGCCGGCAGTTCGGCGCGGGCGACGGCATCGGCCAGGATCGCGCGCGCCACCTGCGTGCCGGCGCGGTACAGCGCCTCCTTGACTTCCGCGAGCTTCGGGTCGACAGCGGCCCTTTCGATCATCACGCGCATCCCCTGTTCACTGGCCGGTTCGTGCAGCATCGCGCGGGTTCCGGCCAATGCGGTCCGCAGGTCGGCGCGCAGATCGCCGGTCGGCTCAGGCCGTGCCAGGGTGATGTGCCAGGTCAGCGTGGCACGGACCAGATCCGCCGGCTCCGGCCAGAGCCGGTAGAGCGTGGCCCGGCTGATCCCGCTGTGCGCGGCGACGGTGCCGTGAGTCAGGCCGGCCAATCCCCGCTCGATCAACAGCTCTCGGGCCGATGCCAGAGCGGTGTCGCGACTGCGCACCGTTCGCGGATCCGGCGGTCGCACCGCACCTCCTATGAGACAGTTTGTTTCAAAGTTACGAGACAAACTGTATCGAACTTTGGTCGATAGGGGAAGAGGCGCGGGCTCGGCGCCGGCGCCGCCGCGGATACCACCGAGGCTTGCTCTGCGCTGGGGCGGATCCGCGGTGGCGGGAGCTGTGCCGGGAGGTGGCGCGAACTCCGGTGTGCCGGAATCCGTGGACGGAACCTGCCGCTGCGCGCTTCCGGTCTCCGTCCTGCCCGGGACCGGCGTTGCGCTGTCCGGCGATACCGGCATCGGCTCCGGCCAACTCTGCCGGAGCTCGGGCGTGGGCGGCGCTTTCCGAGGGCCGGCCCCGAAGCTGCGCCAGACATCGCACAGATAGCCGGGCAGATCGCGATACATAGCGCCCATCGAGCCGGTGTGCTGTGCGGGCATCCGCAGATCAGCCAGTTGCGCGGGACAGCCGCCGTTGCCGATATCGGTGGTGGCCTCCGCACCGGCGGCCGCGCTTGCGCCGAGACCGCGTATCCCCCGAAGGCCCGGCCGAGCGCACCGCTGGCGAATGCTCCGCCCTCGGCCCAGGTGAAACCGAAAATACCCACGAGGCCGGTCGGCGCCGATGGTAACCGATACGAGCATTGAAGGGAGATCGGCGCAGGGTTTGAAGAAACCCATACTGGAGGAATGACGCGGGATGTAATGCAGGCACGGCCGTCGTGGCGGGGGACCGGGAACCCGAAATTCCCGCTGGTTGCCGAGGTGGCCGGGCAGTGGTGGGTATTGCGTCTGAACAGCTTCCCGGACCACAGCATGTGGACCCTGTTCGTCGCCGGTGCTGTCCGCGGCGACCTCACGACAGTGCCCGCCAACTGGGGAAAGCTCGATATCCGGGCGGCGCCGCCGCTGGAACCCGGCATCGTTGCCGCCGTGCTGACGCCGATCGAGAACTTTGTCGCGTACGGCAGTGAAGTCGGGCAGCCCTGCGACGATCCGTTCTGCTGCGGTTGAACCGTGGAAGGCCGCCGGTTCCCAGCTGACTCCCAGCTCGGTACGCAGCTGGGCCACAGGGAACGGAACTAACCTCACAAAAGACCACCGTCGGACGACGGTGCCCGAGACAACCCGGGATGTGGTCCCTCGCCACTCGGGTTCACGGTGGCACGCCGCGCCGAACCGGTGCTGCCACCCGCCCCGGCGGCCACTGCCCGGCCGCCGGGGCACATAACGTCCGGATGGCGGACAGATGTGTCCGGTAGCGAGGCTGCGCTCAGTGTTCGCGCAACCCGTCCAGCAGGGTGGTGAGGATGGGAGTGCGGCGGGTGTCGGCGCGGATGACCGCGGAGACCGGGATGCGAAGACGCTGGTCGGCCAGGGCGAGGGTGGCGATACCTTCGGTGGAACTGTTGGCGTAGAGCGCGGTCCACGCGTCGGGGTGGTTGATCAGTTCCATGGTGGCCGTGTGGTCGGGGGGAATGGGTGGTCCGTAGGTGGGGCCGACGGGGAGATCGGCGAAGGCGGCGCGGATGACATTGTGGATCAGTACCTGCTCGGATTCCGGGGGGAGGAGCAGGGGGTAGTCGCTGAGTTCGGCGAGGGTGACATCGGTGCGGCCGGCGAGGGGGTGTGCGGGGGCGGTGGCGAGAGTGAGGTCCTCTACCCAGAGCTGTTCCACGATCAGGCCCGCCTGTTGCACACTGCCGCGGATCAGTGCCAGATCGCAGTCTCCGTCGGATACGGCGGCGATGCGTTGCCGGAAGGGTTTGATGACGAATTCGATCTCCGCGCCGGGATGGGTTTCGCGGGCGCCGGCGATAGCCGATAGCGATCGTGTGGCGAAGGACATATTCGCGGTGAGGCGGACCCGGGGGCCGGTGGTGCGAATAGAAGCCCTGATCGCCGATTCCAGACCTAGCATCTGCTTCGCCAGCGGTAGTAGCCTTGTGCTCGCGTCGGTGGGGACGACCGATCGGGTCGAGCGTTCGAAGAGCTGGACGCCCAGGTCGTGCTCGAGCCGGGCGATCTGATGACTGATCGCCGACTGTGAGATGAAGCACCGGGCGGCGGCCCGGCTGAAGCTGAGCTCCTCGCACACCGCGACGAAGTACGTGAGCTGGCGAAGTTCCATCTCAACCCCATTCATGACGAGTCCAGATAAGAGTCATCTCAATTATGCGCCCTGAACCCTGAAATATCTGCGTTCTGGATGACGGTTAGTCATGAGTGAAGGAGGTCGTCATGCAGAACGTCACGGAAACCGGTGCAGGCGTCGAGTACGCGGACGTCGTGGTCATCGGATCGGGTTTCGGTGGGCTCGCCGCCGCCAAGCAGTTGGCGAAGGCGGGTGTCGATTATGTCCTGATCTCGAGCACGCCGGAACATCTCTTCCAGCCACTGCTGTACCAGGTCGCCACCGGGGTGTTGGCGTCCGACGAGATCGCGCCCCCGATAGCGAACATCCTGCGCCGGCACAAGGAGGCGGATGTGCGGCTGGGGCAGGTCACCGATATCGAGCCGGATGCCGCGATCCTCACCTATCAGACCCCCGACGGCGCCCGGCGGATCCGCTACGGGTCGCTGATCGCCGCGACCGGGGCCAGCCAGTCGTATTTCGGACGGGACGATTTCGCCGATAAGACCTATTCGCTGAAGACCATCGACGACGCGAGGCTGCTGCGTGCCCAGATCCAGCGGGTGTTCACCGAAGCCGCAGACGCGGACGAGGAAACCCGGCAGCGGATGCTGTCGTTCGTGGTGGTCGGCGCCGGGGCGACCGGTGTCGAGGTGGCCGGGCAGTTGAAGGAACTGGCCAAGCGGTACTACCACCAGGACGTATCGGTGACGCTGGTGGAAGGTGCGGGCGCGGTGCTACCGCCGTTCGGCGGCGGGCTGTCGGAGTACGCGAAGAAAACGCTGACCCGCAGCGGTATCGAGGTGCTGCTGGGCACCTTCGTCACCGATATCGAGGACGGCGAGGTCACGGTCAAGGACAAAGACGGTGAGCAGCGGCAGATCGCGGCCGAGACGATCGTATGGTCGGCCGGTGTGCAGGCCGGTGGCTTCGCGAAACTGCTGGCCGAGGCCACCGGTTGCGAAACCGACCGCGCCGGGCGGCTGCTGATCAACCCTGATCTGACCGTCGGCGGCTACGCCGATATCTACGCGATCGGGGATATGACCTCGCTCAACGGATATCCGGGACAGTCGCCGGTTGCGATGCAGGAAGGGCGGCACGCCGCCGATATCATCAGCCGCGATAAGCACCCCGGAACACCGTTCGTGTACTGGGACAAAGGCAGCATGGCGGTGATCAGCCGGTTCAGCGCGGTGACGAAGCTGAACGACAAGATCACCTTCCGTGGGGTGTTCGCCTGGTTCATCTGGCTGGCCGTGCACCTGTTCTACCTGGTGGGATTCCGGAACCGCTTCGCCGCGGTCCTGTCGTGGCTGGTGGCGTTCATCGGTACCGGGCGGCCCGGGTTCCAGGAGGTGGACCGCCGGCATCTGGAACGGGTGCGCGAACCCGAACGCTTCGTCGCCTGATGGGTGCGCCGGCGGCCCGCGCGCGGCCGCGGCGGAGATACGCGTAGCACCGTGGCCGGACCCGGTCGACCGGGTTCCGCCGCGGCGCCTACGCTTCCCGGACGCCGGCGAATGACAGGTTGCGGCTGTCCCAACTCCGGTGCCGTATCCGGTGTTCGCGCGAACGGGCGGATACTGCCCGGTGAACGCCCGGTGTGATCTACATCTCGTTAACCGAACCGGCATACCCGCGACACTTCGCGGACGCCCCGGCGCAGTGTCGAACTGGCCTCCTTGGCCTCATGGCTATTACGTCCGTGCTGACAGCGCCGGCTCGCCCGGCCGGTCACGAGGATCACCGGTCCCGCTACGCACTGATCGTCTCCTCCGATACCGACCATCGCATAGCGGCACAGCGCCTGCGGTACAACGTTTTCGCCGGCGAGCCCGGTTTCGATATCCCCGACGCCGGTACCGGGCTGGACGCGGACAGATTCGACGACCACTGCGATCACATGCTGGTGCGCGATGAGATCTCCGGCGAATTCGTGGGCTGCTACCGGATGCTGCCACCGGACAGGGTCGCGGCGGCCGGCGGTTACTACACGGCCACCGAATTCGATCTGACGCGACTGGACCCGGCGGGAATGCGGGTCGTGGAGATGGGGCGGGCCTGTGTGGTGCCCGAGCATCGCAACGGTTCGGTGCTCACCCTCATGTGGGCGGGAATCCTGCACTACATCCAGCTCACCGGATACGACTGGGTGATGGGCTGCGCGTCGGTGCCGATGCGCAACCGTCCGGACGAGCCGGCCGGCGTCAATGTGCGTGGGGTGCGTGACTTCCTGCTCGCCAAACACGCATGCTCACCGGAGAAGCGAGTCCGGCCGTACCGGCCCGTGGTGGTGGACGGTGTCGAGCTCGACGATCTGCCCGCTCCCGCCCGCCCGAAACTGCCGCCGCTGCTCAACGGCTACCTGCGGCTGGGCGCGGAGATCTGCGGGGAACCGGCGCACGACCCGGATTTCGCCGTCGCCGATTTCGTGGTCCTGCTGGGGCTGGACACGATCAACACGCGATACCTGGACCGGTTACGCGGCGCGGCCGCGAACTTCGACGGCGGGCGGTGAGGCGGATGCCGGGGAAAACGCGGGAACGGGAAGTCGCGGAGGCAGCCTTACCGCAGCACTCGTGGATGCCGGCCAGCCCGTGCGGGCCCGGGTGCGTACAGCGCAGCGCCGAAGTCGGGGTGCTGCGGGCGGGATTCCGGGCCGCGGGTGCGTTGTCGGTGCTTGCCGCCTATCCGTTCGCGCATGTGGTCACGCCGCCGTCGCGCCGTTCGGGTGTGCAGCGGCAATTCGCGGGAATGCTGTTGCGCAGCTGCGGTATTCGACTGCGGGTGGTGGATCGGCGGGAAGAGCCGGGCCGCCCGCGGTTCGCGGAACCAGGGGCCGGTGTTCTGGTCGCCTGCGGACATATCGGGTGGGCCGACATCATTGTCCTGGCCTCCGTGCAGCCGCTCGCTTTCGTGGCGCGAGCGGATCTCATCGAATGGCCGCTGCTGGGACGGCTGGCCCGGATCATGCGGGTCATCCCGATAGAACGGGAGCGATTGCGCCGCCTGCCGGACGTGGTGGATCAGGTGGGTCAGCGGCTGACCGCCGGTGAGCGGATCGGTTTCTTCCCGGAGGGCACCACCTGGTGCGGCCGGGCCTACGGGAAACTACGTCCGGCGATATTCCAGGCCGCGGTGGATACGGCGACTCCGGTGCAGCCGGTGCGGCTGCGTTATCTGGACAGGCACGGCCATCGGTCGACCGTGCCGGGTTTCGTGGGTGACGATACGTTGATCGGTTCGGTGATCCGGGTGCTGCGGGCGCGGGGCCTGACGGCGGAGGTCGTTCTCGCCCCGGTGGAGCCGGCGGGGGACGACCGGATGGATCTGGCCCGGCGTTGTGAACGGGCGGTCCGCGCGGAGGATCTTTCCGATGCCGCGCATGCGGTGCTCGCCGCGGCAGGCCGGCAATTGCGGGAGGCGGTTGCCGCATCCGCCTGAACGGATGTGGGTTTCGGCCGGGCCTGAGCCACGAGCCCGGCCGATTTGACTGTCTGATGTCTCGCTTTCGAATGCGCCGTTAATGAACGGCAACATGGTTAGCGGGCTCAGAACGCGCTGCCGGTGCCGGGAAGGCCGGCGAGGGAGGGGATACCGGGCAGCGGCAGCGGCGGCAGGAACGGCAGTTGCACCTGTGGCATCGGCACCAGGGCGGGCGGGGCCGGCGGAATGTACGGGTTGGGTACGTTCCAGGTCTGGTTCGGGGTGCTGCCGCTGTGGTTCTCGCGATCCCAATCAACCGGGGTGTCGTAGTCGCGGTTACGGTTGCCGCTGTACCCCTCGTGTGATTCGCGATTGTTGCCACCGCTGTTGAACTCGTCCTCCCAGCCGTCATAGTTCTGCCGGTTGTGATCGCGATATCCATACTGCCCGTTGTCGTCCCAGCCGAATCCGTTATCGCCGACGCCGTGGTTTCCGTAGCCGTTGCCGTCACGGTCGTCAGCGCCGGAGCCGTAGCTGTCGTCGTTGTCGAAGCCGCTGGAATCGTGGGAATCACCGATCGGGGCCGCGGTGACCGGAGTGGCGAGAGCGGGGCCGGCGCTGACTGCCAGCGGCGCCAGGGCGATGGCCGCGACGGCGGCGATCCGGGCGGCGAGGCGGCGGGTGCGAGGTGCGGGATTTCGGTTCATGGCTGGGGTCCTCACTCGTCACGCCCCGGGGTGGGCTGATGGGGCGGTAGCGCTGACTGGAACGCTTCATTGATACAACCGATACCGTACCGCTAAATAACGGCACATTCAACAGGTCTGCGTAAGCGGGCTGAACTCCTACGCTCCGCGCTGTATCCGTCCGGGGTGCCTGCGGGGACGGACCCGGGAAAGACGGCTACGGTGGTCAGGAACAGGTCGAGCAAGCTGTTCTGCTCTTCGAATCAACAGACGCCTCAACCGGGCGTGCCGGGAGATGTCGCCGTCGACAGTCCTCCAGTTCGGTCGCGGCTTCAGAATCCACACCGCTGATCACTGTCATCGGTGTTCCACGACGGTTCCGGATCCGGAACCGGGGCGACTACCCAGGAATGTGGGGCAGAAGAGTATGGCGATCACCCAGGTGGCGGTGTACGCGCACCTGAGCGCCGCCGAGGTCGAGGCGCTCGGGCAGGAACTGGCCGAGATCCGGCAGGACGAGCTGGACCGGCTCGGGGCCCGCGACGCACGGTATATCCGCCGCACGATCGCGTTTCAGCGGACGCTCGACGCGGCGTCGCGGGTGACGATCGGGTTCAGCCGCCGGAGTACCGGCTGGATCGCCGGAACCAGTGGCTTGGCGCTGGCGAAGGTCATCGAGAACATGGAGATCGGCCACAATGTCAGCCACGGCCAGTGGGACTGGATGAACGATCCGGAAATCCACTCCACATCATGGGAGTGGGATATGGCCGGGCTCTCCGCACAGTGGCGGCACGCCCACAACTACCGGCACCACGTATTCACCAATGTTCTGGGGATGGACGACGATATCGGGTTCGGCGTCATGCGGGTGACACGCGACGAACGCTGGCGACCCGGTCACCTCTTGCAGCCGCTACGAAATCTGCTGCTCGCAGCCACTTTCGAATGGGGGATCGCGTCGCAGGGCTGGTACCTCGAACGGAAGTTCGGACGCGCCCCGGCAGGCGGGGCCGGCTCCGTCCGGTCGCTGGTGGCGAAAATCGCCCGGCAGGTGGGCAAGGACTACGTACTGTTCCCGGCACTGAGTGGCCGCCGCTGGCGCCGCACGCTGACCGCGAACGCCGTCGCCAACCTGGTCCGCAATATCTGGGCCTATGTGGTGATCTCCTGCGGTCATTTCCCCGACGGCGCGGAAAAGTTCGCGCCTTCGGTCATCGAGAACGAGACCCGGGCGCAGTGGTACCTGCGGCAGATGCTGGGCACCGCGAACTTCGACGCCGGGCCGCTACTCGCCTTCCTCAGCGGCCATCTCTCCCATCAGATCGAACACCACCTTTTTCCCGATCTGCCCAGTAACCGATATCCGCAGATCGCCGTGCGGGTCCGGGCCGTCTGCGAAAAATACGATCTGCCGTACACAACGGGGTCGCTGCTGCGCCAGCACCTGCTCAGCCTGCGGACGATCCACAAGCTGGCGCTCCCGGACAGTCTGCTGACCGCGACATCCGACGACGCACCGGAAACAGCGTCCGAGCGTAAATTCGACGGTCCGGCACGGGTCGGCAAGGCCGTGCCGGTGGGTGGTCTGCTGACCGCACTCCGACTGCGCAGAGAATCTCCGCGGAGTAGCGCGTAGGGTGGATATGGCCGTGTACGCCGTGCACCATCCGGCGCGGGCCGCGAATCCCGGGTCACGCGCAATCCGGTCCGCTCGGGCCGAGTCAGGAGTATCGATCACAGCACCGGATCCGATCGGGGACCCAGGCGCTGTTCAAGACGCTCGTTCCGGACCTCCGGTGCAAAACCGGACCGGCGCCGGACCCTGTCGGCGGAATCGCCGAGCCGGGCGTTTTGGCCGCGGCAGGCCCGAACCGCAGATCCTGCGGGACCCTCGCTGACGGACGATACGCGTCCGCGATCACCACGCACGCGCGTGAGCTGCGAAAACCATCTACGACCGGAGTATCGATATGCACGAGAACAATCCCAGTCTGTTCAGTCACACCCCCGCCGAGCCCGAGAGCTATCCGGCCTCCGGCATCGCGCACCAGCCGGTGTTCTCCAGCGCCGTGGCCGAGAACGGGACGGGTGCAGACGCGACACCCGAAGACGGCGCCGAACGGCCGTAGCCGGTCGATTCCCCGGCGGAGTCCGGGGAATATCGTCGGACGGACGGATGTTCGTCGAGGGTGGGAATCCTGGAGCACGGCAGGATGCCCGGAAGATGTGCAGGTCAACGGTGGGATAAGCTTTGTCGGTCATGAAGTCGGCTTTCCCGGGTGCGGTCAACGGTGTGCCCACGACGGTTTACCTCGATCACGCGGCGACCACACCGATGCTGCCCGCCGCCATCGAGGCGATGAACGCTGTCTTCGGGCAGGTGGGGAACGCGTCCTCGCTGCACGGATCGGGCCGGACGGCCCGGCGGCAACTGGAGGAGGCGCGCGAATCGATCGCCGCGGACCTGGGGGCCCGGCCGTCGGAAGTCATCCTCACCTCCGGGGGCACCGAAAGCGATAATCTCGCGATCAAGGGCATCTACTGGGCCCGGCGGGACGCCGACCCGCGATGTCGCCGGATCCTGGCCGGTGCCGCCGAGCATCATGCGGTGCTGGACGCCGTGGAATGGCTGGAACGGCACGAGGGCGCGCAGGTCACCTGGTTGCCGGTGGATGCCGACGGGATCGTCTCGCCCGAGACATTGCGCGCCGAACTGGCCGACGACCCCGACGAGGTCGCCCTGGTGACCGTGATGTGGGCCAACAACGAGGTCGGTGCGGTCCAGCCGATTCAGGAGCTGGCATCGCTGGCGCGTGCGGCCGGTGTGCCGATGCACAGCGACGCGGTGCAGGCCGCGGCGCAGCTGCCCATCGATTTCGGAGCCAGCGGCCTGGCCGCGGCGAGTTTCGCCGGTCATAAACTGGGCGGCCCGCACAGTGTGGGCGTATTGCTGCTGGGGCGGCAGGTCGGATGTGTTCCGCTGCTGCACGGCGGTGGGCACGAGCGGGACCTCCGATCCGGCACCTCCGATGTGGCCTCGGCGGTCGGGCTGGCCGCGGCGCTGCGCCAGACCGTGGTGGAAATGGAATTCCGGGCAAAGGAATTGACCGAGTTGCGGGACGAACTGATCGCCGGTGTGCGGCAGGCCGTCCCGGACGCGGTGCTCAACGGTCCGCACGACGACCGCCGGTTACCGGGTAACGCGCATTTCACCTTTCCGGGGTGCGAAGGGGATTCGCTGCTCATGCTGCTGGACGCGGCGGGTGTCGAATGTTCGACCGGTTCGGCGTGTACTGCCGGGGTCGCCTCGCCGAGTCATGTCCTGATCGCCATGGGGGTCGGTTCCCGGGAAGCGCGCGGTTCGCTGCGGTTTTCCCTTGGACACACCTCGCGGCGATCCGATATCAATGCCCTGCTGGAAGTGTTACCGCAAGTGGTGGAACGAGCCAGGGCCGCGGGCCTGGCCGGTGCGAGAGGAGGTGCGTAGCGTATGCGCGTACTCGCCGCGATGAGTGGTGGAGTCGATTCCGCGGTGGCGGCGGCACGGGCCGTCGACGCCGGACACGAGGTGGTCGGGGTGCATCTGGCGCTGTCGTCCGCGCCCGGCACGTTGCGCACCGGGTCGCGTGGCTGCTGCTCCAAGGAGGATGCGGGTGACGCCCGCCGGGCCGCGGATGTGCTGGGGATCCCTTTCTACGTCTGGGATTTCGCGGACCGGTTCAAAGAAGACGTGATCGACGATTTCGTCGCCGCCTATGCCGCGGGCGAAACGCCGAACCCGTGCCTGCGATGCAACGAGAAGATCAAGTTCTCCGCGCTGGCCGACCGGGCGGTGGCCCTCGGCTTCGACGCGGTGGTCACCGGGCACTACGCCCGGCTCGCCGACGGCGTGCTGCGCCGGGCCGTGGACGCGGACAAGGACCAGTCTTATGTGCTCGCAGTGCTGACCGCGGAGCAGTTGCGGCGGGCGATGTTCCCGGTGGGCGACACCCCCAAACCGGAGATCCGGGCCGAGGCCGCCGAGCGGGGCCTGGCCGTGGCGAACAAGCCGGACAGCCACGACATCTGCTTCATTCCCTCCGGTGACACGCAGGCGTTTCTGGGCGCGAAGATCGGTATCCGGCCGGGTGCGATCGTCGATCCCGAGGGTGCCGAGCTGGGCCGGCACGACGGTGTGCACGGGTTCACCATCGGCCAGCGCAAGGGGCTCGGCCTGCCCGGTCCCGGACCGGACGGGAAACCGCGCTACGTCACCGAGATCGATCCGGATTCCGGAACCGTGCACGTGGGTCCGGCCGACGACCTGCAGGTGTGGTCCATCGAAGCCGATCGTGCCGTATGGACCAGCGGATCGGCGCCCGAGGGCCCCGTCGACTGTGTTGTCCAGGTACGGGCGCACGGTGGTATGGCTCCCGCCACCGCGGAGGCAGTGGGCGACGGGATGCTGGTGCGGTTGCACGAACCGCTCAGTGGTGTCGCGCGCGGTCAGGCGGCCGTGCTCTACCGGCCGGACGCCGCGGGTGACGCGGTGCTCGGCAGCGGGACGATCGCCGCCACCGCGCGTACGGCACCGGCCGGCGCGCCCCGATGACCCCAGCCGATTTCCCGGTAGGGGTGGCGACGGGGGTCGGATCGTGGCCGGGGACCGATCCGCGGGAGGCCGCCGCGGTGATCGTCGGTGAACTGCCCGGGCTACCGCATCTGGTGGAACTGCCGGCGCGGGGCGTGGGCGCGGATACCGTCGGGCGGGTCTCGGCACTGCTGGTCGATATGCGTTTCGACACCACACCGCGCGGCTACCGGCTGGCCGCCCGGCCGGGAGCGGTATCGCGGCGGGCACACGATCTGCTGCGCACCGACCTGGACGCACTGCAGGAAGCCTGGGAGAACGCCGGGCTGCGCGGGTCCGGTCGCATGGTGAAGGTGCAGGCCGCCGGCCCGCTGACGCTGGCGGCGCAGGTGGAGCTGCCGGGCGGACACCGGGTGCTCACCGATCGGGGTGCCGTGCGCGATCTGGCGGATTCGCTGGCCGAGGGGCTGGCGGCGCATATCGCCGAGGTCGGGGCCCGGCTCGAGGCCGAGGTCGTACTGCAGCTGGACGAACCATCCCTGGCCGATGTGCTGAACGGGTCGCTCCGCGGTGCGAGTGTGCTCAATACGGTCGCCGCTGTGCCCGAACCGGAAGCCCTGTCCATCCTCGACGCGGTCCTGGCACCGCAGCGGGTGCCGACGCTGGTGCACACCTGCGCGGACCGGCCGCCGCTGGGCTTCCTGGGCAGGTCCCGGGCCGACGCGCTCGGTTTCGATCTCGCGACACTCTCCGGTACAGCCGGGCTCGACGCGGTGGGTGAGGCTCTCGACCGGGGCAAGATCCTCGTACTGGGTATGGTGCCCACCGCCCGGCCCGGTAAGCCGGTGGCCTGGCGTGACATCGCCGAATCAGGCGTACGTCTCATGGACCGGCTGGGCTTTCCCCGGGCCGACCTGGCTCACCGGGTGACAGTGAGCCCCGCCTGTGGACTGGCCGGCGCACCGGTGGCCTGGGCCCGGGATGCGCTGCGCCTGGCCTCCGACACCGCGCAGGCCTTCGTTCGCGATCCGGAATCGCTCGTCCCGCAATAACAGTCGGCGGTGCGGACCGGCTGAGAGTGATCGTGGTGCGGCCCGGCGGTCCGTGCCCGCCGGGCCGCGCGAAACGATCGGCTACCTCGATCCGGCGGAACAGGCGGCGACGTGCGTTTATGGTGACCCGTAGTGTCGGTGGCCTGGACTAATCTGCCTGATGTGAGTGAGACCGGAAACCCCATCGAACGGGATACCGCCACCGGCGAAACCGCGCCCGCACCGGCCGCCGGGGAAGAACGGACGCACTGGCAGGAACTCGCCGATACGGTGCGCGAACATCAATTCCGGTACTACGTCCGCGACGCCCCGATCATCTCCGACGGCGAATTCGACCGGTTGTTCCAGCAGTTGCTGGCGCTGGAGGAGAAGTACCCCGATCTGCGGACACCCGATTCGCCGACCCAGCTGGTGGGCGGCGGGTTCGCCACCGATTTCACCGCGGTCGATCATCTCGAGCGGATGCTCTCGCTGGACAACGCGTTCTCCGAGGCGGATATGCGGGCGTGGGCGGCGCGGGTCGAGGAGGAGACCGGGCCGGATCTGCACTATCTGTGCGAGGTGAAGATCGACGGGGTGGCGCTGAACCTCGTCTATCGCAACGGGAAGCTGGCCCGTGGAGCCACCCGCGGCGACGGGCGAACGGGTGAGGACGTCACACTGAACGCCCGGACCATCGAGGACATACCGGGCGAACTCACCGGCACGGCGGAATTCCCGATCCCCGAACTACTGGAAGTTCGTGGCGAGGTGTATTTCCGGCTCGAGGATTTCGAAACGCTCAATGCGGCGATCGTGGCGGAAGGCAAGGCGCCGTACGCGAATCCGCGCAATACCGCCGCCGGTTCGCTGCGGCAGAAGGATCCGGCGGTCACCGCCCGGCGGCGGCTCCGGATGATCTGCCACGGGTTGGGGCGCACCGAGGGCTTCACTCCCGCGTCCCAGCACGAGGCCTACCGGGCGCTGGCGGCCTGGGGTCTGCCGGTTTCGGCGCATACCGAACTGGTCAGCGGTATCGGCGCGGTGCTGGACCGGGTCGCGTACTGGGCGGAGCACCGGCACGATATCGAGCACGAGATCGACGGCCTGGTGGTGAAGGTCGACGAACTGCTGTTGCAGCGCCGGCTCGGTTCCACTTCGCGGGCGCCGCGCTGGGCGATCGCCTACAAATACCCGCCCGAGGAAGCCACCACGAAACTGCGCGATATCGCGGTGAATGTCGGGCGGACGGGCCGTGTCACACCTTTCGCGGTGATGGAACCGGTGGTCATCGCCGGATCCACGGTGTCGATGGCGACCCTGCACAACGCGGCCGAGGTGGTGCGCAAGGGGGTCCTGATCGGGGATACCGTCACCATCCGGAAAGCGGGCGATGTGATCCCGGAGGTGCTGGGGCCGGTGGTGGACGCCCGCTCCGGGGACGAGCGCGAATTCGTGATGCCGACGCACTGCCCGGAATGCGGGACCGAGCTCGCCTACGAAAAAGAAGGCGACGCCGATATCCGCTGCCCCAACCAGCGAACCTGCCCCGCCCAGCTGCGTGAGCGGGTTTTCCACGTGGCCGGTCGCGGTGCCTTCGATATCGAGGCACTGGGGTACGAGGCGGCGATCGCGCTGCTGAATTCGGGTGCGATCACCGACGAGGGTGATCTGTTCGATCTCGACGCCGAGCGCCTGCGGAACGTGAGGCTGTTCGTGAACAAGAACGGCAGCCTCTCGGCGAACGGCCACCGATTACTCGACAACCTCGCCGCCGCCGAGGACGTGCCGCTGTGGCGGGTGCTGGTCGCACTGTCCATCCGGCATGTCGGGCCCACGGCGGCGCGGGCACTGGCCGCCGAGTTCGGCAGCCTGGAGCGGATCGAACAGGCCTCGCTGGAAGAACTCGCCGGAGCCGAAGGTGTCGGGCCGACCATCGCCACGGCGGTCGCGGAATGGTTCACCGTCGATTGGCATCGCGCCATCGTGGACAAATGGCGGGCGGCCGGGGTCCGGATGGCCGACGAACGCGACGAGTCGATTCCACGCAACCTCGAGGGCCTGTCGATCGTGGTCACCGGATCGTTGCAGGGGTATTCCCGGGACGGCGCCAAGGAAGCGATCCTGCAGCGCGGTGGGAAGGCCGCCGGATCGGTGTCGAAGAAGACGGCCTTCGTGGTGATCGGCGATTCCCCCGGTTCCAAAGCTGCCAAGGCCGAGGAACTCGGTGTCCCGATCCTCGACGAGGACGGTTTTCGTACGCTGCTCGAATCCGGTCCGGATGCGGTGCGGATGCCGGACGACACCAGCCCGGAAGCGGATACCGCGGGGGGCTGGTGAGTCCGGCGTCCTTCCCCGGATATCACCGCACGGCGGTCAGCTCATGCCGAAGTCCAGTCCGAATGTGACGCGGAGCCATTTCAGGAACAGGTCGAGGCCGGCGCCGAAATCGAGTCCGAACGAACCCATTGGTCTCACCTCCCTCCGGCGGTCGAAACATCTACCGTCCCCCGCACCCATATATCGCAGGTCAGAACGCTTCTGCTACAGGTATGACCGGATGCCTGCGACCCGTGACGCATCGACGATCACCCGCCGGTACACGCCGTGCCGATCCGGCACTGCGTGGTCCGGGGACAGCACGGCAGGATGGTGGGATGCTGCGCAGTTTTCGGGTGTCCAACCACAAATCGCTGGCCGACCTACAGGAACTGCGGTTGACCCGCGGCAATGCGCCGGTGGCGGTGCCGGTGACCGCGGTGCACGGCGGCCCGGCGGCCGGTAAATCGAATCTGGTCGACGCACTGGGGCATATGCGCGACGCGGTCCTGCGCTCGGTGACCGGCTGGGACCCCTACGCCGGACCCGAGCGGTCCCCGCATCTCGGCCACACCGGGCGTCCCTCCGAATTCGAGGTGGTATTCGTCGCGGAGGAAACCCCGTACACATACGGGTTCCGGTTGGATGCCGCCGAGATCGCGGCCGAATGGCTCTACAGTCACCCGCGTTCGCGGAAACGGATCGTTTTCGAACGTGAGGGTGAGGCGGTGCGGGTCGGGCCGATGTTCGAGGCCGCCCGGTTCGGGATCACCGCGCTGATACCGCTGGTGCGCCCCAACGCGCTGCTGTTGAGCCTGGCCGGGCAGATGTACGCCGAGGCGCTGGTGCCCGCCTACCGCTGGTTCGAAACCATGCTCGAGGTGCTGCGCGGTACCGGCGATATCGAATCGACCGAGCGCCGGGTGGGTTCGCATCTGTCACGGTCCACCGAGAACGCGGCCCGGTTGCTGACTCTGCTGCAATCCGCCGACCTCGGGATCACGGACCTGCTCATCGCGCAGAACGATCCCGGCTACGCCGATTACCTGCGCGACCTCGATGCCGATATCTCCGCGCTGACCGAACAGACCGATCGGGCGGCCGGTTCCCCCGCCTACGCGGCGCAGCTGGAACAGGACAGCGGGCTGACACCGGCGCAGCTGGCGCGCGAGCTGACCAATATGCGCAATGCCCGAGATGCGCTGTACACGCGAATGGTCGCCCGGCGCGGGGTCGGGCTGCGCCTGGTGCATACCGGTGTGGAACCGGTTTTCACGCTGGCCGAGGAATCATCGGCGACCCTGGCGCTGCTGCGGCTGCTCCCGGTGGTGCTCGACGCGCTCGACGCGGGACGAGTGCTCGTGGTGGACGATATCGGCGCGCAACTGACCGTCGAGGAGGCCGACCGCCTGGTGCAGCTGTTCCAGAATCCGGAAACCAACACTCGCGGTGCGCAATTGGTGTACAGCACCGGCGATCGTGCCCTCGTCGACCGCGGGAACGGTCGCTCGGCACGAACCCGCACCGGTGTCTGGACCGTCCGGCGGTCCGGTTCCGGCGCCAGCACACTCACGGTGTTCTGAGGAGCCGGCCGCCGGAATTCCGGTCTACGTACTGGGTTCCGGCAGTGTGCAGCCCATTTTCGGGTTGAGGCCCACGTAGTTGAGTGGCCCGGCGATGATGTTGACGGCCAGTGTCGCGATATGGGAGCAGTGGGTCGGTGGTTCGTTCAGGTAGCCGCGCTGCCAGGTGGCGAGTAGGCCCGCCACGAACCACACGAGGATCAGGAGGCTGACTATCCTGCTGCCGGTGGCACCTGTCCGGATCGATGAGTTCGGCATGTCGATCGTTTCCTTCCACATCCGATAACACCGGAATACCCCGTGGCGGCTGCCTGATGCGCGGAGGCAGCCGGTCTCGCACAAATCATGGTTTCCCGGGGGTGCGGCCGATCTTTCGTCGCCACAGCGGGTTTCATTCGGGCAATCCGCCGTTCGGGTCCGCGCCTCGGCACACGATGCCGGACAGGGTGTGCGACTTCGGGTCGGCGGCGCGGTATCGCGGGGCCGGGCCGGAGGTACGCAGCGCGTGCATTGCGGAGTTCGGGCGGCGGGTGCGCATAGCATGGAGGAGTGCTGGAATTCGCGATGCTGGCGATCATGGTGGCCGCACTGGTGGGAATGCTGGTCCTGGTCTTCCGTGGACGGCGCGGTACCGCGCTGCCCCAGGACGCGGAGGTCGGATCGCTGTACCTCACCGGGGTGAGCCCGCGGCCGGAGGCGATGGGCGAGCAGTTCGTCACCATCACCGGCAATCTCTCCGGCCCGTCCGAACCGGGGACCGTGGTGTACGGACGCCTGGTCTGGGATGCCGCCTACTGGCCGGCCATCGGCGACACTCTCACCGTCGCCTATCCGCCCGGCAAACCGGACAGGTGGCGGATCATCGAGCCGGGCACCGGGAAATAGCGGTCGAATCGGATCGCGCCGGGCCCTGGAACGGTGAGGTTCCGGCGCCGGGGGTCAGCCCAGGACGGTGGCCACGATTCCGGCGAGATAGCCGAGGCGCGCGATCTCCGACGGCCGGAAATCGGGTCCGCCGGGACGGCCGAGCAGCAGCGCCTTACTGGACGGGCCCAGCGGCGCGGCGGCCAGTTTGGTATCCATATCGCGCCAGATCTCGGGCACCCAGTCCGCCTCGGCGTCGAGGGCGGTCGGTTTCTGCAAGGGCATCCAGGGCACCGAACCGGCCTGGGTCTGCGGTGCGCTCTGACTGCCGACCACCCGGTAGCCGCCCTGCGCTCCGATATCGAGCACGGTGCTCCAGCCGACCCGCAGCACCCGGGGAATACCGTCGACCAGCACCTGTAACCGGTCGTCGCGCGCATTGGCCACGTTATCGATGAGTTCGAGTTCGCGGTGGGTGTCGAGCACGCCCGAATAGGGACGGATCGAATCGACGCGCACATCGCCGAGTGATTCCGCGGCGGTGATGAGGGTATCGGGAAGGGCGCCCGGGGCGATCTCGACCACCAGGTCGTCGACCGCGAATCCGGCGCCGCGCTCGACCACGTCCAGCGAGAGGATATCGGCGCCGACGGTGCCGAGCGCCACTGCTAGTGATCCGAGACTTCCCGGACGATCCGGAAGTTGCACGCGGAGCAGATATGACACGTGCGTTTCCCTTTCCTTCAGCGGCCGAGGCTATCAACGGATACCCGGTCTGCCCATCCTTACACCCATTACGGAAGGTTCTCGACTCGAATTGTGCGCTCCGACCGCCCGGCACAGGTAGTGGAGGCCTCGCGACCGTCCCCGATCGGCGGCACCATTAGGCTGTTCGGTGCTCGTGATCTGTAATCCGAACTATCGCCGAAAGGGGTTCGCGGTGACCGCCATCTCCCGCGACGAGGTCGCGCACCTCGCCCGGCTGTCCAGGCTCGCCCTGTCCGAGGCCGAACTCGATCAGTTCGCCGGACAGCTGGATTCGATCCTCAGCCATGTGCAGACCATCTCCGAGGTTGCCGCCGCCGACGTTCCGGCCACCGCGTCGCCCGATCCGGTGACGAATGTGACCCGCGCCGACGAGGTGCGGCCCGGGCTCAGCCCCGATCAGGCGCTGTCCGGCGCACCCGCCAGCGAAGAGCAGCGGTTCCTGGTTCCGCAGATTCTGGGAGAGGGCGAATGAGCGAGTCAGGCCCGAAGAGGCAGCGCAGCATAACCACGGAGGGCCCTCGTCCATGAGCAATCGAGACAGCATGAGCGCCGAATTGACCGAGCTCGGCGCGGCCGAGCTCGCCGGCAAGATCCACGGCCGGGAAGTGTCCTCGGTGGAGGTGACCCGGGCGCATCTGGACCGGATCGCCGAGGTCGACGGTGAATACCACGCCTTCCTGCACGTCGCCGGCGAGCAGGCGCTGGCCGCCGCGGCCGAGGTCGATGCCGCGATCGGCGCCGGGAACGCTCCCGCGTCGCCGCTGGCCGGGGTGCCGCTGGCGCTCAAGGACGTGTTCACCACGACCGATATGCCCACCACGTGCGCGTCGAAAATTCTCGAAGGCTGGGTGGCGCCGTACGACGCGACGCTGACCAGCCGGTTGCGTGCCGCCGGTATCCCGATTCTGGGCAAAACCAATATGGACGAATTCGCGATGGGATCGTCCACCGAGAACTCCGCCTACGGGCCGACCAAGAATCCGTGGGACACCGGGCGCATCCCCGGTGGCTCCGGTGGCGGTTCGGCGGCGGCCCTGGCCTCCTACCAGGCGCCGCTGGCGATCGGCACCGATACCGGCGGGTCGATCCGGCAACCGGCCGCGGTCACCGCGACCGTCGGAACCAAGCCCACCTACGGCACCGTCTCGCGGTACGGACTGGTCGCGTGCGCGTCCTCACTCGATCAGGGTGGTCCGTGCGCGCGGACGGTGCTGGATACCGCGCTGCTGCACGAGGTGATCGCCGGGCACGATCCGCGTGATTCCACCTCCCGGGATGTGCCGGTCCCGGCTGTGGTCGAGGCCGCCCGGAAGGGCGCGGCCGGTGATCTGCGCGGTGTGAAGATCGGAGTGGTCAAGGAACTGCATTCCGACAGCTACCAGCAGGGTGTGCTCGCCTCCTTCGACGCCGCTGTGGGAGTGCTGAAGGATCTCGGCGCGGAAGTGGTGGAGGTGTCCTGCCCGCACTTCGAGTACGCGCTGCCCTCGTACTACCTGATCCTGCCCAGTGAGGTCTCGTCCAACCTGGCCCGATTCGACGCCATGCGTTACGGGTTGCGGGTCGACGACGACGGTAACCACAGTGCCGAACAGGTCATGGCCGCCACCCGGGCCGCCGGGTTCGGTCCGGAGGTCAAACGGCGCATCATGCTCGGCACGTACGCGCTGTCCGCCGGGTACTACGACGCCTACTACGGGCAGGCGCTGAAGGTGCGCACGCTGATCGCGCGCGATTTCGAGAAGGCCTACGAACAGGTCGATGTGCTCATCTCGCCGACCAGCCCGTTCACCCCGTGGAAGCTGGGCGAGAAGGTCGACGATCCACTGGCGATGTACCTGTCGGACCTGTGCACGCTGCCCACCAACCTGGCCGGTCATCCGGCGATGTCGGTACCGTCCGGCCTCAGCCGCGACGACGGGATGCCGGTGGGTCTGCAGATCATGGCGCCCGCGCTGGCCGACGACCGGCTGTACCGGGTCGGCGCGGCCTACGAGGCAGCGCGTGGCGCGATCGTCTGAGGCGCGGTAGCGGACCACGGAATGTGGTCACGGGCGGTGATCCGGGGACGGGTCACCGCCCGTGGTGTATCGAGGTGACCTCCGCGCGGCTGCCGGTGGCGGCCGGCGACCGTCGACTCAGGCCGCGTGCCGGCGTTCGGCTTCGCGTTCCACAGCGGTGGTCATACCGGGAAAGCCGCGGCGGAATCCACGGCCGAACAGCAGACCGACCAGCGGCGCCAGCCAGCCGGCGAGTTCGAAATGCGATTCGTAGCGAGTGCGGTCACCGGCGAGCGGGGTCAGCGTATGGAGGCGCTTGCTGCGCAGTGCGCCCAGCGGGAGCGATTTCATGGAGTAGCCGAATTCCCGGCCGGGTGTGACGCTGCGGATCCATTCGCGCATCGGGATCGGCCGGGGCGCCAGCTGCTGGACCCGCATATCGATCGGCGCGCCGACGGTCAGTTCCGCCCGGCAGCGACTGATGAACGGATTCCAGTCGCCGTACCGGTCGAAATCGGTCAGCACCGCCCATACGACATCGGCAGGGGCGTCCACTTCGACCACATCGTCCACAACAAGCACGTCCCCAAATTAGAACGTGTTACAGGTAGGGTCAACTGGTGGTTCGGCCCGGCGATTTACCTGCCCCCGGTAGTAACGGGATATGCGGTAGCGGGGGCGCCTCCACTGGTAACCGCACCAGGCCGGGCACGACCCGCCACGGGCGCCGGGCGCTGTACATCGGAGCCGCAATATCGCCGGGACGTACCGGTAGGCGGAGTCGATCGCCGGCGCCGGTAACCGCCGAGCGGCGGACGCGCCGGTGCAACCGCCGGATACCGAACGCCAGCCCGGCAACCGCCGCCAATCCGAGAGCGGCCGCGCGCAGCAGCCACGGCTGGGTCGGGTGCTCGGTGGCGGCCTGGGTCGCCGCCTGTGTGAAGGTCTCCACCACCGGGACCCCGTAGTGCTGGCGGCGGGAATTCAGCTCCACCGCGGTCGCCGCGATCCCGGCGAAGGTTTCACAGCGGGTCCGGACCATCGGCTCGGCGTGCGCGTCGCAGGCCTGGTGCAGCCGCACACCGAGGGTCTGATCCAATGCCCGCCGGGCCCACGGACCCAGCGGGGCGCCGGTGCGGTCGGCGTAACGGAGTAGGTCGTACCCCAGGTCGTGGGCCATACAGGCGGTATCGAATTCCGGCGGCAGCTCGACCGGCGACGAGCAGTTGCCGTCCGGCGCCACGAGCAGGCCCTGCCGGACGACGGGCTCATAGCCGGAGTAGCTCGCGAAATCACGCGGTATCACCGATTCGGCGGAGATACCCGGGCCCCCCGAGGTCAGATCCACCACCGCCAGCCCGGCGGGACCCGAGACCGAACCGTCGAAACCGACGGCCTCGGACGCGGGTGCCGACACCAGCGGGATCGCCAGACTCAGCAGCGCGGCACCGGCGAGCGCGGGCGGCGAAATCCGCCGGAACCAGCGCCGCTTCCGGCGCGGGTGGTCGTTACTGGGTGAAGCCATGGTGGGACACCTTAAACACAGTTCCTGTGCGTGGCCGAACGGAGCTCTCAGCCTCGGGATGCCTCCGAACTCGCGGCGTCTGCCCGCATCCGGCTGGCAAACTATCGCGGCAAGGGTCCGCTATGCATCGTTGTCCGCGCACGCGGGCAGGTCGGTGCCTTGATCGATGCCGTACCGATGACCATGGCCGGGCGCTGTGCCGAGCGCGCCGATCAGATCCGCGGTGGTCTGTATGAAACTCGCCACGGGCAGCCAGCCAGGGGTCGGGGCGTCGCGGCGGGTCGCGGTCAGGTCGGGTGGGCGCCACAGTAGATCGAGTGACCAGTGCACCACCGGGTCGGAGGTATTGGCCAATACTGCCGACCGGGCCCCGGGCGGCGGACCACCGCCGCCGGGAAGCCCCGCCCACAGTACCGAGCACACCCGGCGGTTCTGGTCACCAGCTCCGGCGAATAGTTCGCTACCACCGAGCGCGCCCAAACTCTGCCCGTACACATACAACCGCGGCGGATGCGGCAGTGTCGCCGTATGTTCCTCGATGGCGGCCAGCAGCGCCCGGGCGGACGCGGTCGCGGAATCCCGGCCGAGGACGAAGGTCGCCCAACTGGGCAGGTTCGAATACTGCAGCGCGACCACCGCGACATCGGAACCGAACCGGGTATCGAAACCGCGCAGTGCGTGCGCGTCGACCCACCCGGAACCGGTAGGTACGGCCACCACCAGATGTGAGCGGTCGAAACCACCGGCGCGGTCGAGTTCCCGGACAGCCAGTGCGGCCCGGGCCGCGAGATCGGGCGCGGATCGCAGGCCGACGTAGACCCGCACCGCCGCGGACGGGCCGGTCGTGACGAACCGCTGCCCCTCCCGGCCGAGGGAAGTCCAGGTCACCATCGAATCGGTGCTACCGGATCGGGTCACCGCCGCCGGCCGGACCAGGGCAGTGTCGGCGGAATGACCCTGACTGCTCGATCCGCCGAAGGCGGGGACCCCGAGAAGGGCCACCGGGAGGGCGGCGACCACCGCCATCACCAACCCCCGCGCCCAGCCGATCCGCCGCGACAACCGGCCGATCCCGGACCTCGCGGTTACCAGAGTCACGGTGAGCAGTACGGTGCCGACCGCCCAGGAGAACCAGTACGCGGGTCCTGTCCGCGCGACCTCCATCGAGTCGCGCAGCGTGTTCTGCCATTCGGCCGCATGCGCTGCCGCACCGGCAATGCCGATCGCCGCGGCGGCGAAAACCGGACGTCGCCGATCGGGTGCCGGACCCGCGGGCCCGCCCGGAGTCCGGGTGCCGGATGCCGTACCACCGGCGTTCGGCTTGCCGAGCCTGCCGGTGGATACCGGACGCGGTCGGTCCGGCACCGGATCGTCGCGGCGTAGGTGGCGTAGGCCGATCCGGGCGAGCCGCGCGATGCCGAGAAGCGCGACCACCAGCAGCGAGGTGAGCGCGACCTGCGCGGCGGCGGAGCGGGGGAGCAGGCCCGGGGTGAGCGACAGTATCGTGCCGGTACCCACCGCCAGGGTGGTGCCGACCGGGGGCCACCGGTGTGGCAGACGAGTGTGGGCAGCCCGGAACCTGCGAAACCAGGACCGTACCGGCCGGGTATACGAGTGCGGCGCGGGCGCGTTGCTGAGGTGTCTGTGGACCCGTGGCGTCGGTTTCATGCGAATCTCCGGCGTGGTGAGGCCGGCGCGTACCGGGGTCGCGGGACTCTGCGGTAAACGGTGCCGAGTGCGAGCCCGCCGGCGGCGACAGCGCGCCCGACCAGCAGGGCCGCGAACGCGGCGAGCGCCAGGGCAGACAGCCGGGGCAACCAGGTGCCCGCCGCCTCGGCGAGCGAAAAGTGCTCGACCACCGGGACGCCGTAATGCTGGCGGCGTGAGTTGAGGTCGACCGCCACCGCCGCGACCTCGGCCATGGCGGCGCAGCGGGTGCGGGCCAGTGGGCCGGGACGGTGCGTACACGCGGCGCGCATCCGGCCGGCGAGCGCGCGGTCCAGGTCCCGGCGGGCCCACTGGCCCAGCGGGAGACCGCTGTGCTGGGCGTAGCGCAGCAGGTCGTAGCCGAGGTCGTGGGCTTTGCAGGCGGTATCGAATTCCACCGGCAGCGGGACCGGAGACGAACACGAACCGTGCGGGGCGATCAGCATGCCGTCGATCCGTGCCGGGCGGTATCCGGTGATATCAGCGAAATCGTCCGGCAGTCGCGGCGTGGTCACCTGGTCCGGCGAGGTCAGCGCGTGGACGGCGGACGCGGCCGGAGTGCGAGTGGGACCGGCAGCGTCGGCCGTAGGCGCCGGCAGCAGCGATACCGCCGCGGCGACCCCCGCGACCGCGAGCACCGCGTGGTACAGCCGTCCTCGGTGGCGCGCGGCAGTGTTCGAGACAAGCATGACCTGGACGCTATGAATCGATACCGGTCGCGGCCGTCCCGCTCGGGAGGGGTTTCCGGTGCAGGTCTGGGCGGCGAGCCCGGCCCGGCACTAGTCCGGGTGTACCGGTCGGAATTCACCCCACGGTATGAGGTGCGCACAGGCGGCGGGTTCGTAGTGTCGAAGCCATGATGGAGCACAGTGCCGCGCAACCGGCAGTGAAGTCACCGGGCTTCTGGGGCCGGCTCGCCCGCCTGCGCCTGCGGTGGTGGGTCGACGGGGCCACTGTCCTGGTCACGGTGGTGCTGTTCGCTGTGGCATGGCCCACCCTGTTCATAACCCACCAGGTGCCGTGGTCGATCGCCCCGCTCGTCGCGGCCTTCGCCGCGCTGCCGGTACTGCTGATCCGCGTGAACGCGCCGCTGGGCTGGGCAGTTTCGGCGGGTTCGGCACTGCTCATCGCCCTGGCGGTACCGAACGAGCCCGGTGAGGCCCTGCCGTTCCAGGTGGTGCATATCGTCGCCCTCTATTTCTTGGTCTTCGCGGTGGCGCTGCGGTCGCCGCCGCAGTTGACGGCGGTGGTGTGGGCGGCGACCTCGCTGCTGCTGGGTGCCGCACTGTCCACCGAGGGCGTCGGCGCCGACCCGTGGGCCTGGCCGGTGTCGCTGGGCGCGACGGTGTTCATCGGGCTGCTGTTGCGGTCGCTGGTCCGTTCACGGTCGGAGTTGAACCGGCAGACCGAACTCAGCGAGCTGGAGCGCGCCCGCCGCACCATCCTGGAGGAGAAGGCCCGGATCGCACGCGACCTGCACGATGTGGTCGCACACCACATGTCACTGGTCGTGGTGCAGGCCCAGACCGCGCCCTACCGGGTGAGTGATGTGAACGACGCGGCGCGCGCGGAATTCGAATCGATCGGTGCCACCGCGCGCGAAGCCCTGAACGAGATCCGCGGCCTGCTCGGGGTTTTGCGCAGCGACGGTCAACTCGCCGAGCACGCCCCCCAACCCACCGCGGCCGACTTGGAAGCGCTGTTCGTCGGCGCAGCCCGCGCCGGTGTGGATCTCACCTGGTCGGTCGAGGGCACCCTCACGCTGATACCGGATACCGTCGGTTCGGCCCTGTACCGAATCGTCCAGGAATCCCTGGCCAACGTGGGCAGGCACGCCCCGGGCGCCGCGGTCCGCGTCACCATCGATTGCGCGGAATCCCTCGAACTCACCGTGGTCAACGGCCCCGGAACCGGCCCGGCCCCAACCGGTATCGGCGGCCTCGGTATCGCCGGAATGCAGGCCCGCGCCCTTGCCGTCGGCGGCCGCCTGACCGCGGAACCGACCCCCGACGGCGGCTTCCGCGTCAACGCCCGCCTACCCCACCAGACTCCCACAGACCTCCCCTTGACCACACCCCCCGAACAGAGCACCCCCGCCTGATCGTCCCCAGCATCCGTGCGTCCACACGCGACCCCACCCCCGTTCCCGGCATGCGGCCGGTGCACCTTGGTGGTTCGGGGCCCGTCTCGTTCTGGAGCGACCAGAGCGAAGGAGCGCAGCGACTGAGTGCCGGGAGTGAAGAACGAGACCAAGGGGGCCCCGAACCCCGCGACGCCGGAGGCGGCGCCATATACACAGTTAAGCTGACCCCCGTGGCAATAACCGTGTTGATCGCCGACGATCAGGCCATGGTCCGGCAGGGATTCGGCGCCCTGCTGGCCGCGCAGCCCGATATCAGTGTCGTCGGTGACGCCCCCGATGGGAAAGTGGCCGTCGCCGAGGCCGCGCGGTTGCGGCCCGATGTCGTGCTGATGGACGTTCGTATGCCGGAGATGAACGGTCTCGATGCCGCTCGCTCGATTCTGGCCGCCGGCTTCGATCCCCCAGTGCGCGTGCTCATGCTGACCACTTTCGATATCGACGATTACGTCTACGAGGCGCTCGGCGCCGGGGCCAGCGGCTTCCTGCTCAAAGACGCTCCCGCCGAGGAACTGGTTCGCGCCGTGCGTGTGGTCGCCGCCGGCGAGGCCTTGCTCGCACCGACCGTGACCCGGCGGTTGATCGCCGAGGTGACCACGCGGCGGTCCGCGCGGCGTACCCCCGCTCCCGCGCTGGGCGCGCTGACTCCCCGGGAGCGGGAAATTCTGGAACTGCTCGCTCGTGGAATGTCCAATACCGAGATCGCCGAAGCCCTGTTCATTGCCGAGCAGACAGTGAAAACGCATGTGTCGAAGGTCTTCACCAAATTGGATCTGCGTGATCGCGCGCAGGCAGTGGTGCTGGCCTACGAATCCGGTTTGGTCACACCCGGCTGAACGGATCATCAGGTTTCCATGGACCGCTCGAATTACCGTTGTCACGGCGGAACCGGCGTCGTGGGCCCGGTAGGCTCACGAATCTGTCAGTCACCCGAAGGGGGTCGTGTTGCTCAACAGCGGTGACGTGTTCGCCGGGTTCACCATCGAGCGATCACTCGGTGAGGGCGGAATGGGCGCCGTGTATCTGGCCCGGCATCCCCGGCTCGGGAAGCTGACCGCGCTCAAACTGCTCAAACCGGAACTCTTCGCCGATGCCGCGATCCGGACCCGTTTCGAGCGGGAGGCCGATCTGGCCGCGGCGCTCGACCATCCGGGCATTGTCACCGTTTACGACCGCGGGGCCGAGGGCGAGCATCTGTGGATGTGCATGCAGTACGTCGACGGTGCCGACGCGGGAACCGTCAATTCTCTTGCGCTGCCGCCGGAAAAGGCGGTGCAGATCATCAGTGGCGTCGCCGACGCTCTCGACTACGCGCACGGAAGGGGCGTTCTGCACCGCGATGTGAAACCGTCCAATATCTTGCTCGCCCGCGCCAATACCGGTCAGGGTGAGCGGGTATTCCTCACCGATTTCGGGTTGGCCCGGTTGCGTGCGGAAACGGTCCGGTTGACGCAGACCGGGATGTTCACCGCGACGCTCGCGTTCGCTTCTCCGGAGCAGATGACCGGCGGCGATATGGACGGCCGTTCGGACCAGTATTCGCTGGCTTGTGCGCTGTATTGGCTGCTCACGGGTATGGCGCCGTTCGATTCGCCCAATCCCGCCGATATCATCCACGGAAATCTGCAATTGGCACCGCCGCCGCTGGCGGTCAAACGACGGGGTCTGCCGCCGGGATTGGATCCGGTGCTGGCCAAGGCCATGGCCAAACAGCCCGGGCATCGGTACCGCACGTGTGTCGAATTCGCGGCGGCCGCCGAGCAAGCACTCACCGCACCGTCGCCGCCCTACCCGCAGGCGGCGGAACAGACGGGGCCCGGCACCGGGTATTCCGGTACGGCGGCGGGATTTCCCGCCGCACAACCCGTACCACCCCCCGCGGTGCCGCCCGGCGGGGTAGGCGGCCCGGCACCGGGTTATCCGGTCGAGGGGCGGTATCCGGGAGCCGTCGCACCGGGCACCCCACCCCAGCCCGCGAGCGCCCAGCCTGTATCGCCGGGGACACCGCCCGTTCCGCCGGGGGCCCGGGCAGGCGGTCCGGCTGTGGATCAGACCGGCGGCAATGCCGTTGTGCGGCCCGGCGGAACCGTTCTACCCGGCGAGATCGATCAGACCGGGGCCCAGCCCACCGTCGCGATCACCCGACCTGCCCCGCCCACCGGCCGTCCCGGCCCGGCGGTCGAGCAGACCGGCGGGTTCGCCGCGATACCCGTGGGTGTCGAGCACACCGGTGGTATTCCGGTCCAGCCTCGGGCCGATCCCGAAACCGGCGCCGGTCCACCGACCGGCACCGGCTACCCGGCCGAATCCCCGGAGACCACCGGCCGCGGAACCACCGGCCGGCACGGAATCTACCCGCCCGGCCCGCAGCCCTACGCTGCGCCGGCACCCCCGGGTGTGTACGCCGCTCCGGTGCGGCGCAGCCGTGCGCCGTGGATCGCGGTGGCGATCCTGGTGCCGTTCATTGTGATCGCGGTGGTCGTGGCAGCCGCGCTGGCGCTACTGAATACCAGCGGATCCGATTCCGAGAGTGCACCGGCGGCGCAGACCTCGACCCTGGAGAACGAAACCTCCGCTCCCGGTGCGACCGATTCCGGCGAGGAACCCGGTGACCGAACCCGGCGCCTGTTCCCGACTCTGCTTCCGCAGGGATCCCAACGCGACGGGCGCGGATATCAGAATTCGCGCTGCAGCCGGTACGAGCCCGGCGACCGGATACCGGTTCTGCCGGGCGTGCCGGTATTCGACGATGTGCTGGAATCCCAGCCCTGGGAGGCGATCTGGGATTGCCGCCAGACCCAGTTGCAGCCGACCCGGAAGGATTACACGGTCATCACCTACCCGGATGCCGAGGCTGTCCGGGAGGTGATCGCCGCCGTGCCCCAGCACGATTCGGTATCCGGCGGTAAAGATGGCGAACCGTACACCGCGCATATCTGGGGGGATCCCGGCGACCGCGGCCGAGTCGCGGTGAATATGCTGGTCGCCTTCGGTTCCGGGGTGGATTCACCGCGCAGTAATTCGCTGTTGTTCGTCCGCGATTCGGGTCCGGCGGCGCGTCAGAACATCGAACAGTGGTGGGCCGACGCCCCGCTGTGAACCGCCGGGCAGTTCCGTCCCGTACGGGAGTGGTTCACCCGACCAGCACCCGCGACGCCGTCCGGGCGTCGAGCACCGCGCGCAAGGCGGGCTGTTCCGCCGCCAGCTCGAGATAGGCCTCGTCCACGGTGATACCCCGGGCCGAGTGCAACTCCAGTTTGGCGTCCAGATGAATGTTCCATCGGTAGCGCAGTGCCGCAAGTACCCCGTGCGGTCCGCCGAACAGGCGGTCGAGGTGCGGGATATCGTCGAACAGGTCGGCTCGGGCGGGATCGGTGGCCGCCCGGTCGAGAACGGTGTGCAGGATCTCGGTGCGAAGGTGCTGCTCTGTCCAGGACATGGTCCGTGCCCTTTCGGTCGGGGGCCTGGTGTTCGCCGCCCGGTCGGGTGCGGCGTCGTCGGGTTTCACGCTACGGATCGGACTCCCGCGTTTCGTCGTGCCGCGGGCGTGAATCGATCTCCTACCGGAGTGGGAGCGCGGGCCCGGCCGTGGGAGGATGCCGGGCCGGTACCCGGCTGATTACCCTGGGTATATGCCCGAGAGCCATCTCACATCCGGCGCCGCGGTGGATGACCACACGCGGGGGGAACCCGGTGCCGGCTCGGGGCCCGGGGCATCGGCCACGGTGGGCGCGGTGCCGACCGGGAACGGCTCCGTGGCCGCCTACCGGCGGCAAGCTGCGCCCGGTGGCGGGTTGTCACGGGTGTGGCGACCGGCAGGGGAATGGGTCGCGCGCCGCACACCGCGGATAACGCTGCACCCCCTGCGGGAACTCCCGTTCGACTATCCGCCCAAGGTCGTGCTGTCCGCCGATCTGGCGCTGCTGGTCCTGGGAGTGGTGTCCTGCCTGCAGCGCCACGAGTACTTCCCGACGGTGCTGCCACTGCTGGCGCTGGTGCTCCTGTTCGTCTCGGTACCGTCCTACATTCTGTTCGGGATCGTGCCCAAACCGCTGGCGCTGAGCGCCACGACGATGGCAGCCACGGCCCTGTTTCTCGCTCAGCCGGTGGACGCCGATTTCGCGCCGTTCGTACTGATGGTGGTGACCGCTGAGATTGCGGCGATAGCCCCGAAACGAGTGAGTATCCCGCTGGCGCTGCTCGCGGCCGCCGAACTGGTGGCTTTCGCCGTCCTGCTCCAGGTGCTGTGGCAGAACGACGTGCTGCGCACCGGCGTCCCGATGTACGCACTGGGGATTCTGCTGGGCTGGCTGGTCGGGGTGATGTTGCAGTATCAGCGCCTGTTCCTCTATCAGGAACGCGAGAACCAGAACGCCCGGGCCGCGCAGGCCGCGACCACCGAGCGCAACCGGATCGCCCGCGAAGTGCACGATGTGATCGCCCATTCGCTCACGGTGACGCTGCTACATGTCACCGCCGCCCGGCACGCGCTGACAACCGATCGCGATGTGGACGAGGCCGTGGATGCCCTGGCCGACGCCGAACGCCTGGGTCGCCAGGCCATGGCCGATATCCGGCGCACGGTGGGCCTGCTGGATTCGGGCCCGGCCGCGGCCGGGCCGGAGCCGGGCGCCGACGATATCCCCACCCTGATCGACGACTTCGTCAACGCGGGGCTGAGCGTGCGCCGGCGGGTCACCGGTGATCCGGCCCGGGTTTCCGCGGCGGTCGGTCTCGCGCTGTACCGGATCTGCCAGGAATCGCTGGCCAATATCGCCAAACACGCACCGGGCGCGGAGGTGGAGTTCGCTATGGAAGTGGGGGCACGCTCGGTGATCGTGCGGGTCCGCAACACCTTGCCCGCCGGGGCGGCTCCGCGGGCGGGGCACGGTACCGGTGTCGCGGGGATGCGGCAGCGGGCGGAAGGCCTCGGCGGCCGGATCCATGTCGGACCCGAGGCCGGTGGGTGGATCGTGCGCGCCGAGTTCCCGCTGCACGACCGGCCGGCGGATACGAACGGCCCCGTCGCCCGGGCCGACAGCGGACTTTGCCCGCTGTCGAACTTGATCGCGGATACGCACCCCCGGCGCCCCGGCCCGCGATATGACGCCGGATGATCGTGGATCCGGCCGCCGAAGCACAGGAGCAGACGATGACCAGGGCTGATAGCGACCCCGACACCCTCGAGGTCCTGATCGTCGACGATCAGGAACTGGTGCGCGGCGGGCTGCGCCGCATCCTGCGCCGCCGCGACGGGTTCCGGATCAGCGAATGCGCCGACGGTGACGAGGTCGTGGCCGCCGTCGCGGCGCAGACCCCGGATATCGTGCTCATGGATCTGCGGATGAAACGTGTCGGCGGGATCGACGCCACCCGGCTGCTGCGGGCCCGCGCCGACGAACCCCCGGTACTGGTCCTCACCACCTTCGACGACGACCAGTTGCTGTCCGGTGCCCTGCGCGCCGGCGCGGCCGGATTCCTGCTGAAGGATTCGCCCGCCGAGGATCTGATCCGGGCCGTTCGCACCGTCGCGGCGGGCGGCGCCTGGCTCGATCCCGGCGTCACCGGCCGAGTCCTGTCGACCTACCGCACCTCGGCCGCGGCCGCCCCTGTCGCGCCGCCCACCGGCGGTGATCTGACCAGCCGTGAATACGAGGTTCTGGCGTTGATCGGCCGCGGCCGGGCCAACAGTGAGATAGCCCACGCCCTCGGAATCTCGGAGGTCACCGTGAAATCCCATGTGGGCCATATCTTCGGCAAACTGGGACTGCGGGACCGCGCGGCGGCGATCGTGTACGCGTTTGACCACGGTGTGGTTTCCCCGGGACAATCCGAGGTTTGACGGGCAGCCCGGCCGCCATTCCGCGATCGGGTCGATACGGCGCCCGCGACGTGGAGAGGATGAACGGGTGCAGGCGCCAGGTTCCGAGGTCGGTAGGCGGTTCGGTCCCTACGAACTGCGCTCTTTGCTGGGCAAAGGCGGTATGGGCGAGGTCTACGAGGCCTACGACACCGTCAAGGACAGGGTGGTCGCGCTCAAACTGCTCGCCGGCGATCTGGTCGGCGATCCGGAATATCAGATCCGGTTCCGTCGCGAATCGCAGGCCGCGGCCCGGCTGGCCGAACCGCATATCATCCCCATCCACGACTGGGGCGTTATCGAGGGCCGCCTGTTCATCGATATGCGGCTGGTGCCCGGGACCGATCTGCGGTCGATCCTGCGGACCGGTGGGCCGCTGAGCCCGCAACGCGCGGTCGCCGTGATCGAGCAGATCGCCGCCGCCCTGGACGCCGCCCATGCCGACGGGCTGGTGCACCGCGATGTGAAACCCGCGAACATCCTGGTCACCGACGCCGATTTCGCCTATCTCGCCGATTTCGGTATCGCCCATCACGAGGGTGATACCGGGGTGACGCAGGCCGGTGTCGCCGTGGGGTCCTACACGTATATGGCGCCGGAGCGGTTCGATCGCGCACCGGTCACCCCCCGGGCCGATATCTACTCACTGGCGTGCGTGCTGCACGAATGCCTCACCGGCGCCGAGCCGTTCGAGGCGACGAGTATCGGCATGCTGATCCGCGCGCATCTCGCCGATCCGCCGCCCCGGGCAAGCGTTCAGCGAACCGGGTTACCGGCCGCGTTCGACGATGTGATCGCATGCGGTATGGCCAAGGATCCGCACGAGCGTTTCGTTACCGCAGGAGCACTCGCCGTTGCCGCCCGTGACGCGTTGAACTCACCGGCGCATCCGCCGCGGCAGCCGGGAGCCGAACCCGCGCCCCCGTCCGGCGAATTCCCCGCAACCCCGGTGTCTCCCATCGACTCGTCGCCGCCGACCGGTGGTATACCCACCCTCGTGGTCCGGATGCCGCAGCGCGACGACGACGGGTCGATGGATCAAACCACCATGTTGCCCGCGATCATCCCCGGTGACCCCACTTCGGTCCGCGCGACCGAATTCCAGTTCACCCCACTCACATCCGACGAGCCGCCACACACATCCGACGAGCCGCCCGCCTCCGCGGCGACCGGTATCCGTCCGTTCCCCGACGCCCACCTGTTCCAGAGCGAGCAGCTACACCCGGAAGCGGACCCCGCGCAGCACCCGGACTCGGCGCCCGCGACCGGTGGTATGCCGGTCGCCGATTTCTACCCGCCCGATCAGACGACCCGTATCTACGGGCAGGGTCTCGGTTACTCCGCGCCGGATGCCGGGGAATCCACCCGTGTCTTCCAGACGCGGGAACCGGACCCGGCGCCCACCGAGAACGCCGGCGAGGAAACCACCCGCGCATACGGTCCGGACGATCGCGCCTACCGGCCGGGTGAGCACGGGTACCGAGCGGACGAGTACGGCTACGGTGCGGATCGGTACGGCTACGGCCCCGACCGGCAGGGGTACGACTCGGACGAGCAGGGATCCGACGCGGACCCGCAAGGACCCGGTGCGGGCGGGCACGGCTATCCGCCGGACGAGGATGCCCGGCCGTCCAGCGGCGCCTGGTGGACAGCCGAGAGGACGGACGGATACGAGGACCCGCAACCCTCTCCATCGGCACACCCCGGCCCCGGCGGCCTGTTCGGCTACGGCGGCTCTGGTTCGGGTCCCGATTCGGCCGATCCGCCGCACGACTCGTACGCCGCCGCTTACCAGGCCGGCTACCGCGACAGCTACGTCGCGAACGCGTCTCGGTCCGATGCGCCGGAGAACGAGGACCGGCGGTCCCGGCTCGTCCCGATAATGGCCGGCGCCGGTGTTTTCCTGCTCGTCGTGCTGGCCGCGGTGCTGGGTTTCCAGTTTCTCGGCTCCGGCGAGGAATCGTCACCCAGCGCCGCCGATTCCACCGGCGCCGCCGCCACCACCACCGCCGCGGCACGGACCAGCACCTCGTCCACGACTACCTCGCCCACCGCCACATCGTCCGCGACCACGACCGCGCCGGCCCGATTGCCGGCGGGTGCGCAACGCTGCTCGGCCACGTCGAATCCGAGCGGCCCGTACGGTTCGGCCGCTGTCGGTACCTCGGTGACCAGCTGCGAATTCGCCGAAGCGGTCCGGCAGGCGTATCTGGATCCCGGAGTGGTCTCGGCCGAGGGCGACCCGGTGTCCGTCGAGGCCACCAGCCCGGTGACCGGCCAGGCCTACACCTTGGAATGCGTCGCCGAGAACGATCTGGTCACCTGCAGCGGCGGTAACAACGCTGTCGTCTATCTGTACTGACCGGCTCGCGGCGCGGGCTGTACCGGGCCGCCGGCGCGGGCCGGCACTGCGCACAGTTCGCGGGCCGATCCCGGCCGGGCTAAGGTCGCCGATGGAGTACGGTCTTTCGACCGGGTAGGAACCAGCGGGACTGTGGGAGATCGCGAACGTCATGCGCAGAGTTGTGTCGACCGAGACGAAACGGGAACTCTCCCCGGCCCGGCGCTTGGTCGCCCTGCTCGGCTGCCTCGCTGTCGCGGCCGTTGTCGCCGCGTGCGGATCGGATACCCAACCGCGTACGGTTTCCACCTCGGTAACCCCGGCCGCGGCGGCCGGCGCGCCGGGCGGGGAGGTGTCGATCACCATCCCCGGGACGCTGGCCGCGGACTTCGCCGAATTGGAACGGTCGGAGAAGGGCCCACTCGGATTGGCGATCATGCCGGTCGGCGGGGAGAGATCCGTCGGGCTAGGTAAATTGACCACCGGCCCGGCCTGGTCGACGATGAAGGTTCCGCTGGTCGTCGCCGCCGAACGCAAGAACCCGGGTGGGCAGAGCTACGCCACGTCGGCCGCGATCACCGCCTCGGACAATTCCGCCGCCGACAGCCTCTGGTCGGGGCTCGGTTCCCCGCGTGAGGCGGCGCTGTCGGTGCAGGCGGTGCTGCGCGAGGGCGGTGACAATGCGACCGTTGTCCAGGAGAAACGCAGCCGGTCGGAGTACTCCTCGTTCGGCCAGTCCGATTGGTCGCTCGCCGATCAGGTACGTTTCGCTTCCAAGCTGCCCTGTCTGCCCGGTTCGGAACGGGCGGTCGAGCTCATGGGGTCGGTGAGCGCGAACCAGCAGTGGGGTCTGGGTTCGGTTTTCGGCACGGCCCAATTCAAGGGCGGCTGGGGCCCGAACCCGGACGGCGCGTATCTGGTGCGCCAGTTCGGGCTGGTCCCGGTCGCCGGCGGCACGATCGCGGTCGCGATTGCGGCACAACCGGATTCGGGTACTTTCGCCGACGGTATGGATCTTCTCGACAAGATGGCCGGCCTCATCTCGCGGCATCTGGGCGAATTCACCGGCGGTTCCTGCCCGGCGTGATACCGGCTTGCGGCACGGCCGCGCCCGGCGTTACCCGACATTCACGGGGCCGAAGCGGCGCGGAGGGCCGGAAGCGGGCAAGATGGGCGCCATGCGCATCGGAATCCTGACCGGCGGTGGGGACTGTCCGGGACTGAACGCGGTGATCCGTGCCGTGGTCCGCACCGCGAACGGCCGCTACGGCGACGCCGTCGTGGGCTTCGAGGACGGCTGGCGCGGGTTACTCGAGGACCGCAAGATCCGCATCCAGAACGACGACCGCACCGATCGCCTGCTCGCCAAGGGCGGCACGATGCTGGGTACCGCCCGCACCAACCCGGATGTGCTGCGCGAAGGCCTGGGCCGGATCCGGCAGACCCTCGACGACAACGGGATCGAAGCGCTCATCCCGATCGGCGGGGAAGGCACCCTGACGGCCGCGAGCTGGCTGTCCGAGGAAGGTGTCCCGGTCGTCGGCGTTCCGAAAACCATCGACAACGATATCGATTGCACCGATGTGACCTTCGGTCACGATACCGCGCTGTCCATTGCCACCGAGGCCATCGACCGGTTGCACACCACCGCGGAATCCCATCAGCGGGTGATGCTCATCGAGGTGATGGGCCGGCACGCAGGCTGGATCGCGGTCCACGCCGGGATGGCGGCGGGGGCGCACCTGACCCTGGTCCCGGAACAGCCGTTCGATGTGACCGAGGTCTGCGCACTGATCAAAAGCCGTTTCCAGCGCGGCGACAAACATTTCATCTGTGTGGTCGCCGAAGGCGCGCATCCCGCCCCCGATTCCGGGTTCACGTTGCGGGAAGGCGGTGTCGACGAATTCGGGCACGAGCGATTCACCGGCGTCGCCCAGCAGCTCGGCCTGGAGATCGAACGCCGGATCGGCAAAGAGGTCCGCACCACCGTGCTCGGGCACGTCCAGCGCGGCGGCAGCCCGTCCCCGTACGACCGGGTCCTGGCGACCCGCTTCGGCCTGCACGCCGCCGAAGCCGTCCACGCCGGCCACTTCGGTCAAATGGTGGCACTGCGCGGCACCGAGATCGGGCTCGTCCCCCTACACGAGGCAACCAAACAACTGAAACGGGTCCCCCTCGACCGCTACCAGGAAGCACAGGCCTTCTTCGGCTGACCGCCCATCCCACTACTCCGCCCGCCGGCCCACCCAGTACGAGAACGACTCTGCCGCACGCAACCTTGCCCCGTTTGTACATCCGTATGTGGACCTCTCCGGGTGGGGCCCGCCCGGTTCTGGAGCGACGGAGCGGGGGAGCGAAGCGGAGGAGCGCAGGAGTGAAGAACCGGGTCAACAGGGCCCCACCCTCGAGCCGCGGAGCGGCTCCAATAAACACAGCGCGCCCTTTCACGGAACGTCTACCTCCCCGCCTCTTCACGGAAGGTCTACCTCCCGCCCCTCCACGGAAGGCTGCCCCGAGACCGGAGTCAACAGTGCCCCGACCCACGTCGTCGAAGCGGCACCCCGGATTCGGGCTCGGTCGAAAGGATCCCGGCAATAGGACCCCGACCCGCGCCGCCGAAGACAGCGCCGAAGATGCAGCGGCGGATACAGTCGCACCATGCGCCATCGCAGGGGAGCGTTGCCGGTAGCTGTTGTGTGGTTGCTCGTCTCGATGCTCGTCGGCTGTGCGGACCAGTCGGTCGACGATCGGGTGGGCGGCCAGTGGCACGGGGCCATCGATGTGCCCGGGGCGCCCGTGCGAGTCGGGGTGGAATTCACCGGACGGTACAGCGGTGTCATCGATATTCCCGCACAGCAGCTGAACCGGATTCCGCTGAGCGATGTGGTGGCCGAACCCGATCAGGTGGAGTTCGATGTTCCGGATGTCCCCGGCGACGCCCGGTTCGCCGGCCGGCTGGACGAGTCCGCCGGCGCCATCGTCGGGGATTTCAGTCAGGCCGGTCAGACCTTCGGACTCACCCTGAACCGGCAGCAGGTCCCGCCACCCGCTCGCCCCCAGGAACCGAAACAGCCGTATCCGTATATCGCCGAGGATGTTTCGTACCGGAACGGTGATCTCACGATCGCGGGCACACTCACCCGACCCGATACCACCGCCCCGGTGCCCGCTGTCGTACTCGTCACCGGCAGTGGTCCGCAGGACCGCAACGAGGAGATCGCCGGGCACCGTCCGTTCCTGCTACTCGCCGATACCCTCACCCGCGCTGGATACGCGGTACTGCGCACCGACGACCGCGGAGTGGGCGGTACCGGCGGCAACCTGAACCAATCGAATTACGCCGATCTGTCCGCCGATATCGAGGCCGGTCTCCGCTATCTGCGCGGCCGCCCCGAAATCGACCCGGCGCGGATCGGCCTGCTGGGGCACAGCGAGGGCGGGTTCCTCGCCCCACTGGTCGCCTCCCGGCCCGAGAACGAGATCGCGTTCGTGATCGCGATGGCCGGGCCCGCGATCACGGGCACCGATATCGTCCTCGACCAGAGCACCCGGGGTTTCACCATGGCCGGTGCGACGCCGGAGCAGGTCGACGCCCACCGCGCCTTCCTCACCGATTGGACCGCCGCGCTGCGCGCCGGCCGGCTCACCAAAGCCGATCGGTTAGCGGAAACCTACAACCGTTCACTACCCGCCGATCTGCGTGCTGTCAGTGAGCCGCTGACCACCCAGAACACCCCGTATATGGCCGCGCTGGTCTCCTACGATCCGGCGCCGGCGCTGGCGGCGCTCCGGATGCCCGTGCTGGCGTTCTTCGGGTCGAAGGACGCCCAGGTGGTCGCGGAGCAGAACGTGGACCCGATGCGGGCACTGCTCGCGGAGAAGCCGGACCGGACAGTCCGGGTGTTCGACGGACTGAACCATCTCATGCAGCCCGCCTACACCGGCCTGCCCAGCGAATACGAATCCATCGAGACCACCATCGACCCGATGGTTCTCGATACCGTCACCGGTTGGGCAGGTGAACGGTTTCCGGCCACCTGAGGTGACCGCCGGGCCGGTACACCTGCACGCTTAGACTGTGGTCCATGAGCGCACCCACCGTCGAACTCATGGATTACGCCGATGTCGTGACCCGGTACGAGCCGGTGCTGGGCATGGAGGTCCATGTCGAGCTGTCCACCGCGACCAAGATGTTCTGCGGTTGCCCGACCACATTCGGTGCCGACCCCAACACCCAGGTCTGCCCGGTCTGCCTGGGGCTGCCCGGATCGCTTCCGGTGGTCAACCAGCAGGCGGTCGAGTCGGCGGTGCGGATCGGGCTGGCCCTCAACTGTTCCATCACCCCGTGGGGCCGGTTCGCGCGCAAGAACTACTTCTACCCCGATCAGCCGAAGAACTACCAGATCAGCCAGTACGACGAGCCCATCGCCACCGGCGGCTACCTGGAGGTTCCGCTCGACGACGGCACCACCTTCCGGGTCGAGATCGAACGCGCCCATATGGAGGAGGACACCGGAAAATCGGTGCATGTCGGCGGTGCCACCGGCCGGATCCACGGCGCCAGCCATTCGCTGCTCGATTACAACCGGGCCGGGGTGCCGCTGATCGAGATCGTCACCAAACCGATCACAGGTGCCGGTGACCGGGCGCCGGAGGTGGCGCGCGCGTATGTGACGGCCCTGCGGGATCTGCTGAAATCGCTGAATGTATCCGATGTCCGGATGGAACACGGTTCGCTGCGCTGCGATGCCAACGTTTCGCTCATGCCGGTCGGCGCGGATGTTTTCGGCACCCGCACCGAAACCAAGAACGTGAACTCGCTCAAGAGTGTCGAGGTCGCCGTCCGGTTCGAAATGCGCCGCCAGGCAGCGGTTCTCGCGACCGGCGGGGAGATCATCCAGGAGACCCGCCACTTCCACGAGTCGGACGGCTCCACCTCGCCGGGCCGCCGCAAGGAAACCGCCGAGGACTACCGGTATTTCCCCGAACCGGATCTGGAACCGGTCGCCCCCGCGGCGGACTGGGTGGACGAACTGCGCGGCACCATCCCCGAGTACCCGTGGCTGCGGCGCGGGCGTATCCAATCGGATTGGGGTGTATCCGACGAGGTCATGCGCGATCTGGTGAACGCGGGCGCCCTGGACCTCATCATCGCCACGGTCGACGCGGGCGCCCCGTCCAAGGAAGCCCGCTCCTGGTGGGTCGCCTACCTCACGGAGAAGGCGAATGAACGCGGTGTCGCGCTCGAGGACCTGCCGATCACTCCGGCCCAGGTGGCCGAGGTGATCGCCCTGGTCGAGGCCAAAACGGTGAACAACAAGGTCGCCAAGCAGGTCGTCGACCTGGTGCTGGACGGCGGAGGCGATCCGGGCGCGATCGTCGAGAGCAAGGGCCTGGGCATGGTGAGCGATGACAGCGCGCTGCAGGCCGAGGTGGACAAGGCGTTGGCCGCCAACCCGGATATCGCCGACAAGATCCGTTCGGGCAAGGTCCAGGCCGCGGGCAAGATCGTCGGGGATGTCATGAAGGCCACCCGCGGCCAGGCCGACGCTGCCCGGGTCCGGGAACTGGTACTGGCCGCCTGCGGCGCCTGATCGACGTCGCAGGCGGCCGGCGCGGGTTGGGCCGCTGTTCAGTTTTCCGGTAGAGCCTTCACAGAACAGCGAAGGCAATGCCGGTGGATGTCAGGGCGGCGAGCCCGGCCGCGCCCAGGGCGAGGGGCAGCTGGGTTCGCACGTGGTCCATGACATCGCCACCGCAGGCAAGGGCGGACATGATCGTCGTATCCGAGATCGGGGAGCACTGGTCGCCGAATACCGCGCCGCCGACGACAGCCCCGAAGCACAGGTGCATGAAGGTCGGGCTGGAGTCGATGGCGTAGGCGAGCGGCATCGCGATCGGGAAGACGACCGCGAAGGTGCCCCAGGACGATCCGATCGAGAACGCCACAGCCATGCAGATCGCCATGAGGATGGCGGGCAACAGCGGGTCCACCACAAGGTGCGAGGTGGTTTCGACAATGTAGTTCGCGGTGCCGAGCTGTTTGGACACGAATCCGAGCGTGACCGCCAAGGCCAGGACCAGCGCACCGACGGTGACACCCTTGCAGCCGTCCACGAAACCGTCGATGGCCTCACCGAGCGGGAGTCCCTTGACCAGTGCCAGCACAATCGCGACGATCACTGCCAGGCCGAACCCCTGCGCGATCAGTACCTCGCCGGTCAGAACGTAGGAGCCGATCACGACGGCGAGCAGGACGCCCATGGGCAGCGCGAAATCGATCACGCCGGGCGAGTAGTCCTTCGGCAGCTTCAGGGTGACCAGCTCGTCGGAGGTGATCGGTTTCGCGGTCGGCGCATTCAGCTGTCCGGTGGTGCGCGCCCGGTGCATCGCCTTCCTCATGGCACCGCCGACCCAGGGCAGCTTTCCCCAGGCGAACAGCAGTGTCGCCAGGAGCGCGAAGATCGCGTAGAAGTTGAACGGGATCGAGCTCATGAAGAACGCGACGCCGTCGTCCTCGGTGAGGAAAAGCGGCGTGGTCCCCACGACCAAGCCTCCGACGTACAGCGGCCAGGCATTGAACGGAAGTACGGTCGCGACCGGGGAAGCGGTGGAGTCGACGATATAGGTCAGCTCTTCTTTCGACACCTTGTGCTTATCGGTGAGCGGGCGCACGGTGGTGCCGGCGAGGATCGTCGAAATCGTGCCGCCCTGGTGGAACAGCACTCCCACCAGCCATCCGAAGATCCGGGCGCTGACCGGTCCGCGGACCAGCGTGCGACCCGCCAGTTCGGCGAATGCCTGGGCGCCGCCGGTGCGGGTCCACAGGCCGATCAGTCCGCCCAGCGCCCACAGGTAGACGAGCAGGATCGTCGCGAACGAGACGGTGCCCAGCGCCGGGAGCATGAAACCGTCGACGACGTTGTACTCCGCGCTGACGACGCCGCCGGTGATGACGCCCAGGAACAGGGCGGCGACCACGTTCTTGGTGGCGAAGACCACTGCCAGTGTGACCAGCGCGGGCAGCACACTGAACACGCCCACGTGCTCGCCTTCGCCGGGAACTCGTCCGGGAGAGAGGAATCCGAGCGCGATCAAACCGATCGCCAAGGCTACCACCCCGAGGATCGTGCGTGAGTTGCCCATCCGGGAGGTATCGAAGAGTTTCTTCGGGCCGGTGGGTGCGGCGGGGGTATTCGCGGCGCCTGTGGGCGGACCGGAATCGCGGCTGGGTTTTCCGACTTCGGGTGTTGCACTTGTTTTGATCGTGGACATGGCGACCTTCCGATGAGACCCGGAGGCGCTCGCGCTCCGGGATGCGCGCCGTATTCGAACGGACCGGCGTGCGGTCCGTATAGGTGTTGACGTTCGAGCGCTGTCCCGCGGGGCATGGTGTGTAAGCGTCGATTCGGCTCGGTACCGATCGAGGTTTGCGGCGGTGCCGTCGCGGTGGTGTGACGGAGCTCTGGTTGCGCGACGCTGTCGGTCCTTCCCGTGATTAATGCGCCGCTATATAACGGTACGATACTTTGGGGGTATGAGTGGGGCCTGCTATTGGTCTTCTCATTCACGGGAAGTGTTGTTGTGCTTGATGTTTAGGCATCATGGCCGGGTGTTGTGCGCCGCGGATGTCCTAAGAAGGAGTACCGAGCCGTTATATGACGGCACGATAACTGGTGATGCAGGGTATGCCGGGCCTGATCCGGGCAGGCGGTGGCGGTTCCACCTCAGTGGGGCGCAGTAAGGAGACCGCCGACGACTACTGATGCTTTCCTCTTGTCACAACCGTCGACGACGGAGTTCCGGGCGGGTGTAGACGGGCTGGCGGTAGCAGGATCAAACGCGCCTGACGGCGGTGGTTCGGCCGAGCGGTGGGGGTCGAAGGGGTGAGCGCGGATCTTGCGGGTCAAGGTTGGCGCACTATGGGGGTGGGCTGTGTTTTGGTGAGCTGGACCGTGAAGGTGGGAAGCGGGGCAGTTGGTGAAGGTGCTGTGTTTTTTGCGCCGCCTGCGGCGTCGCGGGGTTCGGGGCCCCCTTGGTCTCGTTCTTCACTCCCGGCGGTCGGTCGCTGCGCTCCCTCCCTCTGGTCGCTCCAGAACGAGACGGGCCCCGAACCACCAAGGCTGACCGGCCGCATGCGGGAAACGGGGGCGGGGTGGATGTGGACCGGCCGGCGGTAGGGAAAACGAAACGCGCCTGGCGGCGGCGGGTGGGGGCGGCGTGGTGGTGGAGGGGAGGGGGTGCGGATCTTGCGGGCTCAGGTTGGCGCACCGTGGGGGCTGTGTTTTCGGTGCGCTGGTGCGCGTGGGCCGGGGCTCCCTTGGTGTCGGGGTTTCACTCGCCGCTCGGTCGCTGCGCGCCTCGTGCAGATCCGAGAGGGGCCCCGAACCACCGAGGCTGACCGGCCGCATGCGAGGAGCGGGGGTGAAGTCCGCATGCGGGCCGGTGGCTACCTTCTAGTCGGGGCCGCCGCCACCACCGGCGGACGGTGGCGGGATCCGGACGACGCGGTCGTCGTTGGGGGTGGGCTGGCCGCCGTCGGATTTGTTGGCGGTGGAAACCCAGATGGTGCCGTCCATGGCGGGGGTGGCGCCGAGCAGGCGGCCGTATTTGTTGGCGAGAAAGACGCTCGGGGGTGAGGTGACCGCGAAGGTTGTGGGGTCGGGGGCGGCCATGGCGAGGGCTTTGGCGTCGGTCAGGGAGATCGCCACGCCCTCGGGGGTGACGGCGCAGCCGGCGACGCCCGGCCTGTCGGGCCAGGTCCATGCGGTGGTGGCGACGCCGTCGGGGCCGATCCGCTGGAGGCGGTCCAGGGCGGGGGTGCGGTCGGTGATCCAGATCTGGTCGCCGCCGAGGCAGATATCGCCGGCCGAGCCGATTCCGGATACCGCGACCTCGGTGGGGGCGTTCCCGTTGGTGGTCGGGTTGTTCACGCGCAGCAGTTTGCCCGCGGTACCGGCCGGGTCCTGTGCGGCCGCGGGATCGCCGGCATTGCCGGTGAGTACCAGCATTTGATCCGGCGACGCCCATTCGATGGCGCCGCGATTACCGGTGGCGCCCTTCGGGATTCCCGTCAGAACAGGTTTCGGCGGGCCGCCGCCCTCGGCGACGCGCACCACCCGGTTATCGCTCGGTGTGGTGACGTAGGCGTAGAGGAGCCCGTCCTCGTGATAGGTGGGGGAGACACTGATATCGCTCAATCCGCCGTCTCCGGCCGGATCGACGTCGACGCGGGCGATCTCGACCGGGGGCTGTTCCGGCGTCACCTTCAGGATGCGCCCGGTGCGGCGCTCGGCGACCAGTGCGTAGCCGCCCATCTCCACCAGTCCGCCGGTGGTGTCCAGGCAGCTGACCACCACGGCCGGGTCGGGGTCGATACACGGTCCGCTCGGGCGGGTGGTCGACGGTTCGCTCTGCTTCGGTTTCGTCGGTTCGAGTTCCGCCGCGTCCAGTGTCGGTTCCTCGGTGAACGGACTGGACGCGGAATCATCGAATCGCGCGCACCCGCCGAGCAACAACCCCGCGAGTACGAGCCCCACCGTCACGCGCCGTGCGCCAACCGACCTCATAACGTCCCAACGTAGTGGAAATGTCTCCGCCCGTGCCGCCATGCCCCCGCCGAACGAAGCGCCCGCCCGGTCCGGAGGCCACGGTGTGAACGCGACACCGGCCGGTCGCGCGATGGCTCGGACACGCCGTTGTTTCAGAGAGGTGCGCAGCCCGTTGTCGGCCTACTGTTGAGGTGTGAGTGCCAAGGCGAGAAACGGGTCCGGACCCTCGGCGGGGCCCGGGAATCTGTCTACCGCGGAACAGCGCGCGGTGTCGACAACCGCGGGCGGGGTGCACAGCCCTTACGATTCACCGACCGGCCAGTTCCCCAGAGTGGCCATGACCAAGGAGATACCGGCGATGGCATCGGTCGGCTCGGGTGACAAACCCGGCGAAACCCCCGGTCCGGTCGGCCCCGGAGGCACGGGGACCGACGACAGCACCTACACCTACGCGAGTATTCCGCCCTCGGGTACCCAGCCCACGGGCGAGCTGCGCCGCCGGAACGGAGACGGCCGGCGCGGCACCCTCGATTTCGGTCTGTTCATCCTGCGCCTCGTAGTGGGCGGCACATTCCTGTATCACGGCCTGCAGAAATTGGCCGGCTGGTTCGACGGTCCGGGCCTGGACGGAACCAAGGAGATGATGGAGAAGGGCGGATGGGATCACCCGTCCGTCGCCGCGGCGATGCTCACCGCCGGTGAGGTGGGTGGCGGTGCCCTGCTGATCCTGGGCCTGGCCACCCCGCTGGCCGCCGGCGCGGTGCTCGCGGTGATCCTGGACGCCTGGATGTGGAAGCAGGGGATGATCCCGGATTTCCAGTACTCCACAGGTGATACCGCGGTCGAAATGGACACCATTCTGGCCGGCGGCGCCATCGCCATTATTTTCACCGGTCCGGGCCGCTGGGCGCTGGACCGCGGCCGCACCTGGGCCACTCGCCCCGGCGCCGGTTCCGTCGTGGTTCTCGTCCTGGCGTTCGCTGCCGCGATACTCACCTACTGGTATCTGCAGGACGGTAATCCGCTCACCGGTATCGGTCCGTTCGATTGATCGACAAGGGTCACCTGGAGGCGCGGTCTCGATAAGTGCCGCCCCGATATGAGGCGGCGCCTGCTCGAATACGAGCGGGCGCCGCCTTTGTTGTCCCAGGCCGGTCAAGGTACGCGCCGGACGACGCCCTTGCCGGAGGAGATCGCCATCGACGCGTCCGTGCGCCGGGCGATGGTGATCCGCCGAGCTCCGCTCAGGAGGCCGGCGTGCCGATCAGGAGTACGCCCGGCCCGACCTGGTCGGTGCTGATCACATCGAGTCGGGAGCCGTCCGGGAAGAGGCGCCGTCCGGCGCCCGTCGCGCTGGGGAAAATGAGCAGCCGGTACTCGTCGACCGCTCCCGCGTCACGGAACAGATCGACGAGCGAGCCGCTACCGATGATGGCGATGTCACGCTCGGCCGCGGTCTTCCGTGCCCATTCGTACACGTCGTCGGTGACCACGCGCGAATTCTGCCACCGCCCGAGGTCGACTCCCGAGCGGGTCGCGACCGCCTTATCGGCAGCATTGAGCGCCTGCGCGAACGGGTCGTCGCGTCCTGGCCACAGCGCCGAGAAGTGCTGCCATGTGTTGCGACCGAAGAGGAACACGCCGGTCTGCAGAATCGGGCCGTAGGCGAACTTGTCTCCAGCGACGGAGTGGCGTCCGTGCCGGAACGCCCATCCTCCGAACGAGGTGCCGTCGGATCCATCGGGGTCTTCGACGACGCCGTCGAGGGTGATGAACTGGGCGACGATTATGCGTCCCATGATGGTGCTCCCTGGTGTCGGTTGCCGGGCGCGTACCGATCGCGCCACCCGGCAGGAAAATGGTTCACCAGGTTTACGGATGGGCGGCGTCGAACTCATCGGTCCTCGTCGCGACTCCTCTCGAAGAGATCGAAAAGCCGCGGGTCCTGGTAGACGAGGACATGTCCGATCAGCGCGCCCGCCGGGTCCGCGTCGAACAGTTGCACCGTATGTGGCACCGGTCCGGCATCGGTGCGGAGGAAGAGCAAGATGCCGAACTGGCCGTTGGCGGTAACGGGTCGCGTCTCCCACTGCGTGCCGCGTCGATCGAAGAGCGTCGACATAAATGCAGCGTATGTTTCGCGCCCGATCGACCACTGCGGCACGGGCGGCATCTCGAACACCACATCGTCTGCGACGAGGGTAACCAACGTGCCGACATCTCCCTGCTCGATCGCCCGGGCGTATCGCCGCACTGTCTCGAGCCGCAACGGAGCGTGGCGGGAAACCCCGCCACGCACTGCTGTACGAGCACGCTGCAGTGCGGAGTTCGCAGCGGGCACAGTCGTCTCGAGGACAGCCGCGGTCTCGTTCGCCGAGTACCCGAGCACGTCGCGCAGGATGAACACGCCCCGCTGCCGCGGTGGCAAGGCCTGCAACACCGCCGTGACGGCGAGACGAACGGTGTCGGCCCGGACTGCCGACCCCTCGGGTTCCGAGTCTTCCCACCGGTCCGTCGGAGCCGGCATCAACCAGGGCACGTCGAACGCGGGGACCAGAGGCGCCCCGACCTCCATACCGGGTTCACGCAGATCCCGCGGCAGCGGCCTGCGGGGCGCCTCGCGCAGCCGGTCGAAGCAGATATTGCGTGCGATACGGAAAACCCACGTCGACAGTGTCCCCACGCGAGGATCGAACGAGTCCCGGGCTTTCCACGCTCGCTCCATTGTGTCCTGTACTGCGTCTTCGGCATCGAACGGCGAGCCGAGCAGTTGATAGCAGAACGTCTTCAGTCCACGACGCAACGCCTCGAGCTCATTCGCGCGTACAGCCACGATCCGAAGATATCCCGGTCCGCGCACCCTCCGACAGACGGGAAGGCGTCCCACTCGAACTCGGGTGGGACGCCTTCCGTATCTCCGGGGCTCGATCAGGGCACGTGCCGGACCGCACCCTTGTCGGCGGACGTGGCCAGGGCCGCGTAGGCGCGCAGGGCGGTAGTGACCGGGCGTTCCCGGTTCACCGGCTGCCACGGCCGTTCCCGGGTCTCCATCTTGGCGCGGCGTTCCGCCAGGACCGCATCGTCGACCAGTACCTCGAGGGCGCGGGTGGAGACATCGATCCGGATCCGGTCGCCGTTCTCCACCAGGCCGATGACACCGCCGCTGGCCGCCTCGGGCGAGATATGCCCGATCGACAGCCCGGAGGTGCCGCCGGAGAACCGGCCGTCGGTGATCAGCGCGCACACTTTGCCCAGGCCCGCACCCTTCAGGAACGCGGTCGGATGCAGCATCTCCTGCATCCCGGGTCCACCGGCCGGGCCCTCGTAGCGCACCACGAGCACATCGCCCGGCTGGATCTTCTTGCCGAGGATCACCGAGACCGCTTCTTCCTGGGATTCCACCACCACGGCCGGGCCTTCGAAGGAGAACAGTTCCTCGTCGATACCCGCGGTTTTGAGGACCGCGCCGTCCACGGCGATATTCCCGCGCAGCACCACCAGACCGCCCTCGGCCGTGTAGGAGTGTTCGATATCGCGGATACAGCCGCCCGCGGCGTCGGTGTCCAGTGACGACCAGCGGTTGTCGGTGGAGAACGGTTCGGTGGTGCGCACGCCGCCGGGGGCCGCGTGGAACAGTTCCAGCGCCTCTTCGGACGCCTTACCCGAGCGGATATCCCAGGTGTCCAGCCATTCGTCCACGGACGGGCTGTGCACAGTGGTCACATCGGTTTCCAGCAGCCCGGCGCGGCGCAGTTCACCGAGGATCGCCGGGATACCGCCGGCGCGGTGCACATCCTCCATGTGATAGTCGGAGTTCGGCGCCACCTTCGACAGGGTCGGCACCTTCCGGCTGATCTCTTCGATGGTGTGCAGGTCGAAGTCGATCTCGCCCTCCTGCGCGGCGGCCAGGGTGTGCAGGACGGTGTTGGTCGATCCGCCCATCGCCACATCCAGGGCCATCGCGTTGCGGAATGCCTTCTCGTTCGCGACATTGCGCGGCAGCACCGACTCGTCGTCCTCGCGGTACCAGCGGTTCGCGATATCGATTATCACCCGCCCGGCCCGCTCGAACAGCGCACGCCGCGCCGCGTGCGTGGCCAGCGTGGAGCCGTTACCCGGCAGTGCCAGACCCAGCGCCTCGGTGAGGCAGTTCATCGAGTTCGCGGTGAACATGCCCGAACAGGAACCGCAGGTCGGGCAGGCACTGCGCTCGACCTCGCTGAGACCCTCGTCGGTCACCGCCGAGTTGGCGCTGGCCGAGATGGCGGTGATGAGATCGGTCGGCGCCTGCGCCACGCCGCCTACGACCACGGCCTTACCGGCCTCCATCGGACCGCCGGAGACGAACACGGCGGGGATGTTCAGCCGCATCGCCGCGTTCAGCATGCCCGGGGTGATCTTGTCGCAGTTCGAGATACACACCAGCGCGTCTGCGGTGTGCGCGTTCGCCATGTACTCCACGGAGTCGGCGATGATCTCCCGGCTGGGCAGCGAGTAGAGCATGCCGCCGTGACCCATCGCGATACCGTCGTCGACCGCGATGGTGTGGAATTCGCGCGGTACCCCGCCCGCTTCCCGGACCGCGGCCGCCACGATTTCGCCGACATCCTTGAGGTGCACGTGTCCGGGAACGAACTGCGTGTAGGAGTTGGCGATCGCGACGATCGGCTTACCGAAATCGGAGTCGGTCATCCCGGTGGCCCGCCACAGGGAGCGGGCGCCGGCGGCATTGCGGCCGATGGTGGTCGTACGTGAGCGAAGCGGTGGCATGGGTGTCCTCGGTCTGGTCGCGGGGGCTGAGAATTGCGACTTCGCCGTATCGCCCGGCGGCACGGAACCGCTTCCGGTGCGATCGGCGTTTCCTCAGGCTACTCCCGCTCGGAAGTGGATTCGGGATCGGTATCGGCCGTGGTGGGGCGGGAGTCCGCGGCGCCGGAGTCGTCGCCCGCGGATTCGGTGCCGGTTTTCTCGCCTGCGGGCTCGGTGCCGGTTTTCTCGTCCGCGGGCTCGGCGGCCGCGTCGGAATCGGGGAGTGCGAAGGGATCGGGGATTCGCCCACCGGACGCGTCCACCAGATCGCGCAGCCGGTCGTAGCTCACCGCCGGCAGCGGCACCTCGGTGTCGTCGTCGAGATGTGCGCGCACATATCCGCGCTTGGGGATGCTCACGCCCCGCACCCGGTCCCAGCCGATATGCCGGGAGGAGAGCATCGTGCGCAGATCCAGACCGCGCGGTGACACCGTGGTCTGTGTCCGCAGGATCCAGACGACCGCCCAGATCGGGATCAGTGCCAGCCAGAACAGCCCGGCCGGCCAGCCGACGATCGGGAAGAACACGCACAGTGCCGAGATCACGACACTCAGGAATGCCAGCCGTGTCGTGCGGATCACACGCGTCGGACCCGGCGGCGCCGTATCCCCACCCGTTACCTCCGCGGCCGCGGAGATATGGGACGATTCAGGAGGTGGCACGGACTGATGCGGTGATGACACACCACCATCCTCGCATCACGGTGAACGGGCGTGAGCAGCCGCTACCTTCTCACATAATGGGAAGACAGCGGTCAGCTGTTTGACTCTGCACCACACGCACACATACCGTCATGCGCGTGAATCGAATCGAGTTGCTCGTAATCGGCCGGCGCGTCCAGCGCTGAGCCAGACGATCCGGATACGTCAGCTCGCACTGCGACGCGCCACCCTCGAACAGCCACCGGCTGTCGGGGGCTTTTTTATGTCGGGACCAGTGAACGACAAGCAGTAAGGAACCAAGACGGTGAGCGCACCAACTACCAGGCCCGGGCCCGCGGCCCGTAAGCCCGCGCCTTCCAACCCGCCGGCCCCGGCGGGTGCTCCGACCACCCCGGCGAATCGCCGCCAGGTCCCGCCCGAGCGGGTCACCGGCGCGCAGTCCGTCGTTCGCTCCCTCGAGGAGCTCGGCGTCGACACCGTATTCGGGATTCCCGGCGGCGCGGTTCTTCCTGTCTACGACCCGCTCTTCGATTCCACCAAGGTCCGCCATGTGCTCGTGCGTCATGAGCAGGGCGCGGGGCACGCGGCCACCGGATACGCCCAGGCGACCGGCAAGGTCGGTGTCTGTATGGCCACGTCCGGTCCGGGCGCGACGAACCTGGTGACCCCCATCGCGGACGCTCAGATGGATTCCGTGCCGATGGTCGCGATCACCGGTCAGGTCGGTCGTAGCCTGATCGGCACCGACGCTTTCCAGGAAGCCGATATCTCCGGCATCACCATGCCGATCACCAAGCACAACTTCCTGATCAAAGACGGTATCGATATCCCGCGGATGCTCGCCGAGGCCTTCTATCTGGCGTCGAGCGGCCGTCCCGGTGTGGTGCTGGTCGATATCCCGAAGGATGTGCTGCAGGAGCAGACCACCTTCAGCTGGCCGCCCGAGATGCGGTTGCCCGGGTACCGCCCGGTCACCAAACCGCACGGTAAGCAGGTGCGCGAAGCTGCCCGGCTGATCGCCGAGGCCACCGCCCCCGTGCTCTATGTCGGTGGCGGCGTCATCAAGGCCGAGGCCTCGGCCGAACTGCTGGAGCTGGCCGAACTCACCGGTATCCCCGTGGTCACCACCCTGATGGCGCGCGGCGCGTTCCCCGACAGCCATACGCTTAACCTGGGTATGCCGGGTATGCACGGCACGGTGGCCGCGGTCGCCGCCTTGCAGAAATCCGATCTGCTCATCACGCTCGGCGCTCGTTTCGACGACCGGGTCACCGGCCAGCTGGATTCCTTCGCCCCGGACGCGAAGGTTATCCACGCCGATATCGACCCCGCCGAGATCGGTAAGAACCGCTACGCCGATGTGCCGATCGTGGGCGACTGCCGTGAGGTGCTCACCGAGCTCATCGAAACCCTGCGGACCGATCCGGCCGGTATCGACCTGGATCTGGCCGCCTGGTGGACCTACCTGAACGGGGTCCGCGAGTCCTACCCGCTGGGCTGGACCGCGCCGTCGGACGGCGCGCTCTCCCCGGAGTACGTCATCGAGACCCTGGGCCGGATGGCCGGGCCCGATGCCATCTACTGCGCGGGCGTGGGCCAGCACCAGATGTGGGCAGCTCAGTTCATCAAGTACGAGAACCCCCGCACCTGGCTGAACTCCGGCGGCGCCGGAACCATGGGTTACGCGGTGCCCGCGGCCATGGGCGCCAAAATGGGTCAGCCCGACCGCGAGGTGTGGGCTGTCGACGGTGACGGCTGCTTCCAGATGACCAATCAGGAACTCGCCACCTGCGCGGTGGAGGGTGTGCCGATCAAGGTCGCGCTGATAAACAACGGCAACCTGGGCATGGTCCGGCAGTGGCAGACCCTGTTCTACGACCAGCGCTACTCCAATACCGATCTCAACACCCACGGCCTGCGCATCCCCGATTTCGTGAAACTCGCCGAGGCGCTGGGCTGCCACGGTATCCGGGTGGAGAAGCAGGAGGATGTGGAGGCCGCGATCCGCGAGGCCCAGTCCATCACCGACCGCCCGGTGGTGATCGATTTCATCGTCGGCAAGGACGCTCAGGTGTGGCCGATGGTCGCCGCCGGCACCAGTAACGACGAGATCATGGCCGCCCGCGGTATCCGCCCGCTGTTCGACGAGGACGAGCAGGCCGCCGAACCGGCTGTTATCCACGAGGCCATGGCCCGCGAGCAGAACGAGTCCGAGGGGAATCCCGCATGAGCACCACACACACCCTCAGCGTTCTGGTCGAGGACAAGCCGGGCGTGCTGGCCCGCGTGGCCAGCCTGTTCTCGCGGCGGGGATTCAATATCGAATCCCTCGCGGTGGGCGCTACCGAGGTCAAGGAGATCTCCCGGATGACGATAGTGGTCACCGTGGACGATCTGCCGCTCGAACAGGTCACCAAACAGCTCAACAAGCTGGTGAACGTCATCAAGATCGTGGAGCAGGATCCGGGCACCTCGGTGGCCCGGGAACTGATCCTGGTCAAGGTCCGCGCCGACGCCAGCGTGCGCACCCAGGTCATCGAATCGGTGAACCTGTTCCGCGCCAAGGTGATCGACGTGTCGCCCGACGCCCTCACCGTCGAAGCGACCGGTACCCGCTCCAAGCTCGACGCCCTGCTGCGGATGCTCGAGCCGTACGGCATCCGGGAGATCGTGCAATCCGGGGTGGTGGCCGTGGGCCGCGGACCCAAATCCATCACCGCCACCCGCTGAACCCATGGCCGGGCGCACCCCGCGCCCGGCCGTCGTTCGTGCCTCGTTTACCGTTTCCCGCGCTTTGCGGGTTCGAATAGTCAGAAGGGATACCACCAAGTGGCAGTCGAGATGTTCTACGACGACGACGCCGATCTGTCGATCATCCAGGGCCGTAAGGTCGCGGTGATCGGTTACGGCAGCCAGGGGCACGCGCATTCGCTGAGCCTGCGCGACTCCGGCGTCGAGGTGCGCATCGGTCTCAAGGAAGGCTCCAAATCGCGGGCCAAGGCCGAAGAGGCCGGCCTGACCGTCGGCACCCCCGCCGAGGTTTCGGAGTGGGCCGACGTCATCATGCTGCTCGCCCCCGATACCGCCCAGGCCTCGATCTTCAGCAGCGAGATCGAGCCGAACCTGAAGGACGGCGACGCGCTGTTCTTCGGCCACGGCCTCAACATCCACTTCGGCCTGATCAAGCCGGGCGCCGAGATCACCATCGGCATGGTGGCCCCCAAAGGCCCCGGCCACCTGGTCCGCCGCCAGTTCGTCGACGGCAAGGGTGTGCCCGCCCTCATCGCCATCGAGCAGGACCCGAAGGGCGAGGGCCAGGCCCTGGCGCTGTCCTACGCCAAGGGCATCGGCGGCACCCGCGCCGGCGTCATCAAGACCACCTTCAAGGAAGAGACCGAAACCGACCTCTTCGGCGAGCAGGCCGTGCTCTGCGGCGGCACCGAGGAACTGGTCAAAACCGGTTTCGAGGTCATGGTCGAGGCCGGCTACGCCCCGGAGATGGCCTACTTCGAGGTGCTGCACGAGCTGAAGCTGATCGTCGACCTCATGTACGAGGGCGGTATCGCCCGGATGAACTACTCGGTCTCCGACACCGCCGAGTTCGGTGGCTACCTGTCGGGCCCGCGGGTTATCGACGCCGACACCAAGAAGCGGATGCAGGACATCCTCAAGGACATCCAGGACGGCACCTTCGTCAAGCGCCTGGTCGCCAACGTCGAGGGTGGCAACAAGGAGCTCGAGGGGCTGCGCAAGCAGAACGCCGAGCACCCGATCGAGGTCACCGGTAAGAAGCTGCGCGACCTGATGAGCTGGGTCGACCGGCCGATCACCGAAACCGCCTGAGCGGCTCGCTGATACAGCGCTGAAAGGGGTCCTTCCGCATCGTGCGGGAGGACCCCTTTGCTTATCGCGATCCGCTCTGGTCAGGCAAGACCCATCGTGCAGCGTACCCGGCCCAGCCTTCTACCTGCGACGATCCGCCGGGCAGGGCGACGGCCGGAAAGATCTGCCGCGCGTACCCGGTCTCGCCGAGTCCGGAGGTCCGGGGGTTCAGGGGTGGTCAGACCTCGACTTCGAATGCCTGGCGGTACACGCCCCTGCATCTGCCTGTCGAATCGCCGCGTTGGCAACATTTGTGGCCACGAGTGGGGTTGCGATCGGGACCGGAGTGGTTAACTCGTCGGAGCGACAATATCGCGGGAGTGAGGAGTAACTCGTGGCAGCACACAAAGGTTCGGTGGATCTCGAGCAGAATCGTGCCCACAGCGCCCGCATATACGACTACTTCCTGGGTGGTAAGGACAACTACCCCGCCGATCGGGAGGCCGCGGCGAAAATCGAGCAGGCCATTCCCTCGGTCCGGGGTGTGGCGCGGGACAATCGCGCGTTCATGGTGCGGGCGGTGCGTCATCTCAGCGGGCTGGGAGTCCGGCAGTTCCTCGATATCGGCACCGGAATCCCCACCGAACCGAATCTGCACCAGGTCGCCCAGGAAACCGCGCCCGACGCGCGGGTCGTCTACGTGGACAACGATCCTATCGTCCTGGCACACGCACGGGCGCTGCTGGTCGGAACGCCCGAGGGGGTGACCCAGTATGTCGAAGCCGATCTGACTGCCCCGGAACGGATTCTGTCCGATCCGGCGGTACGCGAAACCCTGGATTTCGACAAGCCCGTGGCGTTGAGCCTTATCGCGCTGTGCCATTTCGTTCCCGGCGAGCGTATCTACGACATCGTCGATACGTTGCTCGCTCCGCTGCCGTCCGGGTCGTATCTGGTGATGACCCATCTGACCACCGATTTCGACCCGGCCATGGTCGAGGGCACCGTGCAGGCGTACCGCCAGAGCGGTATCGAGATGGAGGCCCGCGACCACCGGGGAGTTTCGCACTTCTTCCGTGACCTGGAGTTGCTGGAGCCCGGTATCGTCGCGATCGAGAACTGGTATGCCGGGGAAAAGCCTTCGCTCCCGGACGAAGTGACCGAATTGCCGACCGGTGCGCCCCGGCCGCCCGCCGCGGGTTACGCGGCCATGGGTCGCAAGAAATAACCGAATCCGGCAGTCCTGCCGTGTCGTATGGGTCCGGAACCGTCGGCTCCGAACGCTCGGCGGCGAACTCACCCGTGCCGTCAGCCGGTCGCGGCACCGCCCAGGACCAGATCGACTGCCGCCGCGAGGTCCGCGTCACGCACCGGTTCGGCGCGTAGAAACAGCCGGAACCAGATGGCGCCCGCGAGCATATCCATCATCAATCGAGGATCGGCCTGTTCCGGCAGTTCGCCGCGGTCGATTGCCCGGCGGAAGATCGGATGTTCGCGTTCGGCGCGGTCCGCGAAGAAGGCCCGGCCGATGGCGGCCAGTGCGGGGCGCCGCGGTGCCGCCGCCAGGACGGCGGCGGCGATGGGTGCGGTTGCGGTACCGGTGAGCAGTTCGTGGATGCCGCGACTCGTTTCGATGAGGTCGCCACGGAGGCTGCCGGTATCGGGTACGGCGAAGGTGAGGAGCTCCGAATCGGTGAGCGCGGCGGCGAGTACTTCGTCCTTGGATTTCCACCACCGGTAGAGCGTTGTCTTGTTGACCCCGGCGCGGATCGCGACTGATTCCATGGTCAGCCCCTCGTACCCCTTGTCGGCGAGGAGTTCCAGGGTGGCGGTGAAGATCGCATCGGCACGCCGCGGCCGGCCACTTGTGTTCCCGTCGGAGGCGATATCCATACCGCGACAATACAACGCAACGTTGCGTTGAGTCGATCGACCCGCTACTTTTACAACGCAACGTCGCGTTGCAAATTGGAGGTTTTCATGACGCTTCCCGTGGTCCTGGTGCACGGCATCCGGCTGAGCGGCCGATGCTGGATCTGCGTGACCGATGAAATAGGTGCCGAACGCCCGGTGGTCACCGTGGATCTACCGGGTCACGGCCATCGCCGCGGCGAATCCTTCACGATGAGTGCCGCCGTCGATACTGTGCGAACGGCTGTCGAAGAAGCCGGTGGCCGCGCCTTGCTCGTCGGACATTCGCTGGGTGGGTATGTCGGTATCGCGGCGGCGGCAGAGCTCGGCGAGCAGGTGGCGGGTCTGGTGGTCGCCGGTTCCACCTCCGTGCCGAACAGGGGCCTGACAGTTCCCTTCCGTTTGGCCCATCTGTTCCTCTCGGCCCGGCGCGACGGCGGCGAGCGGGTCAGCAACCGGATGTTCGAGGCTGTCCTCCCGATCCGGGTCGCCTCCGCCGTGGGGGAGGGCGGGATAGCCACCGAGGTCATTCCGGATGTCGTCCGCGCCGTCGGGTCGTTCGATCCGCTCACGGAACTCGGCCGGTGCAGCGGCCCCGTATGGCTGCTCAACGGCAGTCGCGACCATTTCCGTGCCCATGAACAGCAGTTCGCCGCTGCCGCAGCCCGGTCCCGCCTGCTCGTCGTGCCCCGGGCCGGCCACTATCTGCCGCTCGCGCAACCGCAACTGTTCGCCAGGCTGATCCGCGATATCGCCGCTGTCTGTGATACCCGATACGGCCGAGTGCTCTGATCGGGGGTGTTCGGTGGTCGGCTTCAGGGTCAGGACCGGCCGCCGGATTCCTAATTGGAGCACGGTATCGGAGAGGGGCCCGCGACGCGGATCAGCCTGTCGCTGCCGGAGGGCACCGCCGAAGCCATCCGCCGGCGCGTGGGCAAACGGGAATTCTCCTCGTTCGTGGCCTCGGCGGTAGAGCGTGAATTGCGTGGTCTGCTCCTCGATGAGTACCTCGCCGACTACGAGCAGCGCACCGGCCCGCTGCCCGCCGGCGAACGGCAGCGAGCCAGGGAAGCTTTCGATCGTGCGCTGGACGAGCCGGGGCAATGGCCCACGGCAGGCTGAACACATCCGCGTCCCGCCGCACGAGCACTCCACAGCAAGGCGTTGTGGTCCTGGACTGTCAAGGCCTGTCTCGCCTGGTCGACGACTCCACGCCGGTAGTCGCGCTGGTAGGAGAGGCACGGGCTCGTGGCATGGAGATCGTCATCAGTGCGTTGACCATCATCGAGGCAACGCACCGGAAAATTGATCGTGCGCGCCTGAACTGGCTGTTGTCCGGGATTCGGATCGAACACGTCGATGAGGCGACAGCAAGAACCGCCTCAGCTCTGCTCCTCGATACCGGGCTTCACGGCCACAAGTACGCCCTCGACGCTGTCGTCGCGGAAATGGCCTCGCGTCAGCCCCTTCCCGTCGTGATGCTGACGAGCGATGCCGACGATATGTCCATGCTGTGCGGTCCGACTGTCCGCATCATTCCGATCTGATTCCGACCGCCCATCCACTGTATTCAGATCGTGTTCTGAGTTATTCGGTACGTGAGTTCGACTGCGGACGACCACGTCACCTTCTCCGACCTGTCGCGGCATCCAAAAGAGGTCGCCGAGCGGGCGACCCGGCTCGGCCGGGTGCGGGTCACCCACCGAGATGCGGTGGATTTCTACCTGACCGCGGCCGACCGGCAGGATCTACGCGACGAGTCGCTTTCAGCGGCTTCCCGGTTGTTCCTCGCGCTCCTCAAACACGACCGATCCGCCCGTACTCTGATGCTGGCGATGCCGGACGTCTTTCCCTGGGTGCGCCACCTCTCCGAGCAAGAGGCCAAGGAATTCACGGTAGAGCTGGCCGAAGTACTTTCTGACGCCGCCGAACTGGATGCGGACCCGGCGGTTCGCGAAACCCTCGCGGGTTGGCGGGCAACAGCTCGAATAAAGGCGGATCCCGCGGCCTACCGGGCGGCTCAGGTCCCCACCGAGGGCGATTTCGGCGAAGTGGATTTCGGCGTATGAGCCCCAAACGCGGCGATCGCGTGACCGTACCTGTGCCCGACGATCAATGGGAGATCCGTTTCGGCACCACCGATGCCGTCCGTGGTTGGGAGGAGCTGTGCCGGCTTGTGCTACCCAACGTTCGTCGCTGCTTCGAATCCCTTCGTACAGACCCGCGCTCGCGAGCCGACCCGGACCGGCAACATCGGCTCCGCGGCGATCTCGGAACCCACAGGCACAACGGCGTCGACCTCGAACAGCGGGAGTACGAGGTCACCGGTAGCGGGCGTGTTCGATACGTCATCGACGACGACAGTCGTACCATCTGGCTCATCTATGCATCCCCTCGTCATCCGAAAGACACGGACCGGTGATGGCCGCGAGGTTTTCCTCGCCTCGCGGACCAGGCCGGGTCGCGGGTATCCGCTACTACTTTCCTGCGGAATTCACTGCATGACTTCCAGGTGCGGGTGGTCGAAGGATGTGGGGCAGGTGTAGATCTGCATGTTGTAGCCGCGGCCGATCTGCACCATCGGTGGGTTCCATGGCTCGCGCAGCCCGATGGGGTCCGCGGTGGGCTCGCGGTCTTCGAGTGGAATCCAGCTGCGGCTTCCCTCGTCCCATTCGCCGGTACTGATGGTGAGCAGCGGCCGGTACTCGGCGTCGCAGACTTCGCATTTCATCGGCCAGGGGTCCATGAAGCTCCACGGACCCCACCCGCCGACCTTCCACCCGGGAGCGACGCAGTGCTCGTCGTAGGCGGACTCGGGACTGTCTTCCTGCTCCTGGTCGGCTTCGGACCGGTGGCTGGGATCCCAGTTGTCGAGTCGCTCCGCGAGTTCGTTCGGCCATTCGGGCTGAGCCGGGTATTCGCTCACGACCTCGGGATGCAGGATGCACGGCTCGGGAACGTACAGTCCGTAGTGGTCGACATCGGCGGGTTCCGGCGGGTCGACGAGCAGATCACGGACGCTCCCGGAGTCGCGCCAGACGAGGTGGGCCGCGGGAAGGACCATATCGTGATCCAGGGGACACCACAGCACTTGCAGAAGGTCCGTTCCCGCGGGGCCGGCCAGTCCGGGTATATCGCGGACGTAGAGCTGAGCGACCGGGAGCAGCGCATTCGGCTCCTCGTGCTCGAGATGCCCTGCTTCGAGTTCGGCCAGGTACGCCCGTTGTTCGGAGGTGAGGAGGTCCTGGCCGGTAGCGTGGTGCCGAAGCCAGGCTTCTTCCAGCATCGCCCGCCGCCGGCGGACGGCGGCAAGGGAGTTGGGCAGTTCCGAATCGCTGTGCTCTTCTTCCGTGCAGACCGGCCATTCTTCGTCGGCAGGCCACAGCAACGGACCTCCGATGGAGCTCTGGTGAACGGTGGGCTGGCCGGGACGGGGGTGCAGGCGGACTGCCTGCCGCACCAACGGAGCCAGCTCCGGAAATACCGACGCGATATCGACCGGCCGAGGTGGGGTGGTTCTCGTCATCGGTACTCCTTCACCGCTCACCGATGAGTTTCGGACGGCACTCTATTCCGTCTCCCGGTCTGGGACAGCTCGGATACTTCCCAGACCTGGCCGTGTCAATCCTCGACGCTGAGTGCCTGGCGGTATGTCAGACGCCCTTGCGTTTGCATCAGCGAGCGGCGATAGATCCGCTCCGCGACGACCACGATCCCGTAGGCGGCTGCCGCCATGACAGCGAGGGAGACAAGCGGCTCCCACCAGGCGGCCGTGCCTTCGGCGAGGCGGGCGGGCATCGTGACAATGGAGACGATCGGGACGTAGGACGCGACGGTCTGCGCCGTGCCGGAGGCGAATATGCCGAGGAACAGCACGATCATGATCAGCATGCTCAGCGGGGTGGAGGTCGACTGCAGGTCCTCGTTACGGGTCGCGAGGGAGCCGGCGACCGCCCACAGGCTGGCCAGGGCGAGGAACCCGACGATGAAGAAGACCAGGAACCATCCTGCCGCACCGGCGATCTGAGTGATGCGCTCGGTATTTCCCATCACCGCCAGCCCGGCCAGACCCGCGCCCGCGAACAGGACGAGCTGCCCGAACGCCATCACGGTGTTGCCGACGATCTTGCCGATCAGCAACTGCCGCAGGGGAATCGCGCTGGCGAGGATCTCGACGATACGGTTCTGCTTCTCCTCGACCACGCTCTGCGCGATGGACATTCCGAACAGCAGCGAGGCGACATAGAACAGGAACGCGAACACGAACGTCATGATCTTCGCGAACGCGGGGTCGATCGTCGACTCGTCCAGCACGTCGTAGGTCACCTGGCCGCCGCGGCCGAGCTCTTCGAGCGAGGTGCCCGCGGCCTCGGCGTTGCGTTGTAGCGCGAGCTGCTGGGCGGCGGTCGTCACATAGGTGCTGACGTCGTCGTTCACCGATTCCTTGCCGATGAGCCGCCACCCTTCGGGTGCCGCGACGAGGCCCGCTTCGACCTCGCCGTCGCGCACCTGCTGTTCGACGGCGGCGAGGTCGGCGACCGGATGGGTGGCGAAAGTGACATCACCGCCGGAGAGTTCGGCCATACCGTCGGCCGTCTCCACCACCTGGCTCGCGTCCGTCCCGGTGACCGCGATATCGACGGTCTCGGTGCGCCCGCTCATGAACCCACTGATGGCCAGCGACGCGACGATCGCCACGATCGTGACGACCGTCGAGATGAGGAAGTTTCGGTCGCGCAGCTTGACCAGTACTTCACGTTCCGTGACGATCCGCCACACTCCGCGCGGCGCGGGGTCCGCTGCCTTCTCGTGGTTGTCCATCATGCCGTCACCTCCCGGAAGATCTCCGCGACCGACGGCCGCACCTCGGCGAATTCCCGCACCGACCCGCGCGCCAGCGCCTCGGTGAGCACCTCGTCGGTGGTCGCGCCGGTCAGCTCGAGCAGCACCCCCGACCCGTTGCGCTCGACCACGCTCACCCCGGCGAACTCACTCAACCAGCCGGTGTCCGCACCGGCCCGCAGCCGATACCGCAGCGCACCGGCCTCCCGCAGTTGCGCCGCCGAGCCCTGCGCGACAACCCGTCCGTTCGCGAGAATCACCAGCCGATCGCACAGCCGCTCCACCAGATCCAGCTGATGCGAGGAGAACAGCACCGGCACACCCTGTGCGGCGTATTCGGCCAGCAGTTCCGCCATCGAATCGACCGCGACCGGATCCAGCCCGGAGAACGGTTCATCGAGCACCAACGCCGACGGCCGCGCCACCACCGCCGCCGCGATCTGCACCCGCTGCTGATTCCCGAGCGACAGCGACTCCAGCTTGTCCTTCCCTCGATCCCCGAGCCCGAACCGCTCCAGCAGTTCCGCGGTCCGCCGCCTGCCCTCCGCGGCCGAAAGCCCGCGCAACCGAGCCAGATACACCAGCTGATCCCGCACCGGCTGCTTCGGATACAACCCCCGTTCCTCCGGCATGTACCCGAACGACCGGCGATCGGCGATCGTCACCGGACGCCCGTCCCAGCGCACCTCACCGCCGTGGACCGCCAGGACCCCCATGATCATCCGCATGGTCGTGGTCTTGCCTGCCCCGTTACCGCCGACGAACCCGGTGAGCGCCCCCGGCTCCACGCTGAACGACACATCGTCGACGGCAGTTTTGTCGCCGAACCGGCGCACCAGATGCGAAACGTCGAGCATTGAGCCTCCCCACTCGTGGTCCGGGTCGACTCTACCCGGCCGCTGCCGTGAATACCGGAACTCGTCTCGGCTTACGACGTGCCGAACGGTCCCGCTCGGAGGGCGGATCCATGCAGGTCCGGTCGGACTCATAGCGGTCCGCCATGCGGCATCGATACGGCTGACCGTCCCGGCGTGGTGGAAGGTGCGGATGATACGTTCGCCAGGCTGACCAATCTGATTTCTAGGGGGGCGAGGTGCCGGGGCCGCTCGAGGTCGATATCGATGTGCTCACCAAGACCGCCACTGCTCTGAAGAACTCGCAGCAGGTCCTGAACGATGCGTTGAAGGCAATGGCTGATATCGGTATCGCAAGTATCGGCACCCAGACCCTTGATGACGCCGCGGACAGCTTCCAACGCCGTTGGCATTTCGGTGTCCAGCGAATCGGTGAACTTTCCCAGGTCACCGCCGACGGCGTGGACCAGTGTGTCGCCGCCTATCAGGCCGTCGATCACTCCACCGCACAGGCCCTCGGTCAGGTTACCGGCACTCCGGTCACCACCGAAGGCGGGCAGTAATGACCGACAATCCGTATCCGAACCTGGGACACAACCCTGTTCCCGGTGTCCCCGACGACGTCACCGGCCTCACGAACCGCATCAACAACGCGGCTGTGGCTGTGCGCGAAACCAACGATCTCCTGTCACGGCTGCGCAATAGCAACGACGATGTCTGGCGCGGAGAAGCAGGTGACGCGTTCCGCAGCCACTTCGACGCCACCCTCGCCCAGGACCTCGGCTACGCACAGAAATCGTTGGAGCGCGCAGTAGAACTCCTTGCGGAGTGGAACACCGCTCTAGCGGGCTTTCGGGACCAGGCCAAAGCACTCGACCAGGAGGCGGCGAATGCCGCCGGTGAGCTCAGCAAGGCCGCTACCGAGCTTCAGCAGGCCAATGCCAACCCCGACCTTTCTTTGGCAAAGCAGCAGTTCGATGATCCGGCCGCGGTACAAGCCGCCCAGAACCGGCTCAATGCCGCTACCGCGCGGGTCAACGCTGCCGGTGTAGCTGTGGACAACTGGATGGGAATCCAGGACTCGATCATGGCCCGTGCACGGGACCTTGAAACCGAACACGGCAATGTCGCAAAACGCGTAGCCGCCGAGCTCGATGCCGCGGCGAAGGATTTCGCCCCCAGCGAGCCGGACAAGAGCATCTGGGACCGCATCACCGACGCCGTCGAGGCGATCGGTAAGTGGATCGATGAGCACCGTGAAGGAATCCACACCGCGCTGGGGATTGTGTCCGCGGTGTCCGGCCTTCTGGCGTTGTGTACACCACCCCCTATCTCTGGTATCGCCCTGGGGATCGCTCTGGTCAGCAGTGCTGGTGCGTTGGCATTGGACCTGACCGACGAGCAGATGCGTGAGGACCTGATGTCGGGTGATCTGAAGGCATGGATAACGGTGACCGGTGACGCGGTGGGTGTCGTGCCCGGCGCGAGCGCGTTGGGGAAGACGGCATGGGCGGGAATCGCCGGCGTGGAGGACGTAGGGCGGCTTGCCGGAATGTCCAGTACCTGGAGCGCGGCGGCGCACAACCCGGGGTGGGTCGCCACGAAGCTGACCGAAAACACATCGCTGGGAGCAAAGCTCGACAACTCGGGCATCACCGATGCGACCCATAAGATTCTGCAGGCCACAGGTGGCGCAACTACCTCGGGACAGGAGACTGCGATCGCTTTCGCTGTGCTCAAGAGGACACAGGGCGCCGTGGGGAGTATTTTCGGTGCAGCATTCGGATAGTAGCCGACCCATGGACGATAATGAGCCGCCGCGTGCGCCCACTGTCGGGATCGACATCCCACCGGGCTATTACGAAATACCGTTGGATCAAGTAGCCGATCTGGGCGACAGGTATCTTCCGATGGTCATCGACGCCATCCCTGATGGGGTACGGGGCAGCGCGTCCGCAGTCGTCGAGACCATGCAGTTCCTCATCGGCACAATGATCTCCAACAACGCACTGTACTGCGGCATCGGTGTCCACCGTTCCGTCCAGTCGGATGAGAATGTCGTCTCGTGGTTGACTGTGTCGTCTTTCGCTTATGGACCAGCGCGTAACCCCCGGCTGGTGATCGGCGATCTGGTCGCGGCGAAAGCGGCCCACGGAGAAACCGGACATCTGGAAATAATCGAACTCGGCCATCGGCCTGCCCTGTATTTCGAACGTACTGTCAGCCACGGAAAACCGGAGATCTCGGGATATCCGGGTGACGCGGAGGAGGTTGCGGTATTCCAGGTTCAGACGGTAGTGCCTTCAGAGGATGGTGAGTGCATCGCCGTTGTCGACTTCTCGACGGCCAACGCGCCGCACGGACCCGAGTACCGGGCCATGATTCTCGGTATGGCTGCGTCGATAGAGTTCCCCGCACCGTCGATCGAGCTCGGGAGTCTCAGCATTGCGCTCTGATGAAAAGATTGCGGTCGAATCGATTATCGGACAGTGGCCCTGGCGTGAATACCCCTATAAATTCGGACGCTGGGTCTATCGAGAGCGAATGACCCCGCTTGCGCTACTGAGCCCCGACACTGCCGGTAAGAACGAGTGGCACACCTGTCTGCGGACGTTTCTGCTCTGCGACCCCGGAACAGGGGAAGGCATAACGGAATTCGTTCTGCCGCGTAGCTGGTGGCGGTCGTACCGCGGACTCGGGAAGTACTCCGGACGTGTGCAGTTCGCGGGTGACCCCCGGTCGATCGGAGTTTTGCGCAGTAATACCGGCGCTGATTCGCTGCGTCTTGTTCACGCCGAAGGAATCGACCGGGCAACTGCGCTGTCGGCAGCGTCGAACCTGCGTCCGGACCGTCCGGTACCTGCCGAGCTATTCGCAACCTCGGTATCGAATGCTACGCGCGCCCGTCGGCGCGCAGCAGCTGATACGCCCGAATCGTCTACAGGTAGGCGTTCCCCCGACAGCATTCGCTGTCCGTGGGTCGCCGATCTGCCGTTCTGACGCCTGGAGGACCGGTGAAAAACGACGCGATCGAGTTTCTGGGTGACCCAGATGAACAGAAATGCATAGCAGCCGTCCTCTCGCTGTATGCGTGGGAACCCTACAATTACAAGGCGCATGCCTGGGTGCGGAAGCCCAGGAGAAGGGCGTCGTGGCGGACAGGTCAGCGCTACAAATGGGCGATATCGACCGATACCCCGATCCAGCTGATAAGCCGGACCACCGGAGAATCCGTGTCCGAACTGGTTCGTTACCAGCCCACTCGCCGGTTCGGGGCCGCGCTGTTCGCCGGAGATCCCAGGGGTATCGGGGTGTTTCGGGATATGAGACTCCCGACGGGCGGGTCAGCGGTCTGGTTTACTCATTCGACCTCTGTCGACCGCGGCAATGCGCTCGCGATCGGTCTCTCCCTGGCCTCCTGTGCACCGTTACCCAGCGATTTTCCCGAGCCTCGGTTCAGCGAATTGATTTGGCTCGCTGACGAAAAGCCCGAGATGACGGCGAACAGCGTCACGCTGGCGACCGATAACAGAAAGCTGCGGAAAATCCTGCCCTGACGCCGCACCGGGTTTCAGTCGCCGACCGCCCGCAGTGCGTCCAGGTCCATGATCGCGGTGGCGGTGCGGTGGACTATCGCGCGGCAGATATCGGCGGGCTGGAATTCCGGCATGAGCGCGCTGCGGCCGATGGTGATCATCCAGGCGAAGTACGGGTAGAGCGACTGCTGCCGGTAGGCGAGCCAGGCGGAGTCGAAGGTCAATGCGGGGCCACCCGCCGCGCGGAGGGCATCGATATACGACGCGATGAGATCGGGTTCCCACGATCGGCGGTCTTCGACCTCGAGGCCGGAGGTGATCGTGTATGCCACATCGAATGCCCAGCTGCCGCGCATCACCAGCTGCCAGTCGGTGAATCCCATACTGCCGTCGTCGCCGCAGACGTAGGCGTTGCCGATATGCGGGTCACCGTGCAGGAGGGTCTGCGGGGCCTGTTCGGCGATCTGCAGCGCCCGGGCGCAGGCCGCGTAGAACTCGTCCTGCACCGGCGGCAGGGTTTCGGGCACGATTTCGGGTGCGCGTTTCAACCCGACCCTCGCCCGCTTCTGCATTCCGAGAAGCCGGTCGAAATTGCGGAAATGCGCGCCCGGCGTCTTCAGCCAGTCCCGCGCTGTCAGCTCCGGCGATTCCCAGTAGTGACCGTGCCAGCGCGCCATATTCCCGAGCAGGTCTTCCATCTGTTCCTTGGTGACCCGCTCCAGCGGCGTACAGAAGCGAGCCTCCCGGGTGGCACTCACATCCTCGAGCAGCGTCAGCGACCGGCCGGTCCGCAGGTCGGCGGCTCCGAAATATCCGCGCGGCGCCTCGATATCGAGTTCGGGCCGCAGATGCTGGAAGAAACCGGGCTCGCCGGGCAGCGCGTGCGCCAGGTACTGGGTCAGACGCTGGGTGAAGGTGAGGGTGGTCTTGGCGAAGAGATGTTCCGGTAACCGCGCCCGCCGGCCCGCCTCGTTGTAATGGACCGTCGCTTTCCAGCGGCTCGTCGTCCCGCCCTCGGCGTCGACGATATCGAACGATTCCACTTCCGCGCCGGGATGCCCGGCCGTGAGCACCTCGCCGAGCCACTGTGCGTCGACCTCGCTCTTCTTCATCGGGATCCCGCCGTCCCGGCCGCGGAGCACTTTCTCCGCCAGCACATGCCCGCCGAGCTTCAGCACTCCCGGCAGCACACTGTCCCCGGGACCACTGGTATTCGTTTCGCCCATCCGATCGCCTTCCTCGGCTCGTTCCGCCGCACAACTGCCCGGCGGATCGAAAGTATCGGCCCGCGATGCGGTTCCCGCACGGTCCGCCGAGAGCGCCCGAGGAGGTCACCCAGCGCTAGATCACCCCGATGACGTGCCCCTATCTGTCGACAAGCGGAGGCGTCGCAGGGCGGAACTCGGCGCGTTCGGCACCTTCGTCTGCGCGTTCGGCACCCAGCCGCACACCGCGGCGGCAGCTTCCGGTGCGCACGCTCGGTGACCTACCAGGACCATGCCGGGTGCCGCTGTCGCAGTGCGGTACTCGCGGGCCGATCCGGTCGCGCTACTTCCGCCCGGTCCACCGCTGCCGCGCCCGGCGCAACGCCCCCGCGTCGGCGTACCCGACCCGCCTCGCCAGCGCCGCCTGCGTAACGTCCGGACTGTCCCGGAAACGCTGTTCGACCACCGCGCTGCGCGCCCGGTCCAATTCCCTTGTCCAGGTGGTCCCTTCGTCGGCAAGGTGCCGTTGCAGACTGCGACTGCTCGTGGCCAGGAACCGGGCGACCCGTTCCACCGTGACTCGCCCGTCCCCGAGCAGCACCGTCAGCGCCTGCTGCACGTGACCCGCCCAGCTCACCTCCAGTCGCGGCGGTGGCGGCAGCGCCGCCGCGCACCGGCCGAGGATCGCGGCGAGCGCGGGGTCTGCGGTGCGCAGGGGAAGTGCGAGATCCGCTGTCCGGAAGGTGATCTGGTCGGTCGGCGCCCCGAAGTCGACCCGCCGCGTACCGAACATATCGACGAACGGCTGGTAGCGCCGCGGCGCGGACTGCCGGAACCGGATCCGCACCGGATGCACATCCCGCCCTGTCGCGTTCCGCGCCCGCGTCACCACCGCCGCCAGCGCGAACTGAGTGGCCAGCTCCCGGCCGCGGCCGTGCCCGTTCCGCAGCCGGACATCCGCGTTCGCTTCCTCTTCCGATTCTCCCGACACCGCGAACCCGATATTGGTGGTGATCAGGTTCGCGTGCTGTTCCGAGCGCGCCAGCCCTTCGGCGAGGGTCGGCGCCGTGCTGAACAGGTAGTCGTGTAATCCGAAGTTCCCCAGCGTGTTCTTCTTCCCGACCTGTAGCGCCACATGAGGATCCCCGAGTTTGTGTTCCACCAGTTCCCACAGGTTCAGCTGGTGGGTGCTGGACACCATCGTGTCACCGGAGTCCAGCACCCAGTCCGGTAGTTGCGCTGCCCGCGCGAGGTGCCGTCGCGCCGCCCCGGTCAGGCCGGCGCTGCTGAGGATGAAATTCGAAAACGCGACATTCTCAACCGTATCCACCTGCGAAACACACCTAATCAGAACGAGGATCTCCCCGGCCCGCTCGCGGGCCGATGCCCGAAGACGATATCCCGGCCCGGAGTATCCGGCCGCGTGACAATCCTCGCTCCGATCCGCTGAGCACGCTGCCGATCCGGCATGGCGCGATCGGCCTCAACGGGGGCGCGATCGGCACTGTCGGCCGCCCGCCGCCGGTGGCACCATGTCCGTGCCGGTGCCGCCGGTGCGGCGTGGAGAACGAACGGTGAGGACGAACGATTGGTGCAGGGCGATCCCACGCATCTCCCGGCTCCGGCGCAACCCCGTCGCGCGCGGTGGGATGACCCCGCGGACCGGGTTCCGTTGTATTCACCCGAATTCGCCGCCGACCCGCATCGCGCCTACCGGGAGATGCGCCGGCGCTGGGGTTCGCTGGTGCCCGTCGAACTCGCCCCCGGCGTCCCCGCCACCCTGGCCATCGGTTACAGCACGGCCTTACGCATCCTCAACGACCCCGATCGTTTCCCCGCCGACCCGCGCACCTGGCAGAAGCACATCCCCGCCGACTGCCCCGTCCTGCCCATCATGGAGTGGCGCCCCACCGCGAGCCGCAACACCGGCGCGGATTTCCAGCGCTACCGGGAGGCCATCACCACGAGTATCGGCAAGGTGGATCTGCACGCCCTGCACGCCACCGTGGAGAAGGCCGCCGTCCCGCTGATCAACGAATTCTGCGAAGCCGGTAGCGCCGACCTCATCTCCCAGTACGTTTTCCCGCTCACCTTCGCCGTCGTCAACGCCTTGCTGGGCTGCCCCGCGGAAATCGGCCAGCGGGTCGCCGACGGTATGGCGGCGCTCGTCGAAGCCGTCGACGCCGAGAACGGCAACCGGATGATCAGCGAGGCAATGCTCGAACTCGTCGACCTCAAACGCGCCGACCCCGGCAACGACATCACCTCCCAGCTGCTCGGCCACCCCGCCGAGCTGAACCAGGAGGAGATGGTGCACCAGGTCGCCGGCCACTACGGCGCCGGTATCGAATTCCAGCAGAACCTGATCGCCAACACCCTCCTGTTCATCCTCACCGACGACCGCGTCGGCAGCGGCGTCCTGGGCGGCAGCCTGTCCACTCTCGACGCCCTCGACGACGTCCTGTTCAACGACCCACCGCTGGCGAATTTCCTCATCACCTACCCCCGCCATCCCATCCTCGTCGACGATGTCTGGCTCCCCGCCGACGAACCGGTCCTCGTCAGCATGGCCGCCTGCAACAACGACCCCGCCGTCCGCTCCGACGACCACGTCGGCAACCGTTCCCACCTCGCCTGGGGCATCGGCCGCCACGCCTGCCCCGCCCAGTCCCTCTCCTACCTGATCGCCCAGAACGCCATCGATCAGCTCCTCGACGCGCTCCCGGAAATGGAACCGGCGCTACCCGGTGGCAAACCCACCTGGCGGCCGGGCCCGTTCCACCGCGCCCTGGCTGAGCTACCGGTGCGTTTCACCCCCTCTGCCAGGTTGAACCTGTAACTCGTCCCGGACACGAATCGGTGTCGACCGCGCCTCCGGCACCTGCATTTATGCCATCCTTGATGGTTGACGTGCACTGATCAGCACCTGACAGGCAAACTCAGCCGCAGCGTTCGCCAGGAGGCGTGATGATGCGATACCTTCGCCTTCGCTCCGGTCTCCGCCGATCGCATGTACTCCCATCGAAGGAGGAATCATGACCACAGGTGGATTCGACCCGGCATATGGTCAGGTAGACCCGACATTCGGCCAGACGACCGGGGTCGAAGCGGCCGGTCTGGGTAAACGCGCGGTGGCCCGGTTCGTCGACTGGATCATCGCCGCCATCGTCGGCTTCCTCTGCTTCTGGTTGATGGGGATCGTGGGCGACGTCCCCGACTGGCTCTCGGTCCTCCCGGGCGCCGGCTTCGGCTTCCTCTACTTCGTGGTCTTCGAGGTGGCCTCGGGCTCGACCCCGGGCAAGAAACTCCTCGGCCTCCACGTCAACGGATCGGGCGGCTCCCCGAAGCCGAGCCTCAAGGACTCCGCGATCCGCAACGTCTACATGCTGCTCAACCTGATCCCCTGGATCGGCGGCCTGCTGTGGTTCATCGCGGCGATCGCCATCGCGGTCACCATCAACTCCAGCCCGACGAAGCAGGGCTGGCACGACAATGCCGCGGGCGGCACGCAGGTCATCGACGAATAACCTGGCCTTCATTCTTCGATCGTCGGCGGTTTCCTTCGGATCACGCCGCCGGAACGGGAAGCGTGGAAGGCTGACGGGCATGCGTGCGCCGCCGACTGTTGTCGGTATCTATACGAGGTCGGATCGTCCGAGCACCCGAGGGCGGCGAAAATGCGGCTGACCGGTGAGGGTGCCATTGTTCCCCGACCATGAGCGGGGTGAGGCTGCTACTCCGCGACCTCCTGGACGGGGTATCCGGAGCTATCAAACAGATCGCGCGCGAGACGGCACGCGAGTACCGGCACACGAGCCGCATGCTCGGCCACGATCGTCGGTCCCTGCTGGACCTGCTGGTAGACGCCGATTCCGCCGGTTCGGTATTCACCCGGGCGGGTGCGGCCGCTCATGCCAGCACATTCCGTGGTCTAGGGCCGATTTATCGTCCGAGCCATGCTGAGGCAGCCATGGCGGCTCGGCGGATGGTGGACGAGGTGAAGTTCACCGGCGATATGGCGTTCGATGTGCTGGCGGCCAACGGCGTCGTACGCAAAATGCGTTCGGAGGACGGTGAACTGAGCGTATACAAGCCCACTCGCGGTGAACGACTGGAAAATATGGAGTGGTATTACGCCACTCGGGGAGCGCAGACGAGCCGCGAGATCGCGGCCTACCGTCTCAGCGAAATCCTCGGATTCGGCCGGATCCCGCCGACTGCCCGGACCCGGGGTGTGCCTGGCGACGACAAGCGGACCGGGCCCGGGATGATTCAGCAGTTCGTCGAGTCGAAGGCAGCCCGGGACGATACCCGGGACTACCCCCTGGTGCAGCGGCAACAGATGGCGATTCTCGACTACATCATGGGAGCCGAGGATCGGAACTGGGCCAACTTCCGGAGCGTGGAACGTGGCTACGACGTCGATATCGTAGCCCTGGATCACGGTCGTTGTTTTCCCATCACCGATCAACCGCTCGAGGCGAAGGTTCGCTCCCCATTCGTGATCGGCCAGGTAACCGGCGATTCCCCGCTCGACCCTGAGGTGCTGGCCGCGGTACGGGATATCGATACCTACCGGCTCATCGCGGCGTGGACCGATGCGGGCCTGGAACCGAAGGCGATCGACGGCGCGTTGGCGCGGCTTGTCAAGGTTCAGGAACTGGGCGATATCCCGAAGGACGCCCGGTGGGACTTCTGAGGAACACAGCGAGCGTCGCGGGCAGTCGGGACATTGTCCGGGCGCTCACCGGCATCGGAAACCGAGTGCTATGCGGTCGGGCTGTTCTCGGTCCACCCGGAACTCGGCGGTTGAGGTCGTATCGTCCGCGCCGGTTCCGCTCGTGGGTATGGGCAGCGAGCTGCCGTTGCGGAGGCAACTCATGTACGAATGCGGAAGAAAACCATGTGCAAATTCCTAAAATAACGGGTGCAGATTCCTAAAACGGATCGCTCTGGGCGTGGAGTATGACCCTCGGTTCCCAGGTCAACCGCCTGCTGGGTCGGCTGGCTGCGGGTGCGTTCGGTGCGGGATTGAGGGAAGCCGGTACGGCGCGGTGTAGGCGCCTCCGTCGGTTCGCGGCAGTGCCCGTACCGGCCAGTGTGACGGGCCCGGGGGTAGCAGGTAGGCGCGTGCCTCAGTACGTGACATGGCCACGCGGTAGTACCGCGCTCAGGTCGTGACGCCGAATAGCCCGAGACGTTGGATGGGGTTTGCGAACGGGACGAACACCGCCACCCGGTCGGCGAACTTCCGGGGTGGATTCAGATCAACGATGGTGGCTGCATTCAGCTGTCGGCTGAGGCCGCCCGGATGAATGCATCCCACTCCGCTGGGGAGAAGCGGAGCACGGGACCGCTTGGGTTCTTCGAATCACGAACACCGACCGTGTCGGAAAGATGCGCGACCTCGACGCATTCACCACCCGCTTGACTGTGGCTGCTCTTGAACCAGCGTGCGTCGGATAGGTCAGTGTGCACCGTCATGCTCCCTTGCCATACTCCTGAGCCACTGCCGACTATCGGTGTCGCCGAGAGCTCTGTTCCTGATGAGATCGTACGTGCGCAGGAAGCGTGCGACATCGTGGTCATTCTCGATGTACATATTGCCCACTACGCCCTCCAGAAAGACCACCGGCGGTTCCAAAGGTTCGCCTGGAGCCGACTCCCCGAACAGCAGGACCACGAATGGCGGCATGGAGATACCGCCCGGGAAGCCTGCCGAGGAGGGAAGCACACCCAGGTCGATGTTCTCTCTGGTCGACATGTCGGCCAGATGCCGGAGTTGCGCAGCCATTGCTTTGCGACTGCCTGCGACTCGTCGAGTGGCTGATTCACCCACCACTACGTCCAGCATCAAGGGCTGCGTTCGTCTGGTAATTGCCTTCTGTCGTTGCATTTTGAGTTGTACACGCCGGTCGTGTTCGTCCGCGCTCCAGTCGGGCCACCGTTCCTGTCCGAGCGAACGCTCGTAATTCTCGGTCTGAAGCAGACCTGGAACCAAGTCGGGTTGATACGCGATCATTTTGGACGCCGCTGCTTCCAGACCTACGTACACATCGAAATCCTTCGGGATCAAGTCTCCATACTGATGCCACCAGTTCTTGACGTTCGCCTGCTTGGCCAGGCCCACCAGCGCCGCTGTGAGATCTTCCGGCACTCCGTACAGGTCGCACGCGGCCTGGATATCCCGGGTCTTGATCCGTGAGTTCTCACCCTTCTCCAGCCGTCCCAGGCTCGTCGCCCCCATCTCCAGGAGTTGAGCGGCCTTGGCCTGGGTGTAGCCGGCACGGGTCCGCCATTCCAGCAGGTGCCTACCGAGTTGGCGTCGGGGCAGTGTGGATCCCACACCACCGGGCTCTTCAGGCATTCGATCCTCCGTTTCGGGGATAGCTGATTCACCGCTTCGGCGTAATCCCGCTACCTGGCACGGTTCCCGCGCTGGGGATTTCGAGAACTCTTGCCGGTGGCTCCGTTTCGGTGGGACTTCTGTCGCCGTGAAGTGTGTCATAGGACCGAACCAGGTGTCGCGACTTCCGAACATCCGCTGTACCAGGGCTTTCCGTAGCCCTTCGAAATGAGAGGCAGGAATTCATGATTAAGCCCATCGGGCGTTACCACCCCGACAGGCCTCGGGCCATCGGTTACCTCCGCACGGACGTGTCCGGACACAATCAGGACCGCCACACGGACGCCATCCGCCGTCTGGCTCGGCACCAAGACCACACCCTGATCTACATCGTGCGTCTGAACCGCGACTCCGTACTCGACCCGATCGGTCATGTCCTCGAAATCGTTCGCGCCACCGGTACAAGCACTGTGATCGTCCCCGACCTCGCCCATGTCGACAACCAACCCGGCCCCGTCTGCGACACCTGCGACCTCATTACCGTCTGCCCCGGACAACTCTGGATGAAAACCTGCTCCGCCGCGCAAATACGGTTCGAATCCACTTGGCTGCCCGAAAACTGGCAGAGCGAGCCCAGCGCCCAACTCCGAATCTTGGAGGCGCACCGAATCATGCAGGAACACAGGTCGTGCAATCCACTGACCTGCCCTCGCAAGGCGGCCGCATTCACCCGCCTCGTCGACGCCGGAAGACTCGTCCCCGCGACTCGCAGTCCTCGGGAGCGCGCCGCTGCCCGCGGACTCCTCTATCCCCGAGCCGCGACCACGGCCTACCTCGAAGGCCCATCGATCGCGCTACTCCGCCGCCTGCTCGCCAGCCTCGTCCAGGTGTAACCGTGACCGCTCACTCCAGCGTGCCGGATGGTCCGGACGTCCACCTCACTGTCTTCCTACATGGCCTCCGTTTGGACTATAGGGCCCACCCCATCGCTGCCCACCTCTTCCTCCGGGAATGGACAACCCACCACGGCGCCCACACCGCCGCAGTTCTTCCTGGTGACCCTCGGAACCTCCCGCGCCTCCCCTGCGAACGTCTCTACCTAGAACCCTGATCAGCACCGAGCTCCCAGGCCCCTCCGGCACGCACTCTGTCAGCCTGAGCGCGAGGATTCGCGAACTGGTCGGTTACCACGAAACGCGAGATTTGCTGCTGAAGCGTGCTGACGAAGCTTCGAATTGTCAGCGCAACGGCGCCTACATCATGGCAGTGATAGCCATCGGAAGCTTCGTTGAGGGAATGCATGCTGACCATGCTTGCACCGAGAGCGACGAGGACTGTCGCAATAATCTCTTTGTGGACAAATATGGCAAGTTCGCGACATTACATGCCGTGACGTCACGTTCCCGACGCGCGGCGCCGAACGGTCAGATGAGGCCGCGATGGCGGCAATATGCACTCAATGTGCAGCGATAAATTCCTCAAATCGCTCGGACAGCCTTTCTCTCGAGGGCTTGTCCGAACGTTTCGAGGGCAGGGATATTGTCCGCCCGTGCATCGCCTGCAAGCCGTGCCGTAGCATCGGCCCGTCCTTCTCTTCTAGAAGGGTCTCATTGATCTTCACTTCGTAGTCAGGTGAAATCCCCAAGAAGTTTAGGTCGTACGCGGCATGATGGATTTTGCAAAGACTCAGTCCGTTATCTACCTCGGCGCTACCGTGGGGTTTGGTATCGGCAATGATATGGGCGGCATCCAGTAAGCCTCCATGTTTCAGGTTGCAGACGGTGCACTGAACCCCGTACGCGTGGAGTACTCTTCCGCGGAACTCGGGCTGGTGAAGGCGCTGCTTAGTGACGCGTTCCGCGTAACGTCTTTCCAGGGGTCGCAGGTGGAGTGGATCGTCAATCGACAGTAGGCTCTTGTCTAATGCGATCAGAAATCGTCGGTTCTCTGGATCATCGGCGACCGCATAGACCGGAAAAACAGGGAAGAATACGCCGGTATCTATTTTCCGTAGAAGAATGAACGGCAGTTGAAGTTCGTATGCTCGTCGGAGTTTCCTGTTGTCGCCAGCAGTGCTTCCTTCTCGGTATGCATATGAGAACAGTGATTCCGTGAGCTCCTCGTCTGCATACCTTCCTTTCGGGTTGGAGAGGATGGAAAGTGTGGCGAGCATTGCCTTCGGGTTGCGGATCCCGCGGCTATGATCGATCAGCCTGTGTATTTCACCGTCGACGGAAAATTCCTGCAACTGTTGCCGGGTCACGATCCCGGTATCACGCACCATCTCGTCGAGGTGATCGAAGATCGCCTGTCGCAAGATGTTCTCTGCACTGATGTCCACCGTTGAAGTCTGCCAGGTCTGGGGGCGCGGCGTCAGCGGTTGTTATCGGATTCGGCGCCGCGGCAGCTTATTACAGGCCTAGTAGGGAGATGTTGGTACTGTCAGTGGCTCTGGTCGAACGCTATGGTGAGGGTGTGATCAGGGCTGTAGTTTTCGATGTGGGGGAAACGCTGGTCGACGAGACGCGCGAGTACGGGACCTGGGCTGATTGGCTGGGTGTACCGCGCCATACCTTCGTATCGGTGCTCGGTGCCGTCATAGCGGAGGGTCGCGACTACCGGGAAACGTTTCAAGTGTTCAAGCCTGGGTTCGACCTGGAGCACGAGCGGCGGAAGCGGATCGAAGTCGGTGCGGGGGAGTCCTTCGGCGAACCGGACCTGTATCCGGATGTGCGGTCGGCGTTATCCGGGCTTCGGGCGATGGGTGTTCTGGTCGGCGTGGCCGGCAATCAGACAGCGCGCGCAGGGAAGATTCTGCGGAGTCTCGACCTTCCGGCGGATTTCATTGCTACCTCCGATGATTGGGGTGTGCAGAAGCCGGCGTCCGGATTCTTCGACAGGGTGGTCGAGACGGCGGGGGTTGCGGCTGATGAAATCGTTTACGTCGGTGATCGGATCGACAACGACCTTGCGCCTGCCAAAAGGAGTGGGTTGCGTACCGCGTTCGTGAAGCGTGGGCCATGGGGGTGGATTCATGGTGAAAAGCCGGAGGTCGTCGAGCTGTCCGACTGGCAGATCGATGGCCTGGACGAGCTGGTTGGGGTAATCGCATCCGAGAAATGATGGCGGAGTAGATGTTCGGGAAAACGACAACCGCCGTCGCTCGATGGTGCCGCTGCGATGAAGTGTTGTTCTGTGTCGAAGTAGACCCGGTCTGGCTCGCCCAGGTCCACATCACCTGGCGGCAAGGGCTGGACCGGTCGCCGTGGTCCCGGGCCAGGCGCCTGACCATGCCGTGAACCGAGGGAGCAGGGTGGCTGTATGGCCAAACGTCAGAGAACGGTGACTATCGACGAAGAGATCTTGGCGAAGGTGCGTGAGCTGGCCGACGGGCACCTGTCTGCCGTTGTGAATGCGGCCCTGGCCGAGCATGTGGATCGGATGGCGCGTCGAGGCGCACTTCGCGATCTGCTGGATGGTTGGGAGCAGTCTGTCGGCCCGGTCGGGGACCACGATGCCAGTGAAGCTGTTGCCGCCTTCGACGAGCTCGAGGTACCGAGTAATGGCGCGAGATTGCCTGATGCTGCCGGTAGTCCTCGATTGCGCCGGGCTATCTGTGGCAGGTGAGCCGCAGCCGCCCAGACGGACGCAGGCACTGCTCGCCGAGGCATACCGCCGCGGAAGTGTAGTTTTGGTTCCGGTCTCGGTCAGGTGTGCTCGGGCTGCGGCGCCGGGCGTACGGAGTCGGGGGCGACTTCGGTGAAGCGTGCTTCCATTTCGGCTTCCTCGACGGCCGGTGCCATCGGCTCGGAGCGGGGGTGTGGGGACAGGCCGTCCAGGACGATTTGGAGATAGCGGGCGTTCAAACGTTCGGCGGCGTATCCGCCCAGTAGTGCGGATGGCTCTGGGCGGGCGGTGGCGATGGTGAGAATGTCCGCGACTGTCAGGTCCTGGCGGACCGCGCCGTCGGACTTGGCGCGGTCGAGCATCGAATCGACGGCTTGTGCGGCGTCCCGGCGGGCCTGTTGGAACTCGGCGTCGTCGCGCGTCTTCTCCAGTAGGTGGGGCAGCAGGATCGGGACGGGGTCGCCGAGGCGTAGCTCGTATATCCGCCGGAGAACCCGGGCCAGGCAGTGGTGGCCGTCCGGTTCCTCGGCCATCGCCGCCGTCACCTCGGCGACCACGCGGCCCATATTCCAGATCGCGACGGCTTTCAGTAGCGCGAATCGGTCAGGGAAGCGGCGGTAGAGCGTGCCGACCCCGACGCCGGCCGCTTCGGCGATCTCTTCCATCGGGACCTGGGTGCCGCGTGCCAGGAACAGTTCGCGTGCGGCCCGCAGGATTCGGTCGCGGTTGCGGGCGGCGTCGCTGCGCATCTCATCTCCTCGGGGAGTTCGTATCGTCATCGAGATCTTGCCTCGAGGGTAAACGGAAGAAATCATCCGCTTGCCGCGCTACCATCATATAAGTGGATGAAATCTTCCGGTTGGTTGGAGGTGGTGGCAATGATCTGGCGGCAGATTCGCACGATCGGGCCCTTCCCGGGCATGGTCACGGTGGTGATCCCGGGTCTGATCCTGTGGCTCATCGGTCCAGGCGCGGGATTCGACGATCTTTCGACAGCGGTACGGGCCGTCGCTATCGGCGTGGGGGTGGTGCTGCTCGTGCTCGGGTTCGGGTTGTTCGTGTGGACGGTCGCACTGTTCGCGCGGCGGGGGAAAGGCACGCTCGCGCCGTTCGACGCACCGACCGAGCTCGTGGTCGACGGTCCGTACCGGCATGTGCGAAACCCGATGTATGCCGGGGTCTTCGCGGTCCTCGCCGGCGAAGTACTGGTGTTCCAGTCGTGGACCGTGCTGGTGTGGTTCGCGGTCTTCGCCACGGTCGTGGCAATGTTCGTGCCGCGCAAAGAGGAGCGCTGGCTGATGGATCGGTTCCCGGACGAGTACGCCGCCTATCGGTCGCACGTTCCGCGCTGGATCCCGCGCCCGACGGGGTGGACACCGGAGTACGCCGGCCCTCAGCGATCCGGAACATAATCCGAAAGTGCTGGTACAGATACGTACTGGCACCACAGGGCCGGTTGCTGCGCTGGATACTGCGATAGGGCGCGCGGGTGCCGCGTGTCGAGCATGATCGACACGTGGATATGTGGGCGAGGGTGGATCGGGGCACGCGACGGTACTGGAAGACGTTCGGACGGCAGATCGACCTGGACGGGAAGCATTCCTGGCTGCGGGCTCCGGTGCTCGCCGATACCGCGGGGGTCGTCGAGGACAATTGGTTGCTCGCCGAGGCCGAGCGGGTCGGTGGATGGTTCGTCACGCGGTTCTTCGGGCGTCGGGTGGGGCAGCTGGCGTTGCCGATCCGGTCGCTGGATACCGCGCGGGGGATCGACAGCCGGGTCGAGCGGCTGGTCGGCGCGGACGGTGCGAATCGGGGTGCGGCCTGGTTGCGGACGTCCCGGGCGACCGGTGAATACATCTACAGCGGGTTCTATCGGGTGGCGCGGTTGCCGGGTTCCGATCAGCCGAGCGTGCATGTGTCGTTTCCGCTGCCGGTGGGGAATGTGCAGGTCTTTCTGCGACCGGAGGTCGGCGAGGACGGGGCGTTGCGGCTGGTGTCGCCGCCGGGAGCGTTCGGGGCCGACGGTGCCTATGTCACTGTGGTCGAGGGGGATCGGTGCTGGGCGGCGCGGATTCCGATCTACGAGGAGTTCCACGTGTTCGCCGATGGTGCGCGGCTGCTGCGCACAGACCACACATTGGCGCTCGGTCGTGCCACGGCTCTCGGGCTGCACTACCTGCTCATGCGTGATTGAGTCCGGCTGCGGGAATTCGCTCGCGGATCGTCGATTCGCCTCAACGCGAGCACAATCCTGGGCTCGGATTCGGCCGGCACCTAGCCTCACGGCCATGACCGTCGGTACTTCTCCGCTCAATGACATCACCGAGGCGACCACGAAGGCAGTGGCGCAGGACCCCGCGACGCCGCGGTGGTCTTCCGTGCGGTGGGAACTCCGCAGGGTGCGGTGGGCAGCACCATCACTGTGGGTGCTCACCGGATCCAGGTGGACGAACCGCCCGCTCTGGGTGGCGAAGATACCGCGCCCAACCCGGTGGAGGTGTATCTCGGCGCGCTTATTTCGTGCCAGGTCGTCACGTACCGGTTCTGGGCGCAGCGGCTGGGGATCGTGGTCGAGGATCTGTCGATCGAGGCAGAAGGTGACTTGGACGTCCGTGGGTTCTTCGGGATCGACGACCAGGTGCGTGCCGGATTTCAGGCCGTGCGGGTCCGGGTGCGGGTCACCGGGCCGGAGGCCGCGGAGCGGTATGCGGAATTACAGGCGGCGGTCGACGCGCACTGCCCGGTACTCGACCTGACCACGGGGACGACACCGGTCGAGACGACGCTCGAAACCGTCTGACGCACCGGCGCGCTCGGCGCACCCTGATTCCAGGGCGGAACCTCGCGTTCACCGAGGCGCGTGCACGGCCGGTCCAGGGGTGGGCGGCAGTGCGGTGTGCCGCACTGCCGCGTCGACGAGGTCAGTTCGCCTTGCAGACCCACTGCCATTCTTCGGTGCCGTAGTGTTCGGCGGCGTCCTTGTCCATGTGGAACCAGTCGAAGTGACCCGGTTTGCCGTCACTTGTGGTGCACGGGTCGCCGACTTTCTGGCCGTTCGGTGGTGGGGGCGGGCCGGGCTGTTCCGCTCCTGGGAGTCCGGGCAGATCGGCGCTGCCGGAGGGGAGTGCGGCGGCGGTGGCTCCCGAGAAACCCAGTACTGCCAAGGACATTGCCGCGATCATGCAGGCTTTCTTCATAAATGTGTCTCCAGTCGACATTCGTGCACGGCTGGTCCCGCGACCGGTGCGGGGTCGCAAGGGAGAACCGGAGCACGCCGCCCGCGTCCGAATCGGCCGGTCGTAGGAGCCGGGTGCCAGGGTAGTGGCGGAGCGGCCGGCCCGCGAGCCGGTGTGCTCAGGCCGCCCGCCCGGTGCGATCGCCCAGTGTCGCAACGATATCGACCGATCCACCCAGGCTCGCGGCAAATGCCCGGAAGCTCGCGCAGACCGAGGTTCGCGCACGGCTGGACCTGTGGGCGCGGCAGCGGTGCGGCGCCCTGGCGCGCCGCACCGCCGCGTTCACGAGGTCAGTTCTCCGCGCAGACCCACATCCATTCGGCGCCGTAGTGTTCGGCGGCGCCCTTGTCGAGGTGCACCCACTCGTAGTGACCCGGCACGCCGCCACCCGCGGTGCACGGGTCGCCCACCTTCTGGCCGTCCGGCGGCGGGGGCGGTCCGGACGGCTGTTCCGATCCCGGGAGTCCGGGCAGATCGGCGCTACCGGAGGGGAGTGCGGCGGCGGTGGCGCCCGTGAAACCCAGGACTGCCAGGGACATTGCCGCGATCATGCAGGCTTTCTTCATAAATGTGTCTCCAGTCGACATTCGTGCACGGTCGGCCCCCGCGACCGGTGAGGGTCGCAAGGGAGAACCGGAGCACGCCGCCCGCGTCCGAATCGGCCGGTCGTAGGAGCCGGGTGCCAGGGTAGTGGCGGGGTGGCCGGCCCGCGAATCGGTTCCCCTACTTCATTTCTCGCCGCGCACCGCGATGGTCGCGTCGAGTTCCACCAGGGCGCCCTGAGGGAGCACATGGGTGGGCAGTGCGGTGCGGGCGTGCCGGCCCGCGTCACCCAGTACGGAACGCAGCAGTTGGGAGGCGCCTTCGGCGACCGACGGCTGGTCGGTGAAATCGGGTGCGCTGGCGACCCAGATATCGAGTTTCAGTATCTGTTCGACATTCTCGAGGCCGACCGCGTCGTCGACCCGGGCCAGGAGATTGAGCGCCGAGGTTTCGGCGGCTGCGCGCCCGTCCTCGAGTGAAGCGTCCTGACCCACGCGGCCCCGCAGGATCTCACCCGAGGCGGTGCGTGAGATCTGGCCGGAGACCCAGAGCAGATTTCCCCAACGGGTGGTCGGCTCGTAGGAGTATTTCGGTGCGCCGAGCACGGGAAGCTCCAGCGATAGTGCCCGGAGGCGTTCGCGCACATCAGTCACGGTGATTCCCTTCGACGGCCGGGCGGGCGGCGTGGGCACCGCGCGCCGGCCCGGTCACGTACTCGTGTTCGGTGGTCTCGGCGGACGTCATCGTTTGCTCACGATGTAGGTGCGGTCGCGGCCGATGTACCACAGGTCTTCGGTGCCGATCGCCGCGTTCTCGTAGCGCCAGGGGATTTCGGCGGCGCCGTAGGAACCGACGTCGAGGACGTGCTTGTATCCGGGCCGGAGTTCATTGGCGAAGGATTCCTGTTTGCCCATGAGGTGGCCGACATTGCGTTTCCGGTATTCGGTGTTGAAATCGACTTCCGTGCCGAGCATCCCGATCTCGACCATCCGGTCGAGGTGGGGCGCCAGGTAATTCAGGGTTCCCTCGTGCACGTCCTCGCAGATCACGCCGGGCTTCAACTGTCCGATGATGCCGTCGCGTACGACATCGAAGAAGAAGGCGTAGGCCTCTTTCGCGCCCGGGGTGCGGGGCAGGGAGCGAGCCATATCGGAGGTGGCGACGATGACCCCGTCGATGACGATCCGGACGCCGGCGTCGAGCTGGATGCAGGTGGTGTCGGCATTGATCGGGTAGTCGACGGGTGGCCCGGGGAACAGCATCCGGTTGGACGAATGCAGATTGGTGAAATACGGCTCGACGGCGAAGGGGATCGCGTTCGCCGTCCGGAACTCCACGATCTTGTCGGCGTACACGGCATAGATATCGAGTTCGGTGAACTCGCGGCCCGCGTCGAGGCCCGCCTCGGCCCAGGCCAGCGCCTCCTCGATGGCGAAAACGCTCGCCCGGGCGGCCACCACCTGGAAGGCCAGGTCCTCGTGGTCGCGGATATCGCGCCAGTGTCCGAGTTCCCGGGATACCGGAACCAGTTCGGCCTGTTCACGTTCGAGCTCGCGGGCCAGTCCGACGCTGATCCATTCGTCCTCGACACCGGTGCGCGGGCCGCCGGCGAGTTCGCGGACGGCGGCGCCCACCGACCCGAACCGGCCGGCGGGTACACCGGGAACACCGTCGGTGTTCTCGGGTGCCAGGACGAGCAGTTTCTCCTCGCCGGGCAGCCAGAGCGCCACCGCGCCCTCCGGCTGCGCGACGCCGGTGACCTCGGTGAAGTTCGGTGGGGCGGCGATCAGGAGGGCGTCCAGGGACCGCTCGGCGACCAGTGCCCGCAGTGCCGAGTACCGGGTGTCCGCGGTGGCGGTGAACTCATCGGCCAGGCCCGCGAGATGTTCGACATCCGCGATCAGCCGGCGCGCGGTCTCGATACCGGTGCCGCGCCACGCGGCGAATCGGGCCAGGACCTCGTCGAGGTCGAGTGCGTACGCGACCACCGGAGTCTCGTCACGATCGTCGGCGGTGACCTCCAGAGCGCCGGCCAGCGTGCGGTAATGGCTGTACACCACATCGGCCGCGAGGTGCACGGCCGAGCCATCGGCGAGTTCGCGGACCAGACTGGTGAGGGATTCCGCGGCCGGAGTATCGGCGACCACGCGGGGGTCGATGGTGACCCAGGGGGCGTAGAACTTGATCCGGTCCTTCGGGACTCCGGCCGAGAGCGCATTGCCCTGCTCCTGCTGGCGCACGAGCAGGTATTCCTGCTCACCGGTGCGGGCGATCAGCGGTGCCACCAGTGGGTAGGAGTCGAGGCGGATCGCGGAGAAGAGGAGACTCTTGCGCGCGTCGAGGCCGTAGGTGCGGGCTACCTGCGCGGTGTCAGCGGTGATGTTCAGCATTTCTTCCCTCTTGACTATCTGATTTCGAGCGTCGGCCGGGTACGTGCGTGTCAGCTGATCCCGGTGGTCACTCCGATATGGGATTCGATCTCGGTGGCGTAGTCGGAGAACTCTTTCGAGAACCGGTGTTCCTTACCGCGGGGGCGGGGGAGGTCGATCGCGATATCGGCGACGATCCGGCCGGGGCGGTCGCCCACCACGACCACCCGGTCCCCGAGCCACACCGCCTCGGGGATGCTGTGCGTGACGAACAGGACGCTGCATCCCGTGGTCTGCCAGATGCGCTGGATCTCGAAGTTCATCGAATCGCGGGTCATGGCGTCGAGCGCGCCGAAAGGTTCGTCCATCAGCAGCAGTTCGGGGTGTGAGACCAGGGCGCGGCAGATGGCGACCCGCTGCTGCATCCCGCCGCTGAGTTCATAGGAGTAGCGGGTGGCGCGATCGCCCAGCCCGACCATCTCGAGCAGTTCCTGGGCGTAGCGCCGGGATTCGTCGGTGCGAGTGCCGCGGAACTCGAGGGGGAGCAGCACGTTGTCGATATTGTTGCGCCACGGCAGCAGGACCGGGCTCTGGAACACCATGGCGATATCTTCGATACCGTCGCTGATCGGCCGGCCCTTGACCCGGATTTCGCCTTCGGTGGGCTGCTGCAGACCGGAGATCGTTTTGAGCAGTGTGGTCTTACCGCTGCCGGACTGTCCGACGATCGAGACGAACTGTCCGGGTTCGACCTGGAAATCCAGTCCCGAGAGGACGGTGTTGTCGTGACCGTCGCGGGAGCGGAAGGTCACTCCGACATTGTCGACCGAGATGGCGTATTCGTTGTTCATATGGCCCTCCGGCTGTTACGGGGCTTGGACGGTCTCGCCGCGGCGCACCGGCGTGAGGTAGTCGTTGCTGTAGATGTCTTCGGGAGTGAGGCCGCTGTCCGCCTTCAAGCCCAGGAACCGCTGGGAAATATCGAGCATTTCGTGGATACCGGCATCGCTCATCACCCCGAATTGATCCGCGGATTCGTCGTCACCCCAGTTGAGCGAGCATTGTTCGCGGATCGCGAGGGCGATGGTCTCGGTCGTGTAGCCGCTCACATGCCGCTGGAAATCGCTCGCGGCATCGTCGGGGTGGTCGCACGACCACAGGAAACCCTTCTGCATCGCCCGGTTGAAGCGGCGCACCTGGTCGGGATCGCTGCGGAGCTTCTCGTCGGAGACGATGATTCCGTTGCCGTAGAGGTCGATACCCAGATCGGACCATTTCAGCACGACGGCTTCCCGGCCGAGTTCGGCGATGGTGGGCTGATCGGAGATGTACAACGCGAGGTTGGCATCCCATTGGCCCGCCAGCAGTCCGGGCAGTTTCGATCCGCTCGACGCGTGGACGACGTCGACATCGTTTTCGGTGAATCCGAGCTTGCTCAGGGCGTACGGCCACATGGCGGTCATCGCGCCGGCACCCTCGGTGGCGAGAGTTTTACCCCGCAGGTCCTCCCAGCCCTTGATACCGGAATCGGCCAGCCCGACGACCGCGTACGCGGACCGGGCCTGCAGCAGATTGACCTGCTTCACCGCGGCGCCACGCCCCTGGCTGATCACGGTGCTGCCGAAATCGGCGAAACCGGCGTCGACCTTGCCGGTCTCCACGGAGGTGACCGTATTGGTCGAACCCGACCCGGGCATCACCGTGAGGTCGATACCCTCCGCTTCGAAGAAGCCCCGGTCGGCCGCCGCGAAGAACGGCGCGTGCTTGGGCAGATAACCCACGTCCATCATGAGGGTCATCGAGTTTTCGCCGCCGCCGCTCGTACAGGCCGGCAACGCTGCGAGCAGCATGGCCCCGGCGATCGCGGCGATAGTGCGTCTCGGTTTCCGCATCACAGTCTCCGATTTCCCGATCACTTCGCGTGGTTCTTCCACGGGATCAGCTTTCGTCCCGCGAAATCGACCAGGAAGAACAACGCCAGGGCGATAGCGGCGAGCACGATGAACGCCGCGAACATCGAGGGCAGATCGACCTGGCTGTTGGCCAGCAGGATCACATACCCCAGCCCCTCCGAACCGGCGATGAACTCACCGACGACCGCGCCGCCCACGGCGAGCGAGATGGAGATCTTCGCGCCGGAGAAAATCGAGGGAAGCGCGTAGATCATCTCGATCTTCGTCATCTTCTTCCACTGCGACGCCCTGTTGATCCGCGCTAGCTCCTGCAGCTCGTGCGGAACCGAGCTCAAACCGTCATAGGTATTGATGACCAGCGGAAAGAATGCGATGGCCATCGCGACGAGCGCCTTCGATTCGAAGCCGAAGCCGAACCACACGATGAACAGCGGAGCGAGCGCGACCTTCGGAATGGTGTCGATCGCGACGAGCGCGGGGTAGAGGAAACTGCGGATGGTGGGTGAGTAGTGCAGGGTCGCCCCGCACAGCACACCCAGCGCGGTGCCGAGCGCGAAACCGGCGAGCGCCTCCTGCAAGGTGACGAAGGTATTGGTCGCGAAGTATTCGGGACGTTCGAACAATTCCTGGAAGGCGGCGGTCGGGCCGACGAGCAGAAACTCCGGCGGATCGAAAATGATCACCAGCAGTTCCCAGACAACGAAGAGCCCGACGATCCCGGCGACAGCTTTCGCGCCTGTCACCAGTGAATCGCGGCGGAGCATCCCGGGCCGCGACACCGTTCGTTCGCGGGCCCCCGCGGCGGGCGCCTGCGTACCCGGCCGGTCCGAGCCGATTTCAGAGATGGCCATGCCGGCAGCTCCCATCACCAGGTGCGTTCGGCACGGATATCGAAAACGATCGAGCTGTCATTGGATCCTCACAACACTAGAAGGGATGCGACACGCGACTCGGTGTGACCGGAACCGGTCGCACCACCGCCGGAGCCGGTCAGCCGGCGCTCTCGGCGGACAGCGCCTTTCGACCGGGCTCACCGTCGAGCCGGCGCCATACGCCGAGCGGATTGTCGTCGCATACCTCGGCCGGCAGCAGCGCTGCCGGCACGTCTTGATAAGCCACCGGGCGCAGGAAACGCTCGATCGCCAGGGTCCCGACCGAGGTGGTCCGGGAGTCCGTCGTGGCCGGGTACGGGCCACCGTGCACCATTGCGTGTCCGACCTCGACCCCGGTGGGCCAACCGTCGAACAGAATACGACCCGCCCGTTCCTCCAGAAGCGGCAGCAGCGCGGCGGCCAGCGGGTGATCGGCCTCCTCGGCGTGCACGGTCGCGGTGAGCTGACCTTCCAGGGCGTTCACGGCCGCGGTGAGCTCGGTGGCGTCGGTGCAGCGGACCAGCAGCGAGGTCGCGCCGAAGACCTCGGCCTGCAATGCCGGGTCGGCGAGGAACCGGGAACCCGCCACGGTCAGCAGCCGGGCGGCACCGGCCGCCGCACTGTCGGGTCGGGCACCGTGGGCGAGATCGTCGACGCCGTCGCGTGCGGCCAGCGCCGCGCCACCGGCGGCATAGTGCTCGGCTATATCGCCGGTGAGCATGACGGCGCCGGCGTTCGCGGCGACCGCCTCGCTCGCCGCCGCGGTGAACTCATCGAGTCCCGGGCCGTCGACCGCCAGCACCAGGCCCGGATTGGTGCAGAACTGTCCGGCGCCCAGAGTCAGCGATCCGGCGAACGCCGTCCCGAGGTCGGCGCCGCGGGCCGCGAGGGCAGCCGGAAGCAACAGCACCGGGTTGATACTGCTCATCTCCGCGTAGACCGGGATCGGTACCGGACGTGCCGCGGCCACGGCCGCGATCGCCGTCCCGCCGCGGCGTGATCCGGTGAAACCCACCGCGCGGATCCGGGGATCGCTCACCAGCTGGGTGCCGATCTCGTTTCCGCTGCCCACCAGCTGCGAAAACGTTCCCTCGGGCATACCCGTATCGCGTGCGGCGTCGGCGATCGCGCGAGCCGCAAGCTCGGCGGTGCACAGATGCGCCGGATGCGCCTTGACCACGACCGGGCATCCTGCGGCGAGGGCCGACGCGGTATCACCGCCGGCCGTGGAGAAAGCCAGCGGGAAATTGCTCGCGCCGAAAACCACGACCGGGCCGAGCGCGATCCGGCGCTGCCGGATATCGGGGCGCGCGGCGGAACCGGATCGTGCCGGGTCGATCCGGACACCCTGCCAGGTCCCCGAGCGCAGCTCGGCGGCGAACAAACGCAGCTGACCGCTGGTGCGGCCCACTTCGCCGATCAGCCGCGGCCGCGGTAGCGCGGATTCCGCGTGCGCGCAGTCGACCAGTTCGTCCCGGCGTTCGTCGAGCAGTTCGGCGATGCGGTCCAGGAAACCGGCGCGCTGCTCGGGGGAGGTCGACCGGTACACGGGGAATGCCTGCGCGGCCAGTTCGCAGGCCCGGTCGATCTGCTCGGCCGAGGCAGCCCGGTACGCCGGGCCGAATGCTTCGCCGGTGCGGGGATCGGCCGAGCGCACCTCGTCGGCTCGGCCCTGGACTGATTCGAGTCCGATGACCAGTGCGCCGGTCGGTCGGATCTGTGGGCTGGCGGTCACGGGTGTCTCCTTCGGAGTCGATACGGGGGTGTATCGATGGTGGTATCTCGCGGGCGGGACTCAGACGGTGAGGGACTTCGCCTTCTCGACGACGTCACCCAGCATGGCCAGCTCGGAATCGTCCAGATCGGTGAGCGGCGGCCGCACCGGGCCGGCCGAATGCCCGACGAGTGTCATACCGGCCTTGACCACGCTGACCGCGTACCCGGCCTTGCGGTCACGGATCGCGGTGTAGGGCAGGACAACCTCGTCGAGCAGCCGGCGAACGGTCGCCCGGTCCTGCGCCCGCACGGCCGCGTAGAAGGTCAGGGCGAATTCCGGCAGGAAGTTGAAGATCGCCGAGCTGTAGGTGGTCACACCCAGCTCCAGGTACGGCAGCGCGAAGGTTTCCGCTGTCGGCAATCCACCGATGTACACCAGCCGATCGCCCAGCCGGGAGTGGATCCGGGTGATGGCCTCCAGATCCCCGACGCCGTCCTTGAACCCGATCAGATTCGGGCAGCTGTCGGCGAGCGCGGCCACGGTCGCCGCCGTGTACACGGCATTCGCGCGGTTGTAGAGCACCACGCTCAGTGAGGTGGCGGCACAGACGGCACGCACATGATCGATGAGGCCGTCGGCGGAGGCCTCGGTGAGATACGGCGGGAACAGCAGCAGGCCGTCGGCGCCGGCCGCTTCGGCATCGCGGGCCATCGCGACCGCGGTGGCGGTGCCGTATCCGGCCGGGGCCAGGATCGGGGTGCCCTCGGGTGCGCTGGCGACGGCGGCCCGGACGACCCGTCCGACCTCTTCGGGAGTCAGCGAGAAGAACTCACCGGTGCCCCCCGCCGCGAACAGTCCGGCCACTTCGTACTTGCCGAGCCGGGCGATGTTGTCGCGGTATGCCGCCTCGTCCACCACCAGATCCCGGGTGAAATGCGTGACCGGGAACGACAGCAGGCCGGAGCCGAGCTGTGTGGCGAGTTCGGTCGGGGTGAAGGCGGGCATCAGCGTTTTCCTCCTGCGGGTTGCGAGCCGTTCGCTAGTGGCTGAGACCACAGTAGAAAGCTGGAGTGATGCATGTCCAACACTGTTTCCGCATCCACCGATACCTATAATGAATCGGTGTTTACGCTGAACCAGCTGGAGAGCTTCGTCGCGGTCGCCGAAACCCTGCACTACGGGCGGGCAGCGCAGCGGCTGTCGATCAGCCAGCCGCCGTTGTCCCGGCGGATCCAGCTACTGGAACGGGAGCTGGGCGTCGAACTGTTCGACCGGACCGGCCGCGCCATCCGGCTCACTACCGCGGGCCAGGCGTTCCTCGCTGACGCCCGGCGCATCCTCGGAATGTCCGAGCAGGCGGCGCTGACGGTGCGGCGTGTGCCCGCCGGTGAGATCGGCACGGTGGCGATGGGTTTCACCGCATCGGCGGCTCATTCCGTACTCGACGCCTTCGTCGCGGCCGCGCGCACCCGGTTACCGGGTGTCGATCTGGTGCTCCGGGAACGGGTGTCCGGCGCGCAACTCGAGGAACTGAATTCCGGTGAACTGGATCTGGGTCTGGTTCGGCCCCCGGTTCGCGGAGCCGGTCTGGCTCATCAACCGTTGTATCGGGAACCGTTACTGGCCGCGATCCCCGCCGGGCATCCGCTGGCCGCACCCGGCCGGAAACCCCAGGTGCGCGACCTCGACGGCGAGCCGTTCGTCATGTACTCGCCGGCGGAAGCGCGATATTTCCACGAGGTCCTCGTCGGAGTTTTCCGCAGCACCGGTATCGCGCCGCAGTACGTACAGCACCTCAGTCAGGTGCACACGATCCTGGCGCTGGTCCGGGCCGGGCTGGGACTCGCGCTGGTCCCGCGGGCGGCGGAAGCGCTCGGCGTGGACGGCGTCGTCCTGCGCCCGGTGGACGGGATCGACGGCGAACCCGTCGAACTCGTCCTGGCCTGGCGCGAGACGGACGACAACCCGGCCGTCCACGCCGTCCGGGACCTCGTCATGGAGGTGGCCGGTCGAGATTATCCGCCGCACCGGCCGCTGCCGGATCCTCGTCGGTAGCCGTTGGCATCGGTGCGGCCGCAGGGTTCCGATGGCGAATATCGCCATGCGCCCGCGGAATCGGTGAACGGAACGGTTTCGTGGTCGCGTACGCGCTACCGGCCTGCGGCCGCGGCGAGTATGCGCGCGGTTTCGATCACTGTTTCGCGGCGGCGGGCCCAGGCGGCCCGGTCGGTTTCCTCGTCCAGGACCATGCGGCACATTCCGGGGACCGCGAAGTTCCAGGTGATCAGTCCCATAAGGGTGAACAACAGGTCTTGGGCGGCGCGGACGCGTGTGTCCTCGGGGAGGTGCGCGGCCGTACCTCCGTCTACGAGCTGATGAACCTTCTCGCGGAAACCGTCGCGGCGCTCCCGCTCGCTGTCGTCGGGTTCGTCGGGGGTCTCGAGCGCCTCCCATAGCTGCAACCTGACGAGCTCGGGATGTTGCCGGTACCAGTCGAACATCTGCCCGACCGATTCGGCGACTGCGTCGGGATCGATGGATACGGCGGCACGGACCTCCTCCAGTTTCGCCCGCAAGATGGCGGCGAACAGTTTCTCCTTGCTCCCGAAGTACAGGTAGATGGCCTGCTTGTTGGCCTTGGCGGCCGCCGCGATCCGGTCGATCCTGGCGCCGGCCAGGCCGTGCTCGGCGAACTCGGCAGCGGCGGCGGCGAAGATCCGCCGCCTGGTGTCCTCCGCGTCATATGCCATGACGAAATTAAACCATCCAGTTGACTCCGTTCGGTTCAGGAGGCAGGATCACAGTAAAACAACTCGATGGTTTATTTGATCGAAAGGCGCTCCTATGGGCACTGCAACCGCCATCCCCGTTCGTTCACCGTTGTCCAGCGCCCTCGCCGGTACGACTGCAGTTCTCATCGGGGGCAGCTCGGGTATCGGGCTGGCGGCGGGCGTCCTGCTGCGTTCCGTCGGTGCCCGCGTCGTACTGGTCGGCCGCGACCCCGACAGGCTGAAGGCCGCCGTCTCCCGGGTACGCGGCGTCGACCCGGCGCAGGACGCCGACGATGCCGTGCTGGACGTTGTGGGCGACGGCGGCGACGAGCGGACGCTCGCCGAGGCGTTCGACAGGGCGGGCCACGTCGACCATGTGCTCGTCACCGCGGGCGGTATGAGCGGCGCCGGCCCGGTAACCGGGCTGTCGGCCGACGATATCCGCACGACCCTGGAGTCTCGACTGCAATCGGCTTTCGTCGCCGCCCGCGCGTCGGCGAGCCGGCTTCCCGCGGGCGGCTCGCTCACCTTCACCTCCGGAATCCTCGTGGTTCGCCCACTTCCCGGGATGACTGCTCCACTATCGGTCACCGGTGCCGTGGAAACCCTCACCAGGGCTCTCGCCGTGGAGCTCGCCCCCGCACGGCAACGCGTGAATGCCTTGCGCTTCGGGCGAATCGACACTCCGCTCCTGCGTTCGCTGCCGGGGCTGGACTCCGACGACGCGGTCGCCGCCGCCGGATCGACCGCGCCCCTGGGCCGTTTCGGCACGGCCGAGGAAGCCGCCGGCTCGGCGCTCTTCCTCATGGCCAACAACTACATCACCGGCCAGATCATCACGGTCGACGGCGGTGAGACCCTCACCTGACCCGCTAGGTGGGCGCGGTGCGGTTGTCGATAGCCCCTCGGGTCGCTGAACTCGGCCACCAGCTGTCAGCGGCTGATCACCGAGATCGCGGTTACTTCGGCGGTATAGGCGGTGCCGCGGGAGGTGTCGACCGCGATGGCCTTGGCCGAGCCACCGGGAGTGAGATCGACTGTGCCGGTGACGCTTCGAGTGTCCATATCGATCGCCATGACGTCGTGATAGTTGGCGACGTAGACGGTCCGGGCGGCGGGGTCTACCGCGATATCGAGCGCATTGCCGAACTCTATGGGGACGGATCCCACAACCTTCCGTGAACCCCCGTCGACGATCGACAACCACCGCTCGTCCTCGCCGCCGTCCTCGGGGCTTCGCATGAGGGTGGCGTAGACGGTGTGGGTGGTGGGGTCGACTGCGACATCCAGTGGACGTGTGTGCTCTCCCGACGGGATGAGTTCGGTCCGGGCACGGGTGCGGGTATCGATCACTTCCAGGCCCTTCTCGCCGGTGACGTAGAGGGTGTGTGCGCCGGGGTCGAGAGCCGCTTGCGGAGTTACGGAGAAGTCGCCGGGCACGGTGGCGGTCACCGTATGGGTGCGGGTGTCGACCACCGCCACAGCGGGCGTACCGATGACGTAGGCGGTTCCGTTCTCCGGGTCGGGCACCACATCGGACGGCTGGAAGCCGACCGCGACGGTGGCCACGACCGCGCGGGCGCCGGGGTCGATCACCGAGACCGTCTCTGTGGCTGGATCGGGAACGTAGAGGTTGTGGGTGGCCGGATCGACAGCCGGCGACTCCGGTTTCCCGCCGACCGGAACGGTCGCGACCACTTGCCGGGTACCGGTGTCGATCATCGATACCGAGCCCTCGGTGGGGCTGGTGGCGTACAGCGTCTGGGTGGACGGGTCCACCGCGATTCCGGTCACGGATATGTCGAGCGGGATGGTCTCGGAGAGGCCGACATGCCGGGACTTCCCGCCGGAACTCGATGTGGTCAACGCCAGCGTCGCGACGACGAGCGCGGCGACGACGAGTATCGAAAAGACGATGAGGAATTCGGGGGAGAGTATGCCTCGCCGCGGACGGGTGGGGTGCACAACCGGACCGCTTCCCGCACGTATCGGGTCGGCGACCTGGGTAACAGCGATGCGGCGGTCGTTCTCGGTGCGCGCGTGCGCGGGCGCACCGGCGGAATCACCGGATGTGCCCGGCGCGACGGCTGTTTCCGCTGTCCGCGAGTAGCGGGGCGCGGAGAGACCCTCGTCCATGGATGCGGGCGCCGGGTGCGGGGTCGCGGCGAGCAGGCGCTGCGCCCGGCGGGCGGCGTCGGCGAGTTCCGCGGCGGTGGCGTAGCGCCGCTCGGGGTCCTTTTCCATACCGTGCGCGACGACCTCGTCGAACGGCCGCAGCTCCGGCCGGGATGCCCCGGGGTGCGGTGGCGGAGTAGTGAGATGGGCCGCGATCTGCTGCTCGGCACTGTCTCCCGGGAACGGTCTGCTGCCGGTGAGACATTCGTGCAGGACACACGCCAGTGAGTAGACATCGGCCCGTGGATCGGCCCGGCCCGTGGTGAATCGTTCGGGCGCCATATAGGCGAGGGTGCCGACGGTGGTGCCGGTGCCGGTGAGGCCGGTATCGGCGGTGGAGCGGGCGATACCGAAATCGATGAGGTACGCGAAATCGCGTTCGGCGAGCAGGATATTGCCGGGTTTGACATCGCGATGCACCAGCCCCTCGGCATGGGCCGCGTCGAGCGCCGCCGCGACCTGGTCGACGATATCGACCGCCATATGGGGCGGCAGCGGTCCGTTCCGGGTGAGGGCGGTCGACAGATCGGTACCGGTGATGAGCCGCATATCGAGGTACAGGCGGCCGTCGATAGCGCCGTAGTCGTGGATCGGCACGATATGCGGCTCCCGCAGCCGGGCCGCGGCGTGGGCTTCGCGGCGGAACCGCTCGCGGTACTCGGCATCGGACGACAGATGCGCGGGCAGGACCTTGACCGCTACGACCCGGTCGGTGGCCGTGTCGTAGGCGCGGTACACCTCGCCCATCCCGCCCGCGCCGATCTTTTCGCGCAACCGGTAGCGGCCGAAGGCCTCATCCATGATTTCCTCCCCGATCACGGGACACAGGACTCGGATCGTCGTGTCGTATGTCCACCCGGAACATCATGGTGCAAGGCAGCCGCCCGGCGCATCTCGACTCGGAGCTACCGGCTCCCCGTATCACCGTCGCGGTCGGGGAGGTGCCGCAACCGCGCCGGCGGAGTGCATCCGGACACGTGCACTCCGCCGGCCATCGCTGTTCGTGCGACCGCACGCCCGAAGTTCTCGGCCGGCCCGCCGCGCCCCTCATCGGTACGGTGGGTCGATACTTCGCGGTCGCTGTCCAGCGGTGATCGGGGATCGGGTCACCGGTCGGCGTTCAGATAGTTCTTCCACCCCCCGTACTCGGTGATATCCGTTGCGTCACGTGATGATGCGTAGTCGCAGGCGAAACCCGTGACCCACTCGCCGGAATCCAGTTCGACCTTGCCCAAGGTCATCGGCGACGGCAGGTTGCTCAGGAAGGCGCCGAGGGCGGCGGGGGAGAGGCGATACAGTTCGCCGGGTAGTGAACGGCCGTCGGCGGATCCCACCCGGAGCATTCCGGGTTTGGGTGGGGTGGCGGGCAGGGCGACCATGCGGTAGGTCGCCGAGGTCAACACCTCACCGATGAAGCGAGCCTGCGCCTGTTCCAGTTGGTGGTGCAGGGGGAGGCCACGCAGATGGGCGCCGACGACGAGTAGGTCCGTGCCGGTATCGGTGATCAGGGGCGACGGTTCGCCGAGCAGCCGCGCGGCGAGGTCGATGCCGACCTGGTCGGCGAAGGCGGGGGTCACCAGCATGACGCCGAACGGGTCACCGTCCGAGGTGTCCACGCCCGGAACCGCGACCGCGGCCAGGTCGAGCAGGTTGCAGAAGTTGGTGAAGGTGCCCATCCGGGTGTTGATCGAGATCGGATCGGCTTTCACCGCCGCGATGGCCGGATGCTCGGTGGTGGTGGGCAGGAGCAGGGCGGGGTATTCGCTGAACAGGCTGCGTGCGGTGGCCGCGGCGCGTGCGAGGCGGTCGAGGTCGGCGACGTAGGAGTGCGCGGCGGGCCGGGAGCCACCTTCGATGATCCCGGCGACCACCGGGTCGGCGCCGTCGGGCTTACCGCTGAGGAATTCGCCGACAGCGGCGTAACGCTGGGCGACGATCGCGCCGTCGTACAGGAGGGTGGCGGCGTCCAGGAGTTCGGCGATATCGACCGTGGTGATCTCGCCGCCGCCTGCCCGCCAGCGGTCGACGGTGGCGTCGAACGCGGCGCGGTAGGCGGGGGTCAGGGATTTCAGGTTGTGGTCGGCGGGGACGGCGAGGGTGGTCCGGGCCGGGGCACCGAGTGGGGTGTCGGCAGGCCAGGAGCGGGAGCGGGGGTCGGCACTGTCCGGGCCGATCATGGTGTTCGCGACCGTGGTGGCGAGGGTGAGGTCACGGGCGAACACCGTGACGGCGTCGTAGTCGGGGCAGGCGGGGACCACGCCGGTGGTGGGCACGAGACCGAGGGTCGGTTTGATGCCGACGATGCCGTTCAATGCGGCCGGGACACGGCCCGAGCCGGCGGTGTCGGTGCCGAGGGCGGCGTCGACTATGCCGAGGGCGACGGCGACGGCCGAACCGGAACTGCTACCGCCGGAAACGCGGTCGGGGAACCGGCTGTTGCGGACCGCGCCGTACGGGCTGCGGGTGCCGACGAGGCCGGTGGCGAACTGGTCGAGGTTGGTTTTTCCGAGGATGATCGCCCCCTGCGCGACCAGACGCGCGACCGCGGGCGCGGTGTGGTCGGGGGTGCGGGCGAACCCCGGGCAGGCGCAGGTGGTGGGGATGCCGGCGATATCGATGTTGTCCTTCACGGCCACGAGAATCCCTGCGAGGGGCAGATTTTCACCCCGCGCTACCCGGGCGTCGATCGCCGCTGCCTCGGCCAGGACATCGGCCTCGCCGCGCAGCGAGATCCAGATCTCGGGACGGTTGTGCGTGCGGATGGCCCGGTACGCGGCGGCGACCTTATCTGCTGCGGTAAGAGTCCGGTCCGCGGCGCCGGTCGCGTTTCCGGCGTCACCGGTGACGCTGCCCGCGATGCCGGTGGCGTTATCGGACGTGCCGGGGGAGTCCGTGCCCGTCTCGGCTAGCGGTAGTTGCTCCATGGTCATGCCGCTCCTTCGGTTTCGATGGCGACCAGAGGTGCGCCGGTGGTCACTTCATCGCCTGCGGTGGCGGTGATCGCGCGGATGGTACCGGCGGTCTCCGCGAGCACGGGCAGCTCCATTTTCATCGCCTCGAGGACGAGCAGGGTGGCTCCGGCCTCGACGTGATCGCCCTCGGCGACCTCCACCCGCCAGACATTCGCCATCATGGGGGCGGCGATGATATCGCAGCCTTCCGGCAGGTCGAGCGTATCGGCGGTGTCGGGTACGGGATCCGGTTCGGCGTGCGCGCTGAGTTCGCCGCTGGCTTCCCAGCGCTGCCGTTCGGCGGTGAACGCGGCCTGCCGGTGGTCGTCGGTGGTGGCGATATCGGCGGCATGCTCGTTCAGGAAGTCGAGATGATCGGCCATCGCGAATTCGCCGATGCTGGTGCGCATCTCGAATCGGCCGGCGGACATATCGGCGCGCAGATCGAGCAGTTCCTCGGCCGAGACCGGGTACCAGCTGATGCGGTCGAAGAACCGGAACAGCCACGGTTTGCCGGTTTCGAACGGCGCGCGCTGCCGGTAGCCGGACCAGATCGGGACGGTGCGGCCGACGAGCTGGTAGCCGCCGGGGGATTCCATACCGTAGACGCAGAGGTATTTGCCGCCGATACCGACGGCGTCGGAGGGTGTCCAGGTGCGGGCGGGGTTGTACTTGGTGGTCACCAGGCGGTGCCGGGGGTCCAGGGGGACGGCCAGCGGGGCGCCGAGGTAGACATCGCCGAGGCCGAGGACCATGTACTGGGCGTCGAAGACGATATCGCGCACCTGGTCGATACTGTCCAGGCCGTTGATGCGGCGGATGAATTCGATATTCGAGGGGAGCCAGGGCGCTTCGGCGCGGACACCGTGACCGTACCGTTCGATGGCCTGCGCGATGGTGGGGTCGTCGAAGGAGAGCGGTAGTTCGATATGGCGGCTCGGGACGCGCAGGTCGGCGGTATCGGGGATATCGTCCTCGAGTTCGCCGAGCAGGCGGACCACGGTGCGCTGGTCGATGACGCCGGGGTCGAAATGCAGGTGCAGAGAGCGCACACCGGGGGTGATATCGATCAGGCCGGGGATGGAGGCCTGTTCGAGGCGTTCGCTCAGCGCGTGGACGCGCATACGCAGACCCAGATCGAGTTCCATCGGACCGTATTCGATGAGGACGTTGTCGTCGGCGCCGCGCAGATATTTGACCTCCGGCGTGCCGGTGCCGGCGTCGCGGCGGCCGAGCACACCGTTGTCCGCTTCGCGGGAGCCGAGCAGTGCGGGGGTGGACACGTTGCGGCCGCGCAGGGTGGGCGAGGTGCGGAATTCCGCGGTGCGGTCGTCGGCGACCGGGACGAAACGTACCTGGTTGCCGGGGCGCATCTGACCCAGCTTCCAGCGGTGCGCGGAGACCACGGTCAGCGGGCAGGCGAAACCGCCCAGGCTGGGACCGTCGGGGCCGAGCAGGATGGGGGTGTCGCCGGAGAGGTTCAGCGCGCCGACGCTGTAGGCGCAGTCGTGCAGGTTGGAGGGGTGCAGACCGGCGTCGCCGCCGTCGGTACGCGACCAGGCCGGTTTGGGGCCGGCCAGACGCAGGCCGGTGCGGTTGGCGTGGGCCTGTACCTGGTAGGTCGCGTCGTAGAACTGGGCGATATCGGCCGGGGTGAAGTAGTCGGGGGCGGGCTGGGGGCCTTCGCCGACACCGACGTACCAGGTGTGGCCGAATTCGGGACGGTCCTCGGCCGGGACAGGTGCGGGCTCGAGCAGACCACCGGCGTCCGGTTTGATGCCGAGGATATCGCCGGTGGCGACGGCGCGGCCGGTGATGCCGCCGAAGCCGCCGAGCGTGAAAGTCGCTGCGCTGCCGTGGTAATCGGGGGCGAGGATGCCACCGCGGACGGCGAGATAGGTGCGCAGACCGGTGTCGTGCGGGGCGCCGATATCGAGCACCGAACCCGCGGGGACGGTGACCGGCTCCCACATCGGGACCGGTTCGCCGTCCACGGTGACCGGGGCCGCGGCGCCGGTCACGCAGACGACCGTGGTGTCGGTGCAGCGGATGCGCGGGCCCAGCAGCGTCGCTTCGAGGCCGTTCTCGCCCAGGGAATTACCGACGGCCTGGTTGGCGAGCTGGAAGGACAGATCGTCGAACGCACCCGACGGTGGGATACCGACGTTCCAGAGTCCCAGGCGGCCGGGATAGTCCTGGATGGTGGTGGAGACCCCGGAGCGCAGGATCTCCAGGCGGGGCCGGACGGTGGCCAGGCTGCCGAGGGTCGCGGTGGTGTGGCGGGCATCGAGCATGGGGGAACTCGTGGCGGCGGCACGCAACTGGGGCAGATTGGTGGTGATACCGAACATCCGCGTTTCGTCGAGCGCCGCGCGGAGCCGGTGCAGGGCCTCGGGACGGCTCTCGCCGGAGGTGATGATCTTGGCGATCAGCGGGTCGTAGAAGGGGCTGATCTCGGTGCCGGTCTCGACCCAGGTCTCCACCCGTGCGGACGCGCCGGGGATCTCGACACCGGTGAGGGTGCCCGCGCCGGGACGGTAGTCGTTCCCGGGATCCTCGGCGTAGACGCGCGCTTCCACGGCGAAACCGGTGATCGCCGGGCCGGCGTCGGGGATCTCGTCGAGGAACGCGGAATCCCCGCCCGCCAGGCGCAGCATCCATTCCACGAGGTCCACACCTGTGACGGCCTCGGTGACCGGATGTTCCACCTGGAGGCGGGTATTCACCTCGAGGAAGGAGGCTTCGCCGCGGTCGACGTCGTAGATGAACTCGACAGTTCCGGCCGAGCGGTAGCCGACCTCGCCCAGCAGTTTCCGGCTCGATTCGAGCAGCCGCTCGCTCACGGTGTAGGGGAGTCCGGGGGCGGGTGCTTCTTCGATGACCTTCTGGTTGCGGCGCTGCAGACTGCAGTCACGGGTGCCCAGGGAGACGGCCCGGCCCCGGCCGTCGCCGAAGATCTGCACCTCCACATGGCGGGCCCGTGCGACGAAACGCTCCAGATACACCGCCGAGGAACCGAAGTTTTTCTGCGCCAGCCGGATCACCCGCTGGTAGGCGTCGGTGAGCTCATCGGGTCCCGCGCAGGCGGCCATCCCGATCCCGCCGCCGCCCCCGGCCGCCTTGAGCATGACCGGGTATCCGATGTGGTCGGCTTCGGCCAGCGCTTCGTCGAGGCCGGTGAGCAGGCCACTGCCCGCCACGAGCGGGACACCTGCCGCCGCCGCGGCTTTGCGGGCGCTGTGCTTATCGCCGAAGAGCCGCAGATGTTCGGCGGCGGGGCCGACGAACGCGATACCGGCGGCCTCCACCTCGGCGGCGAAATCGGCGTTCTCGGAAAGGAATCCGTAACCCGGGTGGATGGCGGTGGCGCCGGTGGACAGTGCGGCCTCGATCACGGCGTCCGCGCGCAGATAGGACTCGGCAGCCGGTGCCGGGCCCAGCCGGACCGCGCGGTCGGCCATCCGCACATGCCGGGAACCCTCGTCCGCATCGGAGAACACCGCGACCGTATCGATTCCCAGCCGCCGGGCGGTACGCAGGATGCGGCAGGCGATCTCGCCCCGATTGGCGATCAGCAGACATTCGGGCAGAGGTGTATGCAGCGGTGTATACAACTGCGGGGCGGTCTCGGTCACGGTCGATCCTCTCGGCGTGGACAGTGCGGCTACCGGGGTAGCCGGGAATATCAGGTCTTTGTCGCGCGGGCCAGGCGGGTCAGCTGGAGTACCTGACCGGCTCGGTCGGCCACCACGCGGCGGGATTGGTCGATATGGGCGAGCAGTTGCGCACGCGCGCCGGTGAAATCGCGGTCGAGAACGGCCTCGCCGATGGCGATGTGCTCGTCGATGGTCGCCAGCATGCGGTCGGGGGTCAGATAGTCGAACATCCGGACGGGGCGGATCCGGGCGTTCACGGTGCGCAGGGCTTCGGTGAGGGCGTGGTTGCCCGAGGACTCCAGCAGGACGGTGTGGAACTGTTCGTCGGCGTCGACGAAACCGGCGTCCGGCTCCGGGGGTGCGGTGCGGAATATGCGCCACCGGTCGATCTCCGGGCCGAGTACGGCACGGTCGTGGCCCAGGTCCGGATCGTCCAGTACGCGGGCGATGCCCTGGACCTCCAAGGTGATCCGCAACTCGTAGTAGTCGCCCAGGGTGTCGAGACGCGGCCGGTACGGGAACAGACCGGCATCGCTGCGTTCGACGAGGCCGTCGGCCTGCAGCCGGGCCAGCGCCTCACGGACGGGGGTCCGCGAGACACCGTAACGTTCGGCCAGCCGTTCCTCGCCGAGCCGCTCGTCCGGCGCCAGCGCACCGGCCATGAGTTCGTCGCGCAGCGCCTTGTACACAGTGTCGCTACGGGATTCGCGTTTGCTTCGTGGTTCGGTCACGACGCGCAGCCTAGAGAGTCATGGCGGCGCGAACCGTATCCACCGCATCGGCGCCGCCCTCCCCGGACGAGGTGACCCGTCCGCTCTCCAGCACGTAGTAGCGGCCGGCCGCCCGGAGGGCGAAACCGATGTGCTGTTCCACCAGAAGTACGCCGAGCCCGCCGCGGCTCACCAACTCGGTGATGGTGTTCTCGATCTCCGCGACCACCGAGGGCTGGATACCCTCGGTCGGTTCGTCGAGGATCAGCATGCGCGGTTCGGTGATCAGTGCCCGGGCGATGGCCAGCTGCTGGCGCTGTCCGCCGGACAGCAACCCGGCCCGCCGGTTGAGCAGCTCTTTGAGCGCGGGGAACAGGTCCAGCATCTCGTCGATGAGCGCCGCACCGCGTTTACGGCCATCGGCTACCACGCGCAGGTTCTCGGCGGTGGTGAGATGACCGAAACACTGCTGCCCTTGCGGGACATAGGCCAGACCGCGCTTCACCCGCGCGCTCGGTCGCAGCGTCGTGATATCGGCGCCGTCGAAGCGGATACGCCCCCGGTTGGCGCGTACCAGCCCGACCGCGGCCCGCAGCAGCGTGGTCTTCCCGGCTCCGTTGTGGCCCATGATGGCGGCCACGCCGTCCGCGGGCACCTCGATCCCGGCCCCGTGCACGACCTCGGTGCGGCCGTAACCGGCGTGGATATCGATGAGTTCCAGCACCGTCACTCTCCCTGTCCATCGGGCCTCGAGGAGCCCAGATACGCCTCTTGCACCAGTGGGTCGGCCTGGACCTCGGCCACCGACCCCTCGGCCAGGACCGCCCCACGCGCCAGCACCGTGACGGAGGTGGCGAAGCTGCGCATGAAGTCCATATCGTGTTCGACCACCACGACCGTGCGCTCGCCGCCGATCCGGCGCAGGAGGTTCCCGGTCTCTTCCCGTTCCTCCTGGCTCATCCCGGCGACCGGTTCGTCGAGCAGGAGCACCGAGGCGTCCTGGACGAGCAGCATGCCGATCTCGAGCCACTGTTTCTGGCCGTGCGCCAGCGTGCCCGCGGGTTTGTCCCGTAAGGCCGTGAGGCCGGTGGTTTCCAGCGCCTGCTCGATCGATTCGGAGACCTCGGCCGGCCGGCGGCGCAGCATGGTCCAGACCGAGCGGCCCGCCCCGGCGGCGATATCCAGGTTCTGCAGTACCGAGAGCTCTTCGAAAACACTCGCGGTCTGGAAAGTGCGGCCCACGCCCAAGCGGGCGATCTGATGCACCTTCTTACCCAGCAGTTCGACCCCGGATTTCTGCACCGACCCGGAAGCCGGCACCAGCCCGGTGATCGCGTCGATCATGGTGGTCTTCCCGGCCCCGTTCGGGCCGATGAGGAACCGCAGATCGCCTTGGAACAGTGTCAGATCCACCTTCGAGACCGCGGTGAACCCGTCGAATTCGACCGTCAGTCCGCGGACTTCGAGGTAATCGCTGTGCATTCCGGCGTTACCACCGGCAACCGGCGCCCCGGCGACCGTGGCTTCGCTCGATACCTGCTGAGTCATGGCCTCGCTCCTACCGGGGTCGCGGGGGCGGGTTCCGGTACCGGACCGGGTGGCGCCGGGTCATTGTCGCCGCCGCGTTTTCGCCTGCGCACCAGCGTGACCAGGCCCGCGAGACCCGCCGGGAAGAACCCGACCACGACGATGAAGAGAACACCCTGCGCGTAGACCCATCCCGAGGGGAAGTTCTCCGAGAGACTGGTCTGCGCCCAGGCCACCGCGATCGCGCCCAGGACCGGCCCGAGCAGGGTGGTCCGGCCGCCGATGGCGACACCGGTGAGGAACGCGATGGAGGGGACGATCCCGATATCGGCGGGGGAGATGATCCCGACGATCGGCACGAACAGCGCACCGGCGATACCGGCGAACAGCGCCGCCACCGCGTAGGCGACCACCTTGACGTTGGCGGGGTCGTAGCCGAGGAACCGCACCCGTTCCTCCTGATCGCGTACGGCGACCAGCAATTCGCCGTATCGGCTGTACATGAGCTGCCGGGTCACCGCGACGATCACCAGCAGGGTGCCTGCCGCGATGAAGAACAGCAGCCGCCGGTTGATCGGGTCGTTGAGTGCGAGCCCGAAGAAACTGCGGAAACGGTTGAGGCCGTTACTGCCACCGGTGGACTGCTGACCCACCAGCAGGATCGCGAACGCCGCGGCCAGCGCCTGCGACAGAATCGCGAAATAGGCGCCCTTGACCTTGCGTTTGAAAACACCGAGCCCCAGCAGCACCGCCACCAGCGGCGGGACGATCAGAATGCCCAGAATCGTCACGATCGGGGACGCGAAGGGAACCCAGTACGCGGGCAGGTCCCGTATCCCGGCGATCTGCATGAAATCGGGCACCTCGTCGCCGCGCAGCTGCGCATCCGAGATCTTGAGGTGCATGGCCATGATGTAGGCGCCGAGTCCGAAGAACACACCCTGCCCGAGGGTGAGCATTCCGCCACGGCCCCAGGCCAACCCGATTCCGACGGCGACGATACCGAAGCACAGGAACTTGCCGAGCAGGTTGAGCCGGAAATCGGACAGCACCGCGGGCGCCACCGCGAACAGCAGTACGGCGGCGATCGCGAACCCCGAGTAGACCTTCCAGCGGGTAGTCAAGAATTCCCTCATACCAGACTCCTCGACCGGATCATGAACAGTCCCTGCGGGCGAACCTGCAGGAAGATCACGATGATGACGAATACGATCACCTTCGCCACCGAGGCTGTCGTGCTGTATTCGATGAACGAGTTCAACAGCCCCAGCGCCACCGCGGCCAGCACCGCGCCCCGGATCTGCCCGAGGCCGCCGATCACCACCACCAGGAAGGCGTCGACCAGGTAGGTGGCGCCGGTATTGGAACTGGTGGACCCGATCAGCGTGAGTGCCACACCGGCCACACCGGCGAGACCGGAGCCGATGAAGAACGTGGTGATATCGGTGCCGCGGCTGGAGATCCCGCTCGTTTCGGCGAGCTCCCGATGCTGGACCACGGCCCGGATACGCCGGCCCATCGCGGTGTACTTCATGGTCACCGCGATGGCCGTTACGCACAGCACCGCGAGCAGCATGATGAAGATCCGGGTCTTGGGCACCACGGCCCCCAGGATCTCCATCCCGCCACCGAGCCATTCCGGGGTCACCACGCGGACCGCGGGCGCACCGAAGATATCCCGGGCCGCCTGCTGCAGGATCAGGCCCAGACCGAAGGTCACCAGCAGGGTGTCCAGAGGCCGGTCGTACATACGCTTGATCAGCGTCACCTCCAGGGCGACACCCATGAGGCCGCCGACCAGGAATCCAACGATCAGCGACACGATCAACGAGACCTCGGCGTCGGACACCAGGTACGTCTGCACCGTGTAGGCGGTATAGGAACCCGCCATGATGAACGCGCCGTGGGCCATGTTGATGACGCCCATCTGGCCGAAGGTCAGCGATAGCCCCAGGGCCGCCAGCAGCAGGATGGAACCCAGGCTCAGGCCGGTGAACAACTGCCCGACAAGTGCTTCCACGGGGTCAGCCTCCGAGTCCCTCGGCCCACGAGTAGCCGGCCAGGTACGGGTCCGGTTCGATGGGCTGACCCGAATCCCACACGCTGTGGATCAGGCCGTCGGGCCGGATCTCACCGATGCGGGCGGTCTTGGTGATGTGGTTGTTCTCGCCGTTGATGGTCACGGTGCCTTCCGGCGCCTCGAAGGACACACCGCCGGCGGCCTTCTGCACATCCCCGACAGTGAACGACTGCGCTTTCTCGACGGTGTTCTTCCACAGGTAGACCGAGGTGTACGCGGCCTCCATCGGGTCCGAGGTCGGTTTGGCGGCACCGTATTTCGCCTTGTAGTCCTTGACGAAGGAGCTGTTCACGGGGTTGTTCACGGTCTGGTAGTAGTTCCAGGCGGTGAGCTGGCCGGCGATGTTCTGCACGCCGATACCGCCGACCTCTTCCTCGGCGATCGACACCGAGACCACCGGCATATCCTTCGCCGTCAGGCCGACGTTCTTGTACTCCCGGAAGAACGCGACATTGGAGTCGCCGTTGAGGGTGTTGAACACCGCGTCGGCATCCGCGGAACGCACCTTGTTGACGATGGTCGAGAAATCGGTCGACCCGAGCGGCGTGTAGTCCTCGCCCTTGATCTCGATCCCGTTCGCCTCGGCGTACGCCTTGATGATGCGGTTCGCGGTCTGCGGGAAGACGTAGTCGCTACCGACCAGGTAGAGCGATTTCACGCCCCGGCCTTTGAGGTAATCGAGCGCGGGCACGATCTGCTGGTTGGTGGTCGCCCCGGTATAGAAGATGTTCTTCGAGGATTCGAGGCCCTCGTACTGGACCGGGTAGTACAGCAGCGCGTTGCGGTCCTCGAACACCGGCAGCATCGCCTTGCGGCTCGACGAGGTCCAGCCGCCGAAAACCGCCGCGACACAGTCGCTGCTGATCAGTTTCTCAGCCTTCTCCGCGAATACCGTGGGCTCCGAGGCACCGTCCTCACCGACCAGTTCGATCTTCTTGCCCAGCACACCACCGGCGGCGTTGATCTGATCGACAGCGAGGCGGATGGAGTCGCGGACGGTGACCTCCGAGATCGCCATCGTTCCGGACAGGGAGTTCAGCGATCCCACCTTGATCGTGGGTCCCGCGGTGTCGACGCAGGACTGAGCGCCGGCACCGGCCTGGTCGGAGGCCGAGCTGCCGCAGGCAGTGGCTGCCAGAGCGGTGACGCAGAGGGCGACCGGTAGCGCGAGCAATCTGCGCGTCCGGCTTCCTCTGGTGTGGCGGCCCGCCCTGCTCGTAGGTTCTTCGGTTCTGGCTGCATTCATGACCGTTCGGCCTCCACTCCGGAAAAGGTCAGGCCCGCTGACTCGCTCGTAGCTCGCTGTATACAGCGGCGTATACGAGGAATTACGCTAAGGATGCTGTGTTTCAACCACGTATCGCAGCGTGAAACTCGAGTATCGGTCGCCCGACCACTCCCGACCCCGCTGCTGAGAGCAGATCCGCTCACAGCAGCGTGCGCTACCGGCGCCCGCCCTGGTGGGGCACCGTGAATTCATGGCTCACGACGACAAATCCCCACTGTTCAGCTGGCGCGCCCGGGAACAGCTGCTCTCCCGGCGCATCCTCGTTCTCGACGGCCCGCTCGACGACGACAACGGCACCCTGCTGGCGACTCAGCTCCTCACCCTCGCCGCCGAGGACGCGGACGCCGGTATCTCCCTGTGGATCCATTCGCCGGGCGGATCGGTTCCGGCGATGCTCGCTATCCGCGATGTGATGCGCCTGGTGCCGTGCCCGGTCTCCACGCTCGCGCTCGGATTGGCCTGCAGCGCGGGACAATTCCTGCTGTCCTCCGGTAGCCGCGGTAAGCGGTTCGCGCTACCGCACGCCCGGATCCTGATGCATCAGGGATCGGCCGGGATCGGCGGTACCGCTGTCGACGTGGAGGTGCAGGCCGACGATCTGCGCTACACCGTGGAAACCGTGCTCGGCCTGATCTCCGAGGACACCGGCCAGCCCTACGAACAGGTCTACGAGGATTCCCTGCACGATCGCTGGTTCAGCGCCGTGCAGGCCAAGGAATACGGATTCATCGACCATATCGTCGGTGAGTTCGGCCAGGTCGTTCCGCAGCGTCAGCGCGTGGGGATCTCGGCATGAACCCGGCCGCACACCTTCAGCGAGGGGACACCCCGATGAGCACCTACACCATTCCCAATGTCATCGCCCAGCATCCGCGGGGTGAGCGCATCACCGATATCTATTCACATCTGCTGGCCGAGCGGATCGTCTACCTCGGAACACCCATCGATTCCGGTGTCGCCAACGCGCTGATCGCGCAGCTGCTGCACCTGGAATCCGAAAGTCCCGGCCAGCAGATCGAGTTCTATATCAACTGCGAAGGCGGCGACCTCTCGTCCATGCTGGCGGTCTACGACACCATCCAGCACATCGGCGCACCGGTCCATACGACCTGTGTCGGGCAGGCCATCGCGGTCGGGGCGGTACTGCTCGCCGGTGGTGCGCCCGGGCACCGGGCCATGCTCCCGCATGCCCGTGCGGTGCTGCACCAACCGGCCGCTCGCGGCCAGGGCGCCATCCCGGATCTGATCCTGCAGGCCGACGAACTGGTCCGTATGCGGGCCGAGATCGAATCCGTCCTGTCCCGGCACACCGGTCAGTCGCCGGAACGGCTCCGGCACGATACCGACCGCGACCGTGTCTTCACCGCGACGGCCGCCGTCGAATACGGGCTGGCCGATTCGGTGCTCGCACCGCGTGGGTGATGGACCGGTACCCGGCGGGCGTTCGACTCCGGCCGAGCGATCAGGCCGCCCGCAGCATCGGCACTTGCGAGGCGCCCCGGTGATGTGTCGCGGCAGGCAGGCGCAGGGTGCGCAGCTCCTCGGCGACCTGTCCGGTGAGCCCACCGAGAGAGGTCCCGAGAGCACCCGCCAAGGCGGCGATCATCTCGCTCGACGGTTCTTTGCGGCCGCGTTCGACCTCGGAGAGATATTGCGGTGAAATGCCCGCTCGCTCGGCAGTTTCCGCGAGCGTCTCACGCTGTTCGCGACGCAGGGCGCGCAACCGGCCGCCGAGTAATTCGCGCCACAGCGGTTCGGGCTGCTCCGGCTGCCGGCGCGGGGATTCGTCCCGTCCACCGGGGATCGCGTGGAGTCTGCGCGGCTCGGTCATGAATCGAGCCTAGGATTCGGGTCGTTACGAGCTCTACCGATTACGCTACGGGCGTAAACCGTGGCGCGGCAGGGATATAGTGCGGGCCCGCATTCCAGGGAATGCGGGCCCGTATCGTCAGCTGCTGCCGAACGATCCGCGCAGGATGTGGCGGAACCATTGTGCCGGGTCGTCCCAGCCGGGGTGCCCGTGCCGGTCATCGTCCCAATGGCGGTCCCGGTCCCAGCCACGGTCCCGATGGTGATCCCGGTCCCAGCCGCGGTCCCGATCCCGGCCCGGATGCCCGTGCCTGTCCCGGTCGACCTGGGTGTACCCGGGTGCCGGCCCGGGGTCGGCCGCGGCCGGAGCGGCCAGCGCTGCCAACGGCAGCAGGGCGATGGCACCCGCGACGACGACCCGGCGGGTCGCGAATGCTCGTTTCGTGCGGAACACGTCGTATCCTCTCGAACTGCGCCGCGGCGCGGTAGGAGAAGCCGCGCCGGTATCGGCGATAGGACTCTCACCCTCGCGCAGCGGAGTCGGGATGTCATCGCTTTACGCGGAAAATCATCCTTGGGTACTACAGGGTTCCCCGGGGTGCCGCCTCAGATCGAGGGGCGGTGCGGCAGTACCGGTTCCGCGCCGGTCATACCGCGCTCGTCGCCATCGCGTTCTGCCTCACAGTGGGCGGTTTTCGAGGTGGAGGAACTTTCCGGGACGTGGCATCGTTATCAGAGAGATCAGTCGGATCGACCGAGATCCGTCTGGCTCGCAACAGAAAGTAAGAAGTAAGTATCATGGCTCAAGGCAGCGTGAAGTGGTTCAACAGCGAGAAGGGCTTCGGCTTTATCGCGCAAGACGGGGGCGGACCTGACGTCTTCGTGCATTACTCGGCAGTCTCCGGTTCCGGCTTCCGGACCCTCGAAGAAGGCCAGCGGGTGGAGTTCGAGATCGGCCAGGGCCAGAAGGGTCCGCAGGCTCAGGATGTTCGCTCCATCTGAGTGATGTGACGAAATGGCAGGGCCCCGCACCGCAAGGTGCGGGGCCCTCTCGTCGTTTCGGGGGAAGATCATTTTCCGGTGTGGCACAGTGTGCTCTCGCAGCGTCGTATTCCGGTGTCGTCGCAACTGTTCCCGTGGTAATTCCAAAATAAATTTGGGCATTGTCACAGTGCGGTCCAATCGTCGGCTGTGCTACTCGATGCGAGGGTCCACTGGCTGTCTATTAGTGGCGTAACTCTGGACAATCCGCTGGTAGGGGCCGTTTTGTTGTAGATCGAATCCTTATCTCGAAACTATATACAGTGATGTGAGGCACTAATTCAGGGAATTCGGTAATGCGCTGGAATCGGTGGTCGATGTGCCGCGTGACAGTCGATCAGCGACTGGCTTCCTATACGAAAGGATATTTCCATGATCCCCGTTATCATCGACACCGGTTCCGCTGTTCTGTCCACCGGTTCGGCCGCGTTCCACGGAGTCCTCGACGTCCTGGGGACCCTTCTCTTCGGCTGATCCATCGGCCGTCGCCCCGGTCTCCGACTGTGCTGGAGACCGGGGCGTCCGCGTCCGCACAGCCCGCATTCGCGCATACCCGGCCGGCCGGGGCGGTGATTCCGCCCACCCCCGGGAGCGGGTCCGCGCTGGTTGTACAGGGTCTGACAGCAGGCGACCACGAGGGGGCGGGTAACCGCCGGATTCGCTGGAACTAAGCTTGGCCGCGTCAACTGGCCGTCCCCTTCATCCAGGAGAACCCCACCGTGAGCCAAGCAGGCCGTCCTGTAGTTCTGATCGCCGACAAGCTCGCCCAGTCGACCGTCGATGCGCTCGGTGACGGTGTCGAGGTCCGCTGGGTCGACGGCCCGGATCGGCCCGCCCTGCTGGCGGCGGTGCCGGAGGCCGACGCGCTGCTGGTGCGTTCGGCCACCACCGTCGACGCCGAAGTCCTCGAGGCCGGCAAGAACCTGAAGATCGTCGCCCGGGCCGGGGTCGGCCTGGACAATGTCGATGTCCCGGCGGCCACCGAACGCGGTGTCATGGTCGTCAACGCCCCCACCTCCAATATCCACACCGCTGCCGAACACGCGGTATCGCTGATGCTGAGCGCGGCCCGCCAGATCCCCGCCGCCGATGCCACCCTGCGTGAGCACACCTGGAAGCGCAGCAGCTTCAACGGTGTGGAGATCTACGGCAAAACCGTCGGTGTCATCGGTCTCGGCCGGATCGGGCAGCTGTTCGCCGCGCGGCTGGCGGCGTTCGAAACCGAGATCGTCGCCTACGACCCCTACGTCTCCCCGGCGCGCGCCGCCCAGCTCGGTATCGAACTGCTGACCCTCGACGAGGTGCTGGAGCGGGCCGATCTCATCTCCATCCACCTGCCGAAGACCCCGGAGACCAAGGGCATCATCGGCAAGGAAGCGATCGCCAAGACCAAGCCGGGCGTGATCATCGTGAACGCCGCGCGCGGCGGTCTGGTGGACGAGACGGCGCTGGCCGAGGCGATCAAATCCGGACATGTCCGGGCCGCCGGTATCGATGTCTACGAAACCGAGCCGTGCACCGACAGCCCGCTGTTCGAACTGCCGCAGGTCGTGGTGACGCCCCACCTCGGCGCCTCCACCAGCGAAGCGCAGGATCGCGCCGGTACCGATGTCGCGAAATCCGTACTGCTGGCCCTGGCCGGCGAGTTCGTACCCGGCGCGGTGAACGTGACCGGCGGCGTGGTCGGCGACGAAGTGGCACCCTGGCTGGACCTGGTCCGCAAACAGGGCGCGCTGCTCGGCGCGCTGGCCGACGAACTGCCGGTGAGCCTCGAGGTGCAGGTCCGTGGCGAGCTGGCCACCTCCGAGGTCGAGGTACTGCAACTGTCCGCGCTGCGCGGAGTGTTCTCCGCCCACGTCGACGACCAGGTCACCTTCGTCAACGCCCCGGCACTGGCCCAGGAACGCGGAATCACCGCCGAGGTGACCACGGTCACCGAGAGCCCCAGCCACCGCAGCCTGGTGGATCTGCGGGCGGTCTTCGGTGACGGACGCACCATCAATGTCGCCGGCGCGCTCACCGAACCGCGCCAGGTCGAGAAGATCGTCAACATCAACGGCCGCAACTACGATATGCGCGCCGAGGGCATCAACCTGGCCGTCCTCAACTACGACGATCAGCCGGGCGCGCTGGGCAAGGTCGGCACCGCGCTCGGTGCCGCCGAGATCGATATCCTCGCCGCCCAGCTCACCCAGGACGCCAACAAAGAAGGCGCCACCGTGGTGTTGCGGGTCAACAAGGAGGTGCCCGAATCGGTGCGCTCCGAGATCGCGGCCGCGGTGGGCGCCGCCAAGGTCGCACTGGTCGACCTGTTCTGATGTAGCCGTGCGCGATGCCGTCCGGGGTCGGTGGGCATCGCGCGCTGCCGCGGTTGCGCCGCCCGGGCCCCGTACCCGGGCGGCACGGCTCCGCGGCTCTGTCCCAGCGGCAGGCATACCCGGCCCGCCGGCCGCGGCCCGCTCTGCTCGCGGCATCGTCGTACGTAGAAAGCGTGGTTGTCATGAAGCTCGCCGTGATCCCTGGTGACGGTATCGGTCCGGAAGTCATCACCGAGGCACTCAAAGTCCTCGACGTCGTCCTCCCCGGCGTGGTACGCACCGAATACGATCTGGGCGCCAAGCGCTACCACGCGACCGGCGAGGTTCTGCCGGAATCGGTCCTGCCGGAACTGAAACAGCACGATGCGATCCTGCTGGGCGCGATCGGCGACCCGTCGGTACCCAGCGGACTTCTGGAACGCGGACTGCTGCTGCGCACCCGGTTCGCGCTCGACCACCATGTGAACCTGCGGCCGTCGAAGCTGTACCCCGGGGTCGGCAGCCCGCTGGCCGGCAGCCCCGATATCGATTTCGTGGTGGTCCGTGAGGGTACCGAGGGCCCCTACACCGGTACCGGTGGTGCCATCCGCGTCGATACCCCGCACGAGGTCGCGACCGAGGTCAGCACCAACACCCGGTTCGGTGTCGAGCGCGTGGTCCGCTACGCCTTCGCCAAAGCGCAGACCCGCCGCAAACACCTCACCCTGGTGCACAAGACCAACGTGCTGGCCTTCGCCGGTTCGCTGTGGCAGCGGACGGTCGACGTGGTCGGCGCGGAGTTCCCCGAGGTCGAGGTCGCCTACCAGCACATCGACGCCGCCACCATCCATATGGTGAACGATCCGGGCCGCTTCGACGTCATCGTCACCGACAACCTGTTCGGCGATATCATCACCGACCTGGCCGCCGCGGTCAGCGGTGGTATCGGCCTCGCCGCCAGCGGCAATATCGATGCCACCGGCACCAACCCGAGCATGTTCGAACCGGTCCACGGCAGCGCCCCCGATATCGCCGGCCAGTCCAAAGCCGATCCGACGGCCGCCATTCTCTCGGTCTCCCTGCTGCTCGAGCACAAGGGCGAAACCGAAGCCGCGGCGCGGATCCAGGAAGCGGTTGCCAAGGACCTGTCCAGCCGCACCGGTACCTCCTCGACCACGGAGGTCGGCGACCGGATCGCCGCCGCAGTCTGATCCGGGCTGGGCCGGGCGCCGAAAGGTGTCCCGGCCCACCGGATACGGTCTCGAATCCTCGGCGAGTTTCTGGCCGAACGCCCAGATACTGGAGTCGGTGTGACAGTTCGGCGAGGCGGTTCGGCCGGCTTCGGTCCCTACACCGTTCTGGACCTGTACGCCCTACCGGACGGCGGAAAGGGCCTCGAACTCGAGCACGGCTGGTTCACCGAGGTGGCGGGCGGGGCCCGGCACAGCTATGTCGGACGGTCACTCGCGGAACAGATCCGTACTGCCGCCGAAGGTGCCGATGTCGTCGTATGTCATGGCGGGGGATGGGAAATCAGTACGGCGGCAGGTATTCGCAAGCCCGACGTACTCGTCCTTTCCGAGCCGCTTCTGCGAGCAGTCGTTGTCGATGGAACGCCGACGCTGATTCCCGGTAATGGGCTTCAACTGGTGGTAGAAGTCGTATCTCCTGGTAGCCGCAGCGAGCGAACCGACCGGGTGTACAAGGTCGGTGAGTACGCGCGGTCCGGAATCCCGCAGTACTGGATAGTCGACCATCGGCCGAAGATCCGGATGCACAGAGGGATCCTGGACGGCGGCACCTACCGGTGGGAGCCACCAGTGGGTGAGGGGGACGAGTTCGCGGCCGAGATCGAAGCGGACAGGGCGATACCGGTGAGTTTCGATCCCGCGGTACTCGTCGCACTCTGATCCCTGCGGAATCGACTGTGCGCGAGTTACGCGGGACGGCTTCACTGTCCGGCGTCGGAGCCTACGGTCGCTGGTCGACCCGGGGAAATACTTCGTAGCGCTCGCCGGAACAGCGCAAGTCTGCGCCGGCGAGCGATCTGCCGGTGATGCAGTGAACACGGTCGAACCGTGAGCTGCGAGCCGGCGCTGTCTCGGTTACTGCAGCGGTTTCTCCGAAGCCTGTGGAACCAGTGGGATGGCGACGGCGGCCAGTGCGGCTGCCGCGAGGTAGGCGGCGGGGAAGCCGGTCGCGGTGATGAGTGCACCGAGTACCGGCGGTACCGCCGCGACCATCAGGTTCTGGCCGGTGTTCTGGATACCCAGGCCGCGACCGCTCCAATAGGGGCCGGCGAGCTCGGCGATGGCGGTGAAGGCGAGGCCGTTATCGGAGACCGTGACGACCGATGCGATCACCAGCAGTGGGATGGCCGCCCACCACCATTCGGTCCAGGCGGTGAGGGCGAGCAGGGCCATGGTGGTGACCGCGGCGACCGCGATCAGCCGTAGTGGCCGCATCCGGCTGCCCATCCGGTCGGACCAGGCGCCCGCTCCGATCCGGCCCAGCGCGCCGAGGATCTGTGTCGCGGTGACCAGTGCTCCCGCCGCGGCCAGAGACCAGCCGATATCGCGGTGCAACCAGAGCAGCGCGAAGGTCCAGACGGTGGCCTGCGGGATCACCAGCAGGATGGAAACTCCGTGGATACGCCAGAGGGTGCCGCCGGCACGGTACGGGTTGGTGCCGGAGGATTGCGCGCGCGGCGGCCGGGGCGGGTCGATGATGCCCACCAGGCACCCCAGGGCGGCCAGGCCCGCCAACGCGGCCGGGACGACGAGCGCCGTCGCGACACCGAAACTGTCCGCGACCAGCGGGATGGACAGTGCGCCGATACCCACTCCGATGGGCTGGCCGGTCTGCCGGATCCCCATGGCCAGGCCGCGGCGTTCCGGCGGGAACCAGCCGACGATCACCCGGCCGCTGGCACCGTTGGTGCTGGCGGCGCCCATACCGCCGAGGAACAGCAGGATTCCGAGCAGGGGATAGCTCGTGGTGAAGGCGGCCGCGCCGCCCGCGGCACACATGAGCAGCGGCCCGGCGACCAGGGCGATGCGCTCGCCGAGGCGGTCCACCAGGTAGCCCCAGGCGATGAGAGTGCAGCACAGCCCGACTGTCGGCAGTGCGACCAGTAGGCCCGCCGTCGGCAGCGGCATACCACTGGCGGTGAGCGCGGGCAGCAGGAACGGGACGCCGTGGACGAAGATCGCGCTCGAGGTCTGTGCGAAAACTCCCAGGGCGAGCATGAGCCAGCGGCGGGCCGGGGAGACCTGGTGGGCCTGTTCTCCGCGCTCGGCGGCCCGAGTGGCCGCCGGTGAGCTGTGCGCCATAGTTCCTCATCTCGGAATACAGCAGCAGTATCTCAATATTTGAGATCCGCTTCTCAAAGTTTGAACTTTCACCGGTCACCGTACACCTCGGGGCCGCGATCCTTCCAGGCGGTATCGCGATTCTCACGTGCGCGCAGAGCCGACCGGTCGGGCGCATTCGAGCTGGTGGAACCCGGCTGGATAGACTCCGACCATGCGTCTAGGTCGAGTTGCCAGCCCCGACGGGGTCGCTTTCGTCGCCATCGACGGCGAGACCGCCAAAGAAATCGCCGAACATCCGTTCGGCACTCCGACGTTCACCGGCCGCAGCTGGCCGGTGGCCGATATCCGCTTGCTCGCTCCCATCCTGGCGAGCAAGGTGATCTGCGTGGGCAAGAACTACGCCGCGCACGCCGCCGAATTCGGCGGGCAGGCGCCGGAGGAGCCGGTGATCTTCATCAAACCGAACACCTCCATCATCGGCCCGAACGTGCCTATCCAGCTGCCACCCAGTTCCTCCCGAGTCGACTTCGAAGGCGAACTCGCGGTGGTGATCGGGCGGCCGTGCAAAGACGTCACCGCCGCCCGCGCCAAGGATGTGATCCTCGGCTACACGGTCGCCAACGATGTCACGGCCCGCGACCAGCAGGCTCAGGACGGGCAGTGGACGCGGGCCAAAGGCTACGACACCTTCTGCCCGCTCGGCCCGTGGATCGAAACCGAATTGGACCCCGCGGACCTCGAGATCACCACCGAGCTCGACGGCGAAGTTCGCCAGCGCAGCACCACATCACTACTGCTGCACGATATTCCGGAAATCATCGAATGGGTGACCCGGGTGATGACACTGCTGCCCGGCGATGTAATCCTCACCGGCACGCCCGAAGGCGTCGGCCCGATGAAAGACGGGCAGAGCGTATCGGTGACCGTCTCGGGAATCGGAACACTCACCAATCCTGTTGCCGCCAAACGCTGAACGAAAGAGAGACATGACAAACGTACGGGTCCGTTTCTGCCCGTCGCCCACCGGGACACCGCATGTCGGGCTCATCCGCACCGCGCTGTTCAACTGGGCCTACGCCAAACATCACGGCGGAACCTTCGTCTTCCGAATCGAAGACACCGACGCCGCACGGGATTCCGAAGAATCCTATGTGGCCCTGCTGGATGCGTTGCGCTGGCTGGGCCTCGAATGGGACGAGGGCCCCGAAATCGGCGGACCTTATGCGCCGTACCGGCAATCGCAGCGGCGCGATATCCACCTGGATGTGGTGCGGAAACTCCTCGACGCCGGCGAAGCCTACGAATCCTTTTCCACGCCAGCCGAAGTCGAAGAACGCCACCGGGTAGCGGGCCGCGACCCGAAACTCGGCTACGACAATTTCGACCGTGATCTGACAGCGGAACAGATCGCCGAATACAAGGCCGCCGGCCGCGGCGCCGTGGTGCGGTTGCGTATGCCCGATACCGATATCACCTGGCATGATCTCGTCCGCGGTGAAACCACCTTCAAACCCGGCAGCATCCCCGACTACGCCCTCACCCGCGGCACCGGCGATCCGCTCTACACGCTGGTGAACCCGGTCGACGACGCCACCATGCGGATAACCCATGTCCTACGCGGTGAGGACCTGCTCTCCTCCACCCCGCGCCAGATCGCCCTCTACGCGGCGCTGCGGCGAATCGGTGTCACCGACTTCACGCCGGAGTTCGGTCACCTGCCCTTCGTGATGGGGCAGGGAAACAAGAAGCTGTCCAAACGCGACCCCGAATCCAACCTGTTCGTACACCGCGACCGCGGCTTCATCCCCGAAGGCCTGCTGAATTACCTGGCGCTCCTCGGCTGGAGTATCGCCGACGACCACGACGTGTTCTCCATGGACGAGATGGTCGCGGCGTTCGATATATCGAAAGTAAATTCGAACCCGGCGCGATTCGACCAGAAAAAGGCCGATGCGATCAACGCCGAGCACATCCGGATGCTCGCCCCCGCGGATTTCGCTGGACGGTTGCTCGAATACTTCACCCGGCACGGATATATCGATAGCGGAATAGACGAAAAAGTCTTCGCCGAAGCCGCGGAATTGGTCCAGACACGAATTGTTGTTCTGGACGACGCATGGGGCTTGCTCCGATTCCTCTTCGCGCCCGCCGCCGACTTCGCGATCGATCCCGCCGCGGGGAAGAAGAATTTGGGTGAGGACGCCCAGCCGGTATTGAACGCGGCCGTGGAAGCACTCGAACCGATCACCGCCTGGACCGCCGGAGAAATAGAGAACGCGCTGAAAACCGCGCTCATCGACGGGCTGGAATTGAAACCCCGAAAAGCCTTCGCGCCGGTACGTGTCGCGGTGACGGGATCCCATATCAGCCCCCCGCTGTACGAATCCATGGAACTACTGGGCCGCGACGAAACCATGCGCCGGCTGCGCGCCGCACGGGAATGGGTCCCGCCGGCGGAATGACCCCCGGCCGCCCGGGCCTCGCCGGTCCCCGCCCCGGGCCGACGACCCGGGCGGGCGGAATCGGCCGCCGACCGGCACTCCGGTACGCCCCCGAGGCCGCCACGGCCCCATCTGACCAGGCGATTTGTAGTTTACCCGGAACGGTTTGGTACTCTCTTTCTCGGCCGGAACGACGGCGCCACCGCAGCCAGCGGCGACACCGAAAGCCCAGGTCATTGGGGTATGGTGTAATTGGCAACACAGCTGATTCTGGTTCAGCCATTCTAGGTTCGAGTCCTGGTACCCCAGCGGAGATCGCTCCCTACTTCATCCTCCAGATGCGGTGCGCGACGATAACCAGGCGATTTGGTCGCCACCGCCCGGTCGGTTACGCTGATCGAGCTTCGGATCGAACGATCCAGATCCACTCCAGCCAGGAGTTGATCAATAAGTCCTGGCCCCGTCGTCTAGCGGCCTAGGACGCCGCCCTCTCAAGGCGGTAGCGCGGGTTCAAATCCCGTCGGGGCTACTCAGCTGGCAGGCTCATGCTCATAGAGAGCATGAGCCTTTGCTGATTCGCGATGTTTTGCGGGGTGCAACCCCCGCACCCCGCCCAGGCGGGCTCGGCGCCCCTGGACCCCCCTTGGTAGATAGGGTGCCTACGGGGGTGATGCCGGGGCTGCGCCCCTGGACCCCTTTGCGGTTGGTTTCATACCGGTTCGCGTTGTGCGAACGGTGGCCTGGGGACTCACAGTCCGGATGCAGGGTTGGGTTCCGTTGAGGTTTTGGTGCTTGCGAGGACCTGCCGGAACTGCACCCCTGTCCCACCCTTTGCGGTCAGTTTCATACGGGTTCGCTTTGTCGTGGCGGTGTCCTGCGCCGCATTCGCCGCCAAAAACTACAACCCAACCGCGGTAGCCGACCCCAGCATCAATACCGAACCCTCCGCCGCCGCCAGGCGCGTTTGGTCCCCCTACCGCCCGTCTGTCCACATGCAATCCACCCCATTTCCCCGCATGCGATCGGTCGGCCTTGGTGGTTCGGGGCCCGTCTCGTTCTGGAGCGACAGAGCGGGGGAGCGAAGCGGAGGAGCGGCGGAGTGAAGAACGAGACCAAGGGGGCCCCGAACCCGCGCGCGCCAGCGCGCCAAAAACACAGAACCTTCGCGAACTGGCCTGCGTATCACCTTCGCGAACTGGCCTGTTTGTCACCTCGTGGACTGGCCGTTTGTCACCTTCGCGAACTGCCTCTGGGCGCGTTCGATTCGGGATGCGCGGCAATTTCCGTGGGCCTCGTTGAACTCGGCACCGCTAGTGGTGTGCGGTGAGGTGCTGTGTTTTTGGCGGGTGGGTGGAGGTGACGAGGTTGGTAGAGGTGAGAAGCTGATCAGTTCGTGAAGGTTCTGTGTTTTTGGCGCCGCCTGCGGCGTCGCGGGTTCGGGGCCCCCTTGGTCTCGTTCTTCACTCCCGGCGCTCAGTCGCTGCGCTCCTTCGCTCTGGTCGCTCCAGAACGAGACGGGCCCCGAACCACCAAGGCCGACTGTCCGCATGCGGGAAACGGGGGTGGGGATCGGATGCGGACTGATTGGTGGTAGAGGGCCAAACGCGCCTGGCGGCGGCGGGGAACGGGGTGGGGTCGGATGCGCGGACTGGTGGTAGGGGACCAAACGCGCTCGGGGCCGCGGCAAATTGGGTGGGGATTGGATGCGGACCCGAGGCCCGCCGGGCCCCCGGAACCGAATCAGTCGTCGAGCGCGTTGGCCGTGGAACCGCCCAGGGGCATTTCGGGAAGCCCCAGTTTGCGGTGGTCCCAGCTGCGGACGCGGTCGGGGACCACCCGCACCGCTACTCGTTTATTGAGCATTCCCTCGACATACTGGCGCATATCTTCCGTGTACGGCCCCGTGTAGCGCTCCCAGACACTGACACCGACAGCGAATAGCTTCTCGGGGTCGTCGATAACCTCCGCGTGGCCTTCGATGGCGACTCCGCGCAGCGTGTCGTATGTTTTCCCGGCCTCGACCATGCAGGTGACGGCGGGGTTGCGGCGCAGATTGACCGCTTTCTGGGATTTACCCTTCGTTTCGAACCACAGTTCGGGGACGCCGTCAGGGTTTTCCGGATCGGTGATGAGCCCGTACCACATCGCGGTCAGGTGCGGTTTTCCGTCGCCTCCGAGGGTGGCCAGCGTGGCCACGCGGCTGCGGGTGAGGAAATCGGTGATCTCGGCGTCGGTCATCACGATCTGCGACCGTTGGTTCACTCCCATGGGGTCACCATAAGTGACAGCGCCCGCCTGCCGCTCAGAGTCGGCGGTGCAGCGCATCCGCCGCCGCGACCAGATCCGCGGCCCAGCGGGCACCGGGCCGGCGGCCCATACGGTCGATCGGGCCCGATACGGATATGGCGGCGACTACGGTGCCGTGCTGGTCGCGGACGGGGGCCGAGATGCTCGCGACGCCGGCCGCGCGTTCGCCGGCGCTTTGTGCCCAGCCTCGTTTGCGCACGTCGGCGAGGGTGCGTTCGGTGTATGCCGCGTCGGCCAGCACGCTGCGCTGCAGGTCGGAGTCGGCGAAGGCGACCAGGACCTTGGCGGCAGAGCCCGCGGTGAGCGGCAGCCGGGAGCCGATCGGCACGGTGTCGCGTAGTCCGGCGGGTGGTTCGAGGGCCGCGACGCAGACCCGTTCGCTGCCGTCGCGGTAGTAGAGCTGCACGCTCTCGCCGGTGATCTCGCGCAGCCGCGGGAGGATGGAACTCGCGGCCTCGAGCAGGGGATCCGCGGCGCCGGCGGCGAGTTCGCCGAGTGCGGGGCCGGGACGCCAGGTGCCGTCGCCGTTGCGGGCCAGCAGCCGATGCGTTTCCAAACCCACGGCGAGGCGGTGAGCGGTGGCGCGGGGTAGACCGGTGCGGTCGCACAGGTCGTTGAGACCGCAGGGCCGTTCGGCGACCGCATATAGCACTGCCACCGCTTTGTCCAGGACGCCGATACCGCTATGCTGTCTCATACAACGATATTAGCGTCCTGCATTCTGAGATGCCATCACGAACAGCCCAGGTGGGGTCGTGGGATGGGGTCGCGACATTCCAGCTAGCGCGTATCCGCGACGGGTCGACCGAGCGGATGCCGGGCCTGAAAGGTGATCGCAAAATGCCACGTACGCTGGCCGAAAAAGTATGGGAACAGCATGTCGTCGCCCGTGGTGAAGGCGAGGGCGAGGCGCGCGAACCCGATCTGATCTATATCGATCTGCATCTGGTGCACGAGGTGACCAGTCCGCAGGCCTTCGACGGGCTGCGTGCGGCCGGTCGTCCGGTGCGCCGGCCCGACCTCACGATCGCCACCGAGGACCACAACGTCCCGACCGTCGATATCGACAAACCCATCGCCGACCCGGTTTCCCGTACTCAGGTGGAAACGCTGCGGCGTAACTGCGCGGAGTTCGGGGTGCGGCTGCATCCGATGGGCGATCGCGAACAAGGCATTGTGCATGTGGTCGGCCCGCAACTCGGTTTGACCCAGCCGGGCACGACAGTGGTGTGCGGAGACAGCCATACCTCCACGCACGGCGCGTTCGGCGCACTGGCCATGGGAATCGGGACCAGTGAGGTCGAACACGTCCTTGCCACACAGACTCTGTCGCTGCGTCCGTTCAAGACAATGGCGATCACCGTCGACGGGGCGCTGCCGCCGGGAGTCACCAGTAAGGACCTCATTCTGGCGGTGATTGCCGAAATCGGTACCGGCGGCGGGCAGGGATATGTGCTCGAGTATCGCGGTGAAGCCATTCGCAATATGTCGATGGAGGCGCGGATGACGATCTGCAATATGTCCATCGAAGCCGGTGCCCGGGCCGGGATGATCGCGCCGGACGAAACGACCTATGAGTTCCTGAAGGGGCGGCCGCATGCCCCGCAGGGCGCGGACTGGGATGCCGCGGTGCGGGCGTGGGAGGCGTTGAAGACCGACGAGGGCGCGGCTTTCGACCGGGAAGTGCATATCGACGCCGGCTCGCTGACTCCGTTCGTCACCTGGGGTACCAACCCGGGGCAGGGATTGCCGCTGGGGGCGAATGTGCCGGACCCGGCGCAGATCGCCGACGAGTCCGCGCGCGACTCGGCAGAGAAAGCGCTGCGGTACATGGATTTGACCCCGGGGATGCCGTTGCGTGAGGTCACGGTGGACACCGTATTCGTCGGATCGTGCACCAACGGCCGGATCGAGGATCTGCGGGCCGTGGCCGGGGTCCTGGAGGGTCGCAAGGTCGCCGACGGGGTGCGAATGCTGGTGGTGCCGGGCTCGATGCGAGTGCGGGAGCAGGCCGAAGCCGAGGGGCTCGGCGAGATATTCACCGCGGCCGGGGCCGAATGGCGGCAGGCCGGATGCTCTATGTGCCTGGGAATGAACCCGGATCAGCTGGAGCCCGGTCAGCGCTGCGCCTCCACCTCCAATCGGAACTTCGAGGGGCGGCAGGGGAAAGGTGGCCGCACTCATCTGGTGTCGCCACTGGTCGCCGCCGCCACCGCGGTTCGCGGCCGGCTGTCGGCGCCCGCCGATCTGAACTGAGCCCCCGCGCCGCATTCCGAAAACGAACATACAGCCCGAAACAGGAGAATTACATGGATGCCTTCACCGTGCACAAGGGGATCGGTGTACCGCTGCGCCGGTCCAATGTGGACACCGACCAGATCATCCCCGCCGTCTATCTGAAGCGCGTGACTCGAACAGGATTCGAAGACGGCCTGTTCGCGGCGTGGCGGGGCGACGAGGACTTCATTCTGAACACCGAACCGTACAAGCACGGCAGCGTGCTTGTGGCCGGACCGGATTTCGGGACCGGTTCATCCCGTGAGCACGCGGTATGGGCGCTCATGGACTATGGCTTTCGAGTAGTTATCTCTTCACGTTTCGCCGACATCTTCCGCGGTAATGCGGGCAAGGGTGGTCTACTGGCCGCGCGAATGTCACAGAATGATGTCGAAATGCTCTGGAAGTTGCTCGAGGAACAGCCGGGGCTGGAATTGGTTGTCGACCTCCGGGAGCGCACGGTGACCGCTGGAACCATCGTGTTGCCGTTCGATATTGACGACTACACCAGGTGGCGCCTGTTGGAAGGATTGGACGACATCGGCCTGACACTGCGACGTAGCGATGTGATCGCCGAGTTCGAAAAGGCAAGGCCGGCTTGGAAACCAAAGACCCTTCCGGAACCTATTTCGCAGGCGTAATGTTCTCGGCCTCTTAAGGGGCTCGGATGGTGCGGTAGCTGTGCGTGTGCTAGACCACATGAATTTTGGCGTGGCACATAGACTCTTGCCCATTGTGGGTTTACCGTGGTACCTAGTCGGTCCGACGACGGGCCATTAGTCTGCGGAGGATTCAATGAACAAGGCGGAACTGATCGACGTTCTGACCGAAAAGTTGGGTACTGACAGGCGCACGGCCACCGCGGCAGTTGAGCATGTGGTCGATACCATCGTGCGTGCGGTACACAAAGGGCAGAGCGTCACCATCACCGGATTCGGTGTGTTCGAACAGCGGAAGAGGGCAGCCCGGGTCGCGCGGAATCCGCGGACCGGGGAAACCGTCAAGGTGAAGCCCACTTCGGTGCCGGCCTTCCGGCCCGGCGCCCAGTTCAAGGCGGTTATCGCGGGTAAACAGAAGCTCGCGGCAACAGGCCCCGCGGTGAAACGCGGTGTCAATGCTCCTGTGGCGGCCAAGAAATCCACGGCCAAGAAGACGACGGCGAAGAAAACCACCGCCAAGAAGTCGGCCACCAAGGCGCCCGCCAAATCAACGGCACGTAAGACCGCCACCAAGGCGCCGGCCAAGAGCACCGCCGCCAAGAAGGCCGCGACCAAGGCCGCGGCCCGAAAGACAACGGCCAAGAAGGCACCGGCCAAGAAGACCACAGCCAAGGCCACGGCCAAGAAGACCACGGCCAAGGCTACGGCGAAGAAGACCACGGCGACCAAGAAGGCCACCGCCAAGCGGACCACGGCCAAGAAAACCGCCAAAAGGGCTCGCTGACCTACGGAGCCCGCGGATGCCGCGGAAATCCCCGACGGCTTTCCGACCCGCGAACGGTGCCAGTCGGTGAGCGGTGAGTGTCGTATCTCGGCCCGCTGCTCGCGACCTACACAACCGAAACGCCGGACGGACCAGCCCCCGGGCGATCCCCGGGGGCGTAACCGTCTCCACGGCCACCGGTGCGCAGAGAACAGGTCCTATTCGGTTGCCGGAGCGGTATCCACCGACAGCGATCGATCGAGATGATCGGCGGCCATCAGCCGGCCGTTCACGAAAGACAACACCCAGACCGACCCTTTCCGGGTTCGGGCGGGTGACAATCGCATTCCGTCGTGCTCGGCCCACCATGCGACGAGATCCGGCACGGTATCGCCCTGGCTGCACAGTACGGGCACGGATTGCGAGGAAAGCACCAGAGAACGGATATGATCGCGCGCCTTCTGCGTATCGGCGGCGTATCCGATATCACCGAGAAGCGGTTCGACCGCGACCTCGACACCCAATTCCTCGGCCAGCGGGGCCACTGTTTGCACGCAGCGCAGTGGTTCGGCGGATAAGACCGTCCCGGCGCCGAAGGCGAGGAGATTCGGTACCAGCGCGAGTGCCTGCTGGTGTCCGGCCAGCTCGAGCGGGCGTTGTTCGTCCGGGCCGCGATAGCGGTCGCGGCGGCCGGCCTTGGCGTGCCGCACCACCAGCGCCGTCCGGGTGTCGGCCGGTAGCCGGGTGAATGCCCGCACGATCTGGCGGTCCATCGGATACGACAAGGTCGACATCACTGTTTCCAGCGGGCACCAGGTGAGTTCGTCGACTTCGTGGTTGGCGCTGAACTCGCCGCCGACGGCCTCGGCCGCCCAGTAATGCACCCGTTTCATTCTGCGGTGCCCCGGGATCGGATAAGTGACCTTGCCGAGGTAGCGCCCCAGCCGGGGGCGCAGACCGGTCTCCTCCTCGGTTTCCCGGACCGCGGCCAGGACGGGGGTTTCGCCGGGATCGAGTTTCCCCTTGGGCAGCGACCAGTCCTCGTATTTGGGCCGGCGGATCACCGCGATCTCCAGCCCCCCCGCGGAACCGGGCGCATGCCTCCACAACACGGTGCCCGCCGCATGAATATTGGGTGTGGTCCGGGGATCCGGATAGGACGGTGGTGTATGCGTGCTGTTCACTGCTGATCCGGGCGGCGTAGCCGCATCAGTGCCACCTGATGGTCGCGGACTTCGATCCCGTCGCCGTCCGGTCCGGTCCCGGCTCTGTCCGGGCTGGATTTCCAGTTACCGTCGGGGGCCAGCACCCAGCAGCGGGTCATGGGGTGGAGGGCGGATTCGAGGATCCCGTCCAGCCGTTCGCGCAGTTTCGGGTCTTTCACCTGGGCCATCACTTCCACCCGCCGGTCCAGATTGCGGTGCATCATATCGGCGCTGCCGATCCAGAACTCGTCCTGCGCCGCGAAGTTGAGGAGGCGTGAATGTTCCAGGACCCGGCCGAGGATGGAGCGCACCTCGATGTTCTCGCTCATTCCGGGAACACCCGCGCGGAGCCCGCAGATACTGCGGACCACGATCTGTACGGGTACACCGGCCTGCGATGCGCGGTACAGGGCGTCGATGATCTGTTCGTCGACAAGCGCGTTGGCCTTCAGCCTGATCCGGGCGGCGGCGCCGGAGCGGGCCAATTCGATCTCCCGTTCGATCCGGGAGATGATCCCGGCCCGGATACCGTGCGGGGCCACCAGAATATTGCGGTAATCGGATTTGCGGGAATAGCCGGTGAGCGAATTGAACAGATCGGTGAGATCGGCGCCGATCTCGGGGGCCGCGGTGAGCAGGCCGACATCCTCGTAGAGGCGCGCGGTCTTGGGATTGTAGTTACCGGTGCCGATATGGCAGTAGCGACGGATGGTGGAACCTTCCCGGCGCACCACCAGGCAGGTCTTGCAGTGGGTTTTGAGCCCGACCAGCCCGTAGACGACATGGACACCGGCCTGTTCCAGGGTGCGTGCCCATTTGATGTTGGCCTGCTCGTCGAATCTGGCCTTGATCTCCACGAGCGCCACTACTTGTTTACCGGCTTCGGCGGCGTCGATGAGCGCGTTCACGATCGGGGAGTCGCCGGATGTGCGGTACAGGGTTTGTTTGATCGCCAGCACCTGCGGATCGGCCGCGGCCTGCTCGATGAAACGCTGCACGCTGGTGGAGAACGAATCGTATGGATGATGCACGAGTACATCGCCCTCGCGCAGCGCGGCGAACACATTGCGCGGGGTCTCCCGTTCCCCGAACGCCGGTGGGGTCGCGGGAACGTAGGGGGCGTCCTTCAGATTCGGGCGGTCCACCCCGTACACCTGTGACAGGCAGGACAGATCCAGCAGCCCCGGGACCTGGATGACATCGGCCGGATCGACCTCGAGCTCGCGGAGCAGCAGATCGAGCATATGCTCGGTCATATCGTCGGAGACCTCGAGCCGTACCGGTGAACCGAACCGGCGGCGGGCCAGTTCGCGTTCCAGCGCCTGTAGCAGATCCTCGTCGCGATCCTCGTCGACCTCGAAATCGGCATTACGGGTGATCCGGAACGAATGGTGCTCGACCACCGTCATCCCGGGGAACAGGTGTTCCAGATGTGCGGCGATCAGCGCCTCCATCGGGAGGAACGCGGCGATCGACGCACTGTTGCCGGTGCCGGGGCGCCGGACCCGCACGAACCGGTCCACATTGTCGGGGACCTTCACGCGGGCGAAGTGCTCGCCGCCGGTGGTCTGGTCCTGGACGGTCACCGCGAGATTCAGGCTCAGACCGCTGATATACGGGAAGGGGTGAGCGGGGTCCACTGCCAGCGGAGTCAGGACCGGGAACACCTGGTCCTGGAAATGCGCGGACAACCGTTCCCGTTCGGGTTCCGCTAGATCGGCCCAGTCGATGATCTCGATACCCTCGGCGGTGAGCGCGGGCAGTACCTCGGTGAGGAACACCTCGGCGTGGCGGACGGCCAGGTCCTGGGTGCGGGCCGCGATCAGGTCGAGCTGTTCGTTGGGTGAGCGGCCGTCGGCGGAGCGAACCGAAAGCCCGGTTTCGGCGCGGCGTTTGAGACCGGCGACACGGACCATATAGAACTCGTCGAGATTCGAGGCGAAGATGGACAGGAATTTCGCGCGTTCCAGCAGCGGTAGCGAACTGTCCTCGGCGAGGGCCAGGACCCGGGCATTGAAGTCGAGCCAGCTCAACTCCCGGTTGAGGTAGCGATCGGCCGGCAAACGAGGTGCGTTGCCGCCCGCGGGTATCTGAGTGGCGGCCGGAGGCGGAGTGGGTAGCACCTGTTGCTGCTTGACGGTTTCCGTATCGCTCACGCCTACGATCATCCCTTACGAACCGGGTGGTGCGCATACACGGGAGGTGACTGTTATCTCTAGTTCACGGTGTGGCGACCGGCCCGCACACCTGGGTGACCATTGTGCGAACACGATGCGGCAGGCCCAGTTCACGCAGTAGCGCGGCGGTCTCGTGGCCGGTTCCCAGTTCCCGCAACGCCGCCAGATCCGCGGCGGTATCGACATCGTGTCGCAGACCGGGCCAATCGCCGTGTAGTTCGCGCGCGCCGTCGGCACGATGGCGGTGAGCGGAATCACGACCGAAGCGGGGTCGCAATGCCAGGCCGGGGGGTGCGAGCAGCGCCGCCGTCCCGGTACCGGCGTGATCGGCCACGAGCCCGCGCGTATCGCCGGGAGCGGCGGCCAGCACCGCGGCCAGCTCCTGCGGGCACAGGGCGGGGAGATCGGCTTGGAGGGCCAGCAAACCCACGGCGGCGCCGTATCGCGCCCGCAGGGCTGCCGCCGCATCGGCCAGGGCGATGTTCAACCCGTCCGGATCGGCGGCGGCGCCGGCCGGCTCGGGGTGGACCTCGGCCCCGAGAGCCCGGGTCGTCTCGGCTACCACCGGGTCCGGGGTGACGACCGTGACCGAGGTGATCGCCGGGACCGCCACGGCCGCCCGCACGGTATCGGTGAGCATGGCCAGCACCAGCCGGGACCGCTGCGCCGGCGGAAGGACGCCGGCCAGCCGGCTCTTGGCGCTGTCCAGGGTTTTCACCGCGATCACGGCGTGCACGGAGTGCGGGCACATGGCCCCATCCTGTCATGGCATATTGGGCTGATGACGAGGGCGGCGGTAATGGGAGCGGGATCGTGGGGGACGACCCTGGCGAAGGTATTGGCGGACGCGGGCACCGAGGTCACTGTCTGGGCTCGCCGGCCGGAGGTCGCCGAGGCATTGAACACCGATCACCGGAACCCTTATTACATGCCGGGAGTGCAGCTACCCCCGATTGCCGCGACCGACGATTACGCCCGGGCCATGGAGGGTGCCGAGATCGTGGTGCTCGCGGTGCCGTCGCAATCGTTGCGCGGGAATCTGAAGACCTGGGCACCTGCCATCGGCTCCGATACCACCTTGCTGAGTGTGGCCAAAGGGATCGAGAGCGGCACGCTGCTGCGGATGAGTGAGGTCGTCGCGGAGGTCACCGGCGCGGATCCGAGCCGGATCGCCGTGCTGTCCGGACCCAATCTCGCCGGGGAGCTCGCCGCCGGGCAGCCGGCGGCCACCGTGGTCGGCTGTACCGACGCGCAGCGGGCGGCGGCGGTGCAGCGGGCCTGTGTCACCAGTTATTTCCGGCCCTACACCAATACCGATGTGATCGGCTGCGAAATCGGCGGTGCCTGCAAGAATGTCATCGCCCTGGCCTGCGGTATCGCCTCCGGAATGGGTTTCGGGGACAACTCCATCGCCGCGTTGATGACGCGCGGCCTGGCGGAGATCATCCGGCTCGGTATGGCGCTCGGCGCCGAACCGGCGACTTTGGCGGGGCTGGCCGGGGTCGGGGATCTGATCGCCACCTGTACCTCGCCGCTGTCGCGCAACCGGTCCTTCGGGCAGGTACTCGGGTCCGGCGGATCCATGCAGGCCGCGCAGGAAGCGACCCACGGGCAGATTGCCGAAGGCGTGAAGTCCTGCACTTCGGTGCGCGCGCTGGCGGTGGCGCGCGGGGTGGAGATGCCGCTCACCGAGGCCGTCCACCAGGTGTGCCACGAGGGGCTGACTGTGCGTTCGGCGATGGACAAGCTCCTCGGACGCCAGATCAAACCCGAATAGCCACCGGTGATGGTGTACCGCGATTACCCGGTGTCCCGGCAGGGTACCGTTCGGGCATGAACCGGATCAGAGTTGCCGTGGTATTCGGCGGTCGCAGCAACGAGCACACCGTGTCGTGCGTCTCGGCCGGCGCCGTGCTGCGCAATCTCGATCCGGAACGGTACGAGGCGGTGCCCATCGGGATAACCCCGGCGGGGACGTGGATGCTCGCGGATATCGATATCGCGGCGCTCGCCCGGCACGACCGGACGCTGCCCTCGGTCACCGGGGGTGGCACCGAACTGGTGCTGGCCGCCGATCCGAGCCGCGCCGGAACACTGGTCGCGCTCGACGATCCGCGTACCGCGCTCGAAAACGTCGATGTGGTGTTCCCGGTGCTGCACGGACCGTTCGGTGAGGACGGCACGGTACAGGGAATGCTGGAACTGGCCGGAATCCCCTATGTGGGCCCCGGCGTCCTGGCCAGCGCGGCCGGTATGGACAAGGAGTTCACCAAGAAACTGCTCGCCGCCGACGGCCTGCCGGTAGGAGTGCAGGTGGTGCTGCGGCCGGGCACCGGGACCGTGGCACCGGCCGACCGGGCGCGGCTCGGGCTGCCGGTTTTCGTCAAACCCGCCCGCGGGGGCTCGTCCATCGGGATCACCAAGGTCACCGACTGGGCCGATCTGGATACCGCGATCGCGACCGCGCGCGAACACGATCCGAAGGTGATCGTGGAAGCCGGAATCATCGGCCGCGAAGTCGAATGCGGTGTGCTGGAATTCCCGGACGGCCGGGTGGAGGCCAGTGTTCTCGCCGAGATCCGGATGCCGGAGGACCTCGCCGACGCCGACGCCGGTGAGCAACCCGGACCGGCCTTCTACGATTTCGACACCAAATACCTCGATGACGTCTGCGAATTCGATGTCCCGGCGAAACTGGACGACGATATCGCCGAGGAGGTCCGGGCGATGGCCGTCCGTGCCTTCCGCGCATTGGATTGCCAGGGGCTGGCGCGGGTCGATTTCTTCGTCACCGAGGACGGTCCGGTGATCAACGAGATCAACACCATGCCCGGGTTCACGCCGATCTCCATGTTCCCCCGGATGTGGCAGGAAACCGGGGTCGGTTACGCGGAACTGCTGTCCGGTCTCGTGGAAACCGCCCTGGCCCGCGGTACCGGGCTGCGCTGAACCGAAACGGGAACGCTCAGTTCGGCAGCTCGCCCGGGTCGATCGGTTGCGCCGGCAGCTGCGCGGTGATGGTGTCCGACACCACCTGCAGCGGCGTCGGTCCGGAGCCGTCGGGAAGAGTCACCGCGATATAGGTTTCGCGGTCCACCGCGAACCAGGTGGCGGTTTGCGCGGCCTCGTCGCGGATCTCGAACCATTGCACCCCGTTGACCACCTGCAGCGGTGAAGCGCGGTTGAATTCCAGCGGGCGGTCCAGCCCGCAGCGCAGCACGACCGGTTCGCCGCCGTCGGCCCGCTGCCAGGCCGCGGTCGCCGGGGGAGCCGGTTCGACCAGAGTCGACCGGGTGAAATCGCCGAGATCGGCGGGTAGCGCGGGCAGTAGCGCGGAGCAGGCCGGTCCTTCGGCGGCGGGAGCGGGAACGGGGCCCAGGGCCAGGGGTTCGCGCTCGGCCGGGCCGCGCAGCACGATCACGGCCGCGACCACCACGGCGACCAGTAGCGCGACCGGTAGCGCCACCGCCGTCGCGATGAGTGCGGGCGAATAGGGAGCGCGTTCGGGTTCCGCGCTGTCCGGGGCCTCGGTGTCGTCGTCCGGCGATGTGCCCGGCATCCTCGAAGGTCCTTTCTGCGGTGCGCAGGCACAGCGGGTACGGCGTGGCGCGGTGGCGGTCCGGCCGCCGCGCCTGGTCACCGGGCACAGGGTACCGTCAGTGCGGGAAGCGCCGGGCTACCGGGCGCCGCGCCCGCGGCGTGTATTCGGCGCCGCCGGGCACCTGTTCCGCGGCCCGGCCCGTTCGTGGTGCCCGGCCTTTCGGGAACAGCCGCGAACCCCGGCCCGCTCGGCAGCAGCGGGGAACACGAAAGGTCTTCCGATCGACACCCGACCAACAGTGCGCGACCTGGGCGAATTCGCCCTGATCGCACAGATCAACGCGGGCCGGACGCAGGGCCCCGCCGTCCGGCTCGGCCCCGGTGACGACGCGGCGGTGCTGGCGGCCCCGCGAGGGCAATACGTGGTCAGCACGGATATGTTGATCGAGGACCGGCATTTCCGGCTGGACTGGTCGGATCCGGAGGAGATCGGGCGCAAGGCGATCGCGCAGAACGCCGCCGATATCTACGCGATGGGCGCCGAACCCGTGGGTTATGTGATCGGGCTGGGGCTGCCCGGGGAGACACCGGTGGATTTCGTGACCCGGCTCGCGGACGGGTTCTGGGCCGAAGCGGCGCGGGCGGGTGGTTCCGTCGCGGGTGGGGATATCGTGCGCAGCGCGCAGTTGGTGATCTCGGTGACGGCTTTCGGTGATCCGCTGGGTGGCGCGCCGATCACCCGGTCCGGCGCGCGAGCCGGCGGCACGGTGGCCCTCGCGGGCCGTCCGGGATGGTCCGCGGCCGGTTTCGCGGCGCTGTCCGGTGCGCATCCGGAGGCCAACCGTCACCACGGTGATTCGGACGCCGCGGTCGCGGTGGCCGCACACCGGGCGCCACGCCCGCCCTACGACCTCGTCCGCGCGGCGATGGCCGCCGGCACCCCACCGGAGGCACTGACCGATATATCCGACGGATTGCTCGCGGATCTCGGCCATCTCGCCGCGGCGTCGGGAGTCGCGGTGGCGGTGGACTCCGCGAACCTGCACGATCCGGACCTGGAACGGTGTGCCGCCGAACTGGAAGCGGATGCGCGGCAATGGATTCTGACCGGTGGTGAGGATCATGTATTCGCGGGTGTCTGGACACCCGGGGTGACACCTCCGTCCGGCTGGACCCCCATCGGGTGTATCGAGGCTGGTCAGGGTGTAACCGTGGACGGCGCGCGCTACCGCGGTCCCACGGGCTGGGAAGCCTTCTCGGGGACGGACTCGGCGAAATCGGACCACTCACGATAGGTTGTGCGGTCATGGGCACGAAACCACTCACGGAAATCATCGATCCGGGCTGGGCGAAAGCATTGGCGCCGGTGGCCGATCGTATTTCGGCGATGGGTGAGTTCTTACGTGCCGAGAACGCCGCGGGGCGCGGCTACCTGCCCGCCGGGGAGAATGTGCTGCGTGCCTTCCAGCATCCGTTCGAGCGGGTCCGGGTGCTGATCGTCGGCCAGGACCCGTATCCGACCCCCGGACATCCCATGGGATTGAGCTTCTCGGTGGCACCGGACGTTTCGCCGGTACCGCGCAGCCTGGCCAATATCTTCGCCGAGTACAGCAAGGATCTCGGCCATCCCACGCCCACCAGCGGAGATCTGAGCCCCTGGTCGGACCAGGGGGTGCTGATGCTGAACCGGGTGCTGACCGTATCGCCGGGCAAGCCGGCCTCGCATCGCGGTAAAGGCTGGGAACAGGTCACCGAACAGGCGATCAGCGCTCTGGTGAACCGGGACGAGCCGCTGGTGGCGGTTCTGTGGGGCCGGGACGCGGCGTCGTTGAAGCCGGCGCTGGCCGGTGCCGAGGTGCCCTGTATCGAGTCCGCGCATCCGTCACCGTTGTCGGCGTCGCGGGGATTCTTCGGTTCGCGTCCGTTCTCCCGGGTCAACGAACTCCTGGACGAACTCGGCGCGGAACCGGTGGACTGGCGCCTGCCCTGAGCGGGCGTCGAAAGAGAAAAAAGTGAGGAGCACACCATGAAACTGCGCGGCATCACCGCCACGCTCGCGCTGAGCGCCGCCCTGACCGGCGCCGCCGGGGCGACGGCCGGAGCGGCCCCGTTGACCCTGGAACCGGCCCAGCCGGTCACCGAGCCGGCGGCGCCGATCGGGGAGGATTTCACCTCTACCGGTTCGTCGACCCTCTCGGCATCGGTGAACGCGAAGGGTGCTTGCCTGTTCCAGCGGACCCTCAGCGCCATGGACCTGGACTGCTGATTTGTCCGTTCGTACGGCGTAACGTCCGTATATTTGCGATGCTGCAAATCGTGAGTAATGCGAACTATCTGCTCGATCCCGTCCGGCTGCGATTACGCGGTGCGGGCGGGATCGAGCTCGTCGGGGACCAGTACGGCCCGCAGGACGGCCCGCTGGTGCTGTTCCTGCACGGCGGCGGCCAGACCCGGCATTCCTGGAAACAGACCGGCGCCCAACTCGGCGCCGCGGGGATCCGGGCGGTCACCCTGGACGCGCGAGGCCACGGGGACAGTCAGTGGGCTCCGGATCGCGACTACCGCTACGAGGCCATGGGCGGTGACGCGCTCGCGGCGATCGAACAACTGGGCGGCGGACCGGCCGTCCTGGTGGGCGCCAGTATGGGCGGTATCACCGGGCTGCTGGCCACCGGCGCGCCGGGTGGAGAAGTCATATCCGCGCTGGTGCTGGTCGATATCGTGACCCGGCCCGAACCCGCGGGAGTCAACCGGGTCGTCACCTTCCTGAGCAAGAATCCCGAGGGATTCGCTACCTTGGACGAGGCCGCCGACGCGGTGGCGGAATATCTCCCGCACCGGCCCCGGCCCAAATCCAGCGCGGGACTGCTGCGCAATCTCCGCGAACGCGACGGCCGCTGGTACTGGCACTGGGATCCGGGCATTCTCGGTGACAAGGGACTGGATCCCGACGAAATGGCCCGCAATCTCGAGGGGGCCGCCCGGGCACTGACGATTCCGGTGCTGCTGGTGCGTGGCCTGCAGTCCGATGTGGTCAGTGCCGAGGGGGCGGCCGAATTCCAGGCCCTGGTACCGCACGCGGAGATCGTCGAAATCGGCAATGCCGCGCATACCGCCGCCGGTGACGACAACGACGCCTTCACGGAGGCTGTCGCGAAATTCGTGCTGCGTTGATCGGGCCGCCTGCGGCGTCGCGGGTTTTGCCTCTTCGGACCCCACTTTCAGCCTCGGGACTCGCGGCTTCGCCGCATACGCCTCGAGGGCTGAAAGCAGGGCCGGGCCGAACCATCCGAATGCCTCGCTGAACTCGGCGCCGCCGGCTGGTTCCGGATCGGATCGGACCGCTCGATGGCGGTCGGTCAGCCTGTTCGGCGGGCGGAATCAGTTGAGGCCGGAATAGTCGGGCGCACGTTTGGCGAGGAAGGCGTCCACGCCTTCGCGGCCGGTAGGACTGCCCGCGGCCGCTCCCATGGCATCGCGTTCGGCATCGAGCTGATCGCTGAAGGTCGAGGTGGCGGACCGGCTCAGCAGGGTGCGGATGGATGTGTAGCTGGCGCGTGGGCCGCGCGCGAGGGTCCGGGCCAGGTCGAGGGCAGTCTCCCGGACCTTTTCGTCGCTGTCGGTCAGCCGCGCCAGGATGCCGAGGCGGTGTGCTTCGGCGGCGTCGAGTACCGAATCGGTGAGCAGGATATCGCGGGCCTTGGCGGCGCCCACGAGCCGCGGCAGCGTCCAGGACATACCGCCGTCCGGGCTCAGGCCCACGCCCGGATAGGCCGGACGCATCCGGGTTCCGGGGCCGCCGACCGCGATATCGGCCGCGCACACCAGGCTCATCCCGGCCCCGGCCGCCCAGCCGTGGACGGCCGCGACCACCGGGACCGGTGCGGCATCCAGGGCGCGGACGAAAACGTGCAGGGTATCGGCGAGCTGGTACAGATGGGCCGAGCGGTCCTGTGCCGCCGCGAAATCCCGGACATCGCCGCCGGCGCAGAAGTTCGGGCCGGAGCCGCTCAGCAGTACGGCACCCACATCCGAACCGGCCTCGGCGAGGGCGGCGGTTCCCGCGGCGACCCCGGCGAAATCGAGGGAAGTGCCCCGGGCTGAGGTCGACAGGGTGATCTCCAGTACCCCGTCGTCGATTCGGATGTATTCGGTTTCGGTGCTCATGGTCGGAACTCTACTGCCGGTCGCACCATCCTGATCTCGGTTGTGGTGGTGAACCGTTCGGCCCGGGCGGTGCCGTCGGGGACGAAACCGTACTTGGTGTAGAAGGCACGGGCGCGTGGATTTCGTTCGAAGACCCAGAGGTAGCAGGACAGATGCAGTTCCAGTACGGAGTCCATGAGGGCCTGTGCGAGCCCGGTGCCGTACCACGGGGCGCGAACGTACATCGCACTCAGTTCCCGCTCGGCGGGTGCGGGAAGCTCATCGGGCAGGCCGTACCCGGTGAATCCGATGATCTCGTCCCCGTGCTCCGCGACCAGGGCTGTCTTCCCGCTGTGCTCGTGCGCGATACGCGCCCAGGCCGCGGCGCCCCGGTCCGGATCGAAAGCCGCGAGTACATGATCGGGTACGAGTCCCTGGTAGGCCTCACGCCAGCAGGCGATATGGCAGGCCGCCAAGGCTCGTGCGTGCCCGGGGGCGAGTGGGACGATCCGCCACGGCGGGCCGGGTACAGCCTGACTCTCGCAGCTGGGGTCGATGAGTGTCCCTCCGATCGAAGACCGGCACGAACCCCGCCCCGGCTGCCGAGTGGCAACCGGGGCGGGGTTCGTCTGTATTCGTATGTGCGTCGGACAGCGACGCTGCGGTTACCCGCGATCGGTTGTCGCGGTTCAGCCGCGGACGACCTTGCCCGCCTTGAGGCAGGAGGTGCACACGTTCATCCGGCGAGTGTTACCCGGGGCGACCTGTGCGCGCACGGTCTGAATATTCGGGTTCCAGCGACGGTTGGTGCGCCGGTGCGAATGCGAGACCGACTTCCCGAAGCCGGGGCCTTTGGCGCAAACGTCGCAGACGGCAGCCATAGTCGCGAACTCCTTCATGTCATCAGGGGGACCTGCCACCGGTACAGCGGTCGATCCGAGATCAATATCGTCATGCCTGCCGAGGAGACCTGCGGCGAGCGCGGACCTGTACCGGTCGCGCCAGGCAACCCCGCAAGGGTAGCCCGACCCGCGGTGATCCACCAAACCGGGGTGGGGTGAGCCCTGACCCGGGCGATCTCTCGACCTTACAGGTGCGACGGGCGGCGGGTCGTGGGGCCCGAGCCTCCAGCGGGGTATCTCCGGTGACGGGTACATCCTGGAGACCGCGGCCGTCGTCGGTCTACCGCTCGGCAACGACGCGGCCTGACGATGGTGATCACCGGACGGCCGGGGTGCCGGTAGCACCGGCCGTACGGGCATCCGGCCGCCGGCCGCGGCGTGAGTTGCCGCACATGAGGCCCATCGAAGCCGGCGCACCGAGAGTGAGTGACGTCGTGTGGCTGCTCGTCGGGCGGGACGGTGCGTTCCGCGTGTGTTGTCCACCCGATCCGCCATGTCGGGTGGCGCCGCTAACCTGGCGGGCAACGATCCGATGACCAGGAACGAGGTGGCGGTGCCCGAAACCCGGCAGGTGAGCGGTGTTCCGGACGAGCGGTGTCCGGGCTCCGGCGGCACGCTCGCCGCGGATGACGGCGCGTCGCGGGTGCGCGGTGCCGATTCCTACCGAGCCGGGCTCGGCGGCGCGGAGTTCCTGCACTGGGGCCGGGCCTGTGTGCGCGCGCTGGAGCGGGCACGTGGCGAGATCGACGGACTCAACGTTTTTCCCGTACCGGATTCGGACACCGGCAGAAATCTGCTGGCGACGATGCGTGCCGCCGTGGCGAGCGCGGAAGAAATCGCCGGGGAGCCCGCGGACGGCGCCGATGCACCCGAATGGCGGGTACCCCGGATAGCCGCCGCGATGGCACGGGGCGCCACGGCCGGTGCCCGGGGTAATTCCGGGATCATCCTGTCGCAGGTGCTCCGGGGTTTCGCGGAGGCCGCCGCGGAGACCGCCCTGACGGGCGATACCTATCGGATCGCATTGGCGCGGGCCGCGGCACTGGTCCGCGGCAGCCTGAGCGAGCCGGTCGAGGGAACCATTCTCACCGTGCTCGACCGAGCGAGCGCCGCGGCGGCGAACTGCTCCGAGTCCGGGCTGGGTGGTGTGGCCCGTGCCGCCGCCGAGGGCGCCGCACGGGCGCTGGACAGTACGCGCGACCAACTGGACGCGCTACGCGAGGCCGGAGTGGTGGACGCGGGTGCGCGCGGACTGCTGGTTTTACTGGACACGATGGTCGCCGAGGTGACCGGGGAAACTCCCGTTCGACGCGAATACCCGGCTGCCGGGGTACCGCGTACCGGCCCTCGGCGGTTCCCGCCGGAGCCGGTGCGGTTCGAGGTGATGTTCCGGATCACCGGTGCGGACGACGATCGTGCCACCGCGTTGCGATCGCGGTTGGCGCCGCTGGGCGATTCCGTGGTTGTGGCGGCCGACGGGGCCGGCGGCTGGGCGGTCCATATCCACTGTGCGGACGCGGGGGCGGCGGTGGAAGCCGGTGTGGCCGCGGGGAGTGTGCGGGATATCCGGATCGAATGCCTCTCCGGGGCCCATCCGGACACCGGTGCTGCCGCCGGCGCGGAAGCGGCCGCAGCCGGTGGTGCCGGCAACGGTGTGCCGGCGGACGCCGGTGATCGCCGTGTGCCGGCGATCGGCGGGGCCGATCGTGGTGTGCTGGCGGTCGCCGCCGGGGCCGGCGCCGCCGAGCTGTTCGAGGCGGCCGGTGCGGTGGTGCTGGGTGCCGAGCCCGCCCTGGAATCCGCGGCGCTGCTCGCAGCGATACGGCAGATGCCGCACCGGGAGGTACTGGTATTGCCCAACGGCGCCCTACCGGCTCACGAACTGGTCGCGGTCGGCGCCGCCGCGCGCGATGCGCACCGCGATGTTCTGCTGCTGCCCAGCGCCAGCATGGTGCAGGGGCTGGCGGCGATGGCGGTGCACGACCGGGCGCGGATCGCGGTCGACGATGCCTTCGCCATGTCCGAAGCCGCCGCCGGTACTCGCTGGGGCGCGTTGCGCCGGGCTCGGGAACGGGCGCTGACCATGGTCGGAACGTGCGCACCCGGCGACGGTCTGGGCCTGGTCGGACACGATGTGGTGGTGATCGACCGGGATACCCGCGCCGCGGGGCATACCTTGCTGAACCGGATGCTGGGGCTGGGCGGGGAACTGGTGACGCTTTTGGCCGGTGCGGGGGCGCCGGAGGAACTGGCCGCCGAACTCGCGCGGCATATCGGGGCCGAATTCCCCGGTGTGGAGGTCACGGTGTATTCCGGAGGACAGCGCGCGGACCTGATCCAGATCGGTGTGGAATGAGTATTCGTCCGGCCACGGGTCCGGTGACGACGGGAGGATGGCGACGGTGCGACTGAGCGGACTTCGGATGGTGACACCGATCGGGGCGAGATGGCCACACTGAGTGATCGCCTCGACCATGTGCTCGGGGCGAAAGCGGCCGGTTCGCTGTCGGATGCGTTCGATATGCGCACGGTCGAGGATCTGCTGCGCCACTATCCGCTGCGGTATGCCACCCAGGGGCAGCCGCTCACCGAGGAAGCACCCGAGGACGGTGCGCATATCACCGTGATCGGCCGGATCAGCAAAGCCGAACTGCGGCCGATGCGGCAGCGGCGCGGTTCGTTACTGAAGGTGGTCCTCGACACCGGGTCGGGTCGCGGGGTGGATGTCACCTTCTTCAACGGTGACAAGGTGAAATACGCGGTGCGCGAAGGCGCCCGGGCAATGATGTCGGGGACGGTGAACTACTGGCGTCCCGGCCAGTGGAATCTCAGCCACCCCGGGTATCTGATCCTGCCGGAGTCGGATACCGAGGAACCGATGCTCACCACCGTGCGTGGTGGCGGCGACCTCCGCGGTATCGCGCAGAGCGCGAAAGGCGCGGGCGGGGTGGATATGTCGTTCTTCGAACGGGAGTTCATCCCGGTGTATCCGGCGACCGCGAAAGTGCAGAGCTGGGAGATTCTGGGGTGCGTCCGGCAGGTGCTCGATCAGCTCGACCCGCTCGCCGATCCGCTGCCCGGCGATGTACGCGCCGAGCACGCGCTGATGCCGGTGGGTGATGCGCTGCGGTCGATCCACCTGCCCGAAAGCCAGTCCGATATCGAACGAGCCAGGGAGCGGCTGCGTTTCGACGAAGCGCTGGCGCTGCAACTGGTGCTCGCCGAACGCCGGCACGAGGTGTCCGGCCGGACAGCCCGGGCCTGCCCGCCGCGGGCGGACGGTATCGCCGCGGCCTTCGACGAGCGGCTGCCGTTCGAACTCACCGAGGGGCAGCGGCAGGTGATCGGGGAGATCTCCGCCGATCTGTCCCGGGAGCAGCCCATGCATCGCCTGCTGCAGGGGGAGGTGGGGTCGGGGAAGACCATTGTCGCCCTGCACGCCATGCTGCAGGTCGTCGATACAGGCCAGCAATGCGCTCTGCTCGCGCCCACGGAAGTGCTCGCGGCCCAGCACTATCGGTCGCTGCGCGCGATGCTGGGTGATCTCGGGCAGGCCGGTGAACTCGGTGCGGCCGAGACGGCGACCCGGGTCACGCTCGTCACGGGTTCGATGCCGGTGGCCGCCAAGCGGGAGGCGCTGCTCGCCGCGGTGACGGGGGATGCCGGGATCGTGATCGGTACCCATGCGCTGATCCAGGACTCGGTGGAATTCTTCGATCTCGGAATGGTCGTGGTCGACGAACAGCACAGGTTCGGGGTCGAGCAGCGAGACGCGCTGCGGGCCAAGGCGAAACCGGGGATCTCCCCGCACCTGCTGGTCATGACGGCCACCCCTATTCCGCGCACCATCGCGATGACCACTCTCGGTGATCTGGAGACCTCCACGCTCACCCAGCTGCCCCGTGGTCGCTCCCCGATCAGTTCGAAGGTGGTGCCGCGTCGCGTACATCCCAACTGGGTGGACCGGGCCTGGGAACGGATCACCGAGGAGGTGGGGGCGGGGCGTCAGGCCTATGTCGTGTGCTCGCGTATCGGTGACGACGAGGACGGCCCTGCCAAGGGCGGGAAATCGCGCGGCGCGGATTCCGGAAAGGAGCCGCCCTCCACGCAGGCGGTCCTCGATGTCTTCGACCGGCTGCGCACCGGCCCGCTGTCGCAACTACGTGTCGGCCTCCTGCACGGACGGCTGCCGTCCGACGAAAAAGACCAGGTGATGCGCGATTTCAACGCCGGCGATATCGATGTGCTGGTCTGTACGACCGTGGTCGAGGTCGGCGTTGACGTACCGAACGCGACCGTGATGGTCATCATGGACGCCGACCGGTTCGGTGTGAGCCAGTTGCACCAGCTGCGTGGCCGGATCGGTCGTGGTGCGCACCCCGGGCTGTGCCTGCTGATCACCGACGCCGCACCCGGTGGGCCGGCGATGACCAGGCTGGAGGCCGTGGCCCGGACTACCGACGGTTTCGAACTGTCGGTACTCGATCTGCGACAGCGGCGCGAGGGCGATGTGCTGGGTGCGGCGCAGTCGGGAACCGCGCGATCGCTGCGGTTGCTCTCACTGCTCGACGATCTCGAAGTCATCACTTCCGCACAGGAACTCGCTCGCACCGTTGTCGCCGACGATCCTGGCTTGGTCCGGCACCCCGGTCTGGCGGCGATGATGCATGCCGCTGTCGACGCGGAGCGGCTGGAGTACCTGGCGAAATCCTGAGCGGGCGATCCATCGGCCGAGCCGTCGGGACGCGGTTCGGAAATTGGTGTGCCGGAGGGGAACCGGTGGGTGGCCCGCGGCGTCAAACCTGGCACAGAGCATCGGCTAGTGAAGGGTGGGCGGGATGAGGCCAGAGCAAGGGTGCCGTGCGGTCAGGAGGGTATCGCCGGTACCCCATTCACGAGTACGGCCGGTTCTCCGGGTGACGCGGCATTGTCCGGAATGTGCCGCGGCGGAACGGATGAAGCGCCGGGAATCCGGCGCCGGGGAGCTGGAGGGCTGACCGGCCCGGGCCGAATACCCGCGGGCAACGACCCGGGCCGGGAAGCCGGTTGGCGAAAAGGTCAGCGCACGGTACGGGCGGCGGTGACCATATTGCGCAGTGACGCTTCGACTTCGGCGGGGCCTCGGGTCTTCAGACCGCAATCCGGATTAACCCAGAGGCGTTCGGCGGGAACGGCTTTCAAAGCGGCGCGCAAGGCGGCAGTGATCTCCTCGGCGCCGGGGACACGCGGGGAATGGATATCGTAGACACCCGGGCCGACGCCCGCGGCGAACCCGGCGGCGTTCAGATCGTCGAGTACCTCCATATGGGAGCGCGCGGCCTCGATCGAGGTCACATCCGCGTCCAGTCCCGCGATCGCGTCGATCACCTCACCGAATTCCGAATAGCACAGATGTGTGTGGATCTGGACCGAATCGGAGACCCCGGAGGTCGACAGCCGGAACGCACCCACCGACCAGTCGAGATAGGCCTGCTGGTCGGTTCTGCGCAGCGGCAGTAGTTCGCGCAGTGCCGGTTCGTCCACCTGGACGATCCGGATACCCGCGTTCTGCAGGTCGACGGTCTCGTCGCGGATCGCCAGCGCCACCTGTCGCGCCGAATCCGCGAGGGGTTGATCGTCGCGGACGAAGGACCAGGCCAGGATGGTGACCGGCCCGGTGAGCATGCCTTTCACCGGTTTATCGGTGAGCGATTGCGCGAACTCGATCCAATCGACCGTCATGGGCGCGGGCCGGGACACATCACCGAACAGGATCGGCGGGCGTACGCAGCGGGTGCCGTACGACTGCACCCAGCCCAGTTCGGTGGCCGCGAAACCGTCGAGCTGTTCGGCGAAGTACTGCACCATATCGTTGCGCTCCGGCTCGCCGTGTACCAGCACATCGAGTTCGAGCTTCTCCTGCAGGGCGATGACCTCGGTGATCTCCGCCCGCATCCGCCGCTCGTATTCGGGCCGGTCGATCTCGCCCTTTCGCAGCGCGGCGCGGGCCAGCCGGATCGCCGAGGTCTGCGGGTAGGAGCCGATCGTGGTGGTGGGCAGCGGCGGCAGCTGCAGGCGTTCCTGCTGCAGGGCCCGCCGCCGGGCCGCGGGGCCGCGCTCGCCGGCGTCCGGGCCGAGCGCGGCCAGCCGGGCTCGTACCTGCGGGTTGCGGATCCGTGGATCGGCTCTGCGGCTCGCCGCCGCGGCGCGGGCACGGTCCAGTTCCGCCGCGATGACTTCGGTGCCGGCACTCAGGCCGGTGGCGAGCAGTCCCACTTCGGCCACCTTCTCGGCGCCGAACGCGAGCCACGACCGCAGGGCCTCGTCCAGGTGGGCTTCCGCGGCCAGGGTGTACGGCACGTGCAGTAGCGAGCACGACGTCGACGGCACGACGGTTTTCGCGCTGCCGAGCAGGGTGGCGAGGGTGGACAGCGCCTGATCCAGGTCGGTGCGCCATACATTGCGGCCGTCGACGACACCGGCTACCAGCGTTTTGTTCGCCAGCGCGGGAACCGCGGCCAGTTCTTCGACCGTCCCACCGGCGACCAGGTCGACCGCCAGCCCCTCGATATCGGTCCCGGCCAGTGCGTCCAGGGCCGGGCCGGGATGCCCGAAATACGTGGCGACCAGCACGGCCGGGCGGTTCGCGGGGGCCGTCAATTCGGTGTAGACCTGCCGGACCGCCGCCAGTTCCCCGGCCGTGAGGTCGGTGACCAGCGCGGGTTCGTCGATCTGCACCCACGGCGCGCCCGCCTCGGCGAGCAGGCCCAGCAGCTCGCGGTAGAGCGGAATCAGCTCATCGGCCCGGTCGAGCGCGGCGGGGCCGGTGGACTTCGACAGCTTCAGGAAGGTGATCGGGCCGATGATCACCGGACGGGCCGGGACCCCGAGCTCGATCGCCTCGCGCAGCTGCGCGAGCACGTCTTCGGGGTGCAGCGTGAACGTCGTCTCCGGGCCGATCTCGGGGACCAGGTAGTGATAGTTGGTATCGAACCACTTGGTCATCTCCAGCGGTTCCACCGAATCGGTACCGCGAGCCGCGGCGAAGTAGCGGTCCAGCGGGTCGGCGATATCGGCCACCCGTGGCGGCAGGGCGCCGAGCAGCACCGCGGTATCGAGCATCTGGTCGTAGTAGGAGAAGGTGCCGACCGGGACCGAATCCAGGCCCGCGGCCCGCAGCTCGGCATACTGGTCGCGCCGCAGCGCCCGCCCGGTTTCGTGCAGCTGATCGGCGTCGATACGCCCGGCCCAGTAGGATTCGGTCGCGCGTTTGAGTTCCCGGCGGGGACCCACCCGGGGAAGTCCGAGAACCGTTGCGGTGAAAGGTGTTTGCGAAATCGCAGTCACGGTGTTCTCCATTGCTGAAGGTTGACCGACCATCGCCTTACGCGGACGTACGGATACCGATGAGACCCGGACTCCCGGTCGTGTGACCGGGATATGTGTCAGCACTGGTGGACCGCAGCGCCCAATCCACGAGGCGGTGGTCACCGGATACGGCGTACCCGGTACAACCGGCAGGTCTTCGGACTCGCGGGCTCCGGCCGATCGGCCGACCTACTGGCCGTCGCTTCCCGGGCTGTGCGCCCAGTGCTGATGACGGCGGTCGTTCCCGCTCACCGCTGCGGGACAGTTCCGGTTTTCCACCGGATTCCCTCTCACCCGCCGAGGGCGGGCTTCGACGCCGGGACGGTCGTTCGGGGCTCCGAGTCGACCGGCCGGCGAACCAGCTGCGTGGTCCACCATAGCCCGCCCGGGCCGCCGCAGCCGGAGCGGTCGAGATCGCGAGCTCGCGCGGGCCGATCGGGTGCCTGCCCCGCGGCGAGGAAGTTGCCAGGTGTTGTCCCTGCTCGTCCGGTCGCACAATCCGCCGCCGTCGACGGTGAGATATGACCGCGCGGTGACCAACACTTCGCAGCGCTGCCATACCCCGTTGTGAAGATTCTGCGAAGTGGACTTCGGTGTCGAACCTGGATGTGGCGCCGGGTACGTTTGGTCAATGTTCTCGAAAGTCTTGGTTGCCAACCGCGGCGAAATCGCCATCCGAGCCTTCCGCGCGGCGTACGAGCTCGGTGTCGGAACGGTTGCCGTCTTCCCGCACGAGGATCGGAATTCGGTCCACCGCCTGAAGGCGGACGAGGCATACGAGATCGGTGAGGAAGGACATCCGGTCCGGGCCTATCTTTCCGTCGACGCGATCATCGAGGCGGCGAAGACCGCCGGCGCCGACGCGATCTACCCGGGATACGGGTTCCTCTCGGAGAATCCGGATCTCGCGGCCGCCTGCGCGAACGAGGGGATCACCTTCATCGGGCCCTCGGCCGAGGTCCTCGAACTGGCCGGAAACAAGGCCCGCGCGATCGCGGCGGCGAAGGCCGCCGGGCTGCCGGTACTGAATTCCAGCGCCCCCTCCGCGGATATCGGCGAATTGCTCACGGCGGCCGAATCCATGGAGTTCCCGGTATTCGTGAAGGCTGTCGCCGGTGGCGGCGGCCGGGGGATGCGCCGGGTGCAGGCTCGCGACCAGCTGCGGGAGGCGATCGAGGCGGCCTCGCGCGAGGCCGAATCGGCGTTCGGCGATCCGACGGTCTTCCTGGAACAGGCCGTGGTGAATCCCCGTCATATCGAGGTGCAGATCCTGGCCGATACCCAGGGCAATGTGATGCATCTGTTCGAGCGCGATTGTTCGCTGCAGCGGCGGCATCAGAAGGTGATCGAGCTGGCGCCGGCCCCGAATCTGGACCCGGACCTGCGTGATCGGATCTGTGCGGACGCGGTGGCGTTCGCGCGGCAGATCGGCTACAGCTGCGCGGGCACGGTCGAATTCCTGCTCGATGAGCGCGGTAACCATGTCTTTATCGAGATGAACCCCCGTATCCAGGTCGAGCACACGGTGACCGAAGAGATCACCGATGTCGATCTGGTGCAGTCGCAGCTGCGGATCGCGGCGGGGGAGAGCCTGGGCGATCTGGGCCTGAGCCAGGACAAGGTGACCATTCGCGGCGCGGCGCTGCAGTGCCGGATCACCACCGAGGATCCGGCGAACGGTTTCCGCCCGGATACCGGCCGGATCACCGCTTACCGTACGCCCGGTGGCGCCGGTATCCGGCTCGACGGTGGCGCGAATCTGGGCGCTGAGATCGGGGCCTATTTCGATTCGATGCTGGTGAAGCTGAGCTGCCGGGGCCGGGATTTCCCGGCGGCGGTGGCGCGGGCGCGCCGCGCGCTGATGGAGTTCCGGATCCGCGGTGTCACCACCAATATCCAGTTCTTGCTGGCGGTGCTCGACGACCCCGATTTCAAGGCCGGGCGGGTCACCACGTCGTTCATCGACGAACGCCCTCAGTTGCTGTCTCTGCGCGAACCCGCCGACCGCGGCACCAAGATCCTGAACTATCTGGCCGACATCACCGTGAACAAACCGCACGGCGCGCGGCCGACGGCGGTATATCCGCACGACAAACTGCCGTCGATCGACCTGTCGGTACCACCGCCGGACGGTTCGCGGCAGAAACTGCTGACCCTCGGGCCGGAGGGTTTCGCGCGGGCGCTGCGCGAACAGAAGGCCGTCGGGGTGACCGATACGACCTTCCGCGACGCCCATCAATCACTGCTGGCCACCCGGGTGCGGACCAACGGACTGCTCGATGTCGCCGGGCATATCGCCCGGCTGACCCCCGAACTGCTCTCGGTCGAATGCTGGGGCGGGGCGACCTACGATGTGGCGCTGCGGTTCCTGTACGAGGACCCGTGGGAGCGGCTGGCCGCGCTGCGCGAGGCGATCCCGAATATCTGCCTGCAGATGCTGCTGCGTGGCCGCAACACCGTCGGCTACACGCCGTATCCGGAACGGGTGACGCGGGCGTTCGTCGCCGAGGCCACCGAAACCGGGATCGATATCTTCCGGATCTTCGACGCGCTCAACAACGTCGACCAGATGCGCCCGGCGATCGACGCGGTACGCGAGACGGGTACCGCGGTAGCCGAGGTCGCGCTGAGCTACACCGGGGACCTGACCGATCCCGGCGAAAAGCTCTACACCCTGGACTACTACCTGAAACTGGCCGAGCAGATCGTCGACGCGGGCGCGCATGTGCTGGCGATCAAGGATATGGCCGGTCTCCTGCGTGCCCCGGCGGCGGCGAAACTGGTGACCGCGCTGCGCAGCAATTTCGACCTGCCGGTGCATGTGCACACGCATGACACCCCGGGTGGTCAGCTGGCCACCTATCTGGCGGCGTGGCAGGCCGGGGCCGACGCGGTCGACGGCGCGTCCGCGGCGATGGCCGGTACCACCAGCCAGCCCGCGCTCTCCGCGATCGTCGCCGCCGCCGCGCACAGCGAGCACGACACCGGCCTGAACCTGGGCAATGTCTGCGATCTCGAGCCGTACTGGGAGGCGCTGCGCAAGGTCTACGCCCCCTTCGAATCCGGTCTGCCCGCCCCGACCGGGCGCGTCTACACCCACGAGATTCCCGGCGGTCAGCTGTCCAATCTGCGGCAGCAGGCCATCGCACTCGGACTGGGCGATCGGTTCGAGGAGGTCGAGGCGAAATACGCCGCCGCGGACCGGCTGCTGGGCCGGTTGATCAAGGTGACCCCGTCGTCGAAGGTTGTCGGTGATCTCGCGCTCTCGCTGGTCGGATCCGGTGTGGAGGTCGCCGATTTCGCCGCTGATCCCGGCCGCTACGACATCCCGGATTCGGTGATCGGGTTCCTGCGCGGTGAACTCGGCACCCCCGCCGGCGGCTGGCCCGAACCGTTCCGGGAGAAGGCACTCGCCGGACGGAGTGCGGCCAAACCCGAGACGCCGCTGACGGCCGAGGACGAGGCGGGCCTGGCGGGCACCTCCCAGCAGCGCCGCGACACCTTGAACCGGTTGCTGTTCCCGGGGCCGACCGCCGAATTCCTCGCGCACCGCGAGAAGTACGGCGATACGACCGGGCTGTCGGCGAACCAGTTCTTCTACGGCCTGCGCCACGGCGAGGAGCACCGCGTCCAGTTGGAGAAGGGCGTCATCCTGCTGATCGGGCTGGAAGCGATCGCCGAACCCGACGAACGCGGGATGCGCACGGTGATGTGCATTCTCAACGGGCAGCTGCGCCCGGTCTCGGTCCGCGACCGGTCCATCGCCAGCGATATCCCGGCCGCGGAGAAAGCCGATAAGAACAATCCGCACCAGATCGCCGCACCCTTCGCCGGTGTGGTGACTCTCACCGTGTCCGAGGGCGATACCGTCGCGTCCGGCGACACCATCGCCACCATCGAGGCCATGAAGATGGAGGCCGCCATCACCTCGCCCCGCGGGGGCGTGGTGGGCCGGGTGGCCATCACCCAGGTGCAGCAGGTCGAAGGCGGTGACCTGCTGGTCGAGCTGGGCGAGCGCGAATCCGAATGACCCGGATCGTCGCCGGTATCGCCGGCGGGCGGCGCCTACGGGTACCGCCCGCCGGAACCCGGCCCACCTCGGATCGGGTCCGCGAGGCGCTGTTCTCCTCGATCGAGGCCCGGCACGACCTCGACGGTGCCCGGGTGCTCGACCTCTACGCCGGGTCGGGTGCGCTGGGCCTGGAGGCGCTGTCCCGCGGCGCGGAGGCCGCGCTGCTGGTCGAATCGGACCGGCGCGCGGCCGGGGTACTGCGTGGCAATATCGCGGAGCTCGGGTTCGACGCGGCGCAGGTCCGGATCGGCGCGGTGGCGCAAGTGCTGGCGCATGGGGGCGCCGGTGCTTTCGATCTCGTCTTCGCCGACCCGCCCTACGATCTGCCCACCGCGGCTGTCGAGGGGGATATCCGGGCGCTCGCGGCCAACGGCTGGCTGGCCGAGGACGCGCTGCTGCTCGTCGAACGGTCGGTGCGGTCGGCGGAGATCGGATGGCCCGCGGAGTTCGCCGGGCGGGCGGCGAAACGCTACGGCGAGACCCGGATCGAGTCGGCCGTGTACTCCGGCGTCACCTCGGCGGGTAGCGCCCGACCTGCTAGCGTCTGAACCATGGCAGGAGCATTGTGCCCGGGTTCGTTCGATCCGGTGACCAACGGCCACGTCGACGTTTTCCGCCGGGCCGCGGCCCAGTTCGACGAGGTCGTCGTGACGGTCAATGTGAACAAGAAGAAACAGGGCATGTTCGGTATCGAGGAGCGTATCGAGATGCTCCGCGACGCCACCGCTGATCTCCCGAATGTGCGGATCGCGTCCTGGGACGGCCTGACTGTCGATTTCGCCCGGGAGCAGGGCATCACCGCCATCGTCAAGGGTCTGCGCGACGCCGGGGATTTCGGCTACGAACTGCAGATGGCGCAGATGAACAAGAAGCTCGCCGGGGTGGACACCTTCTTCATCGCCACCAACCCGGCGTTCAGCTATCTGTCCAGCTCACTGGTGAAGGAAGTGGCGGCCTTCGGCGGCGATGTCAGCGATATGCTGCCGCCGCTGGTGCACAAGCGGCTACTCGACCGGCTCGCCGAGCGCGCGACCTGATTCGGATCGCGCGGCGTTCACTTCCCGCACCCGCCGCAGCGGCCCGAACACCAGGCCGCGTAGCGCCAGGAAACGCAACCCGCCCACCGCGGCGCTGATGGCCAGGACGGCCGCCGCCTGCGCCGGTTCGGCCAGCGTCGGGGCGAGGACTTCCAGTGCCGCGAGCGCCGACGTGCTGATACCCAGACCGAGCAGCGCCAGACCGCCGCCCTCCCACTGGGCGGTGAACCAGCCGACCCGTTCGGCCGCGTGGAAGGTGAGCCGGCGGTGCAGTTCGTTGGCCAGGACCGTGCTCACCACCGAGCCGGCGACATTGGCCAGCAGCGTGCCGGCACCGGTCAGGCTGAGGAACAGCAGCACGTAGGAGATATTGCTCAACCCGCCGACCAGCGCGAACCTGATCAACTGGGGAAACGCCCGATCGCCCCGCAGATACCGGAGCAGCCGTCGCTGCCAGGCGACCGCCGATATCGATTCCGGCCAATCGATATCCAGATCCCCGGTGGTCAGAGCCCCTGACGGGGGCAGCTGCAGGATGGTCATGGGCGGTTTCCGATCGGACAGGGGACTCACGGCCCACCGCGGTACGTGGGGGCTCCCACGAATTTATCACCAAGCGGAGAGAAGGTCTCCAGTTGGCTCCGAAGTACGCGGATATCCGGCGGAAGTAGCGACACACCGAAAGTTGGTTCGGCTCAGCCCATGGCCCGGGGCACACTGGGAACGGCGTGATATTTCGCCGATCGTCAGCAGGAGGGCACTGAGCATGTACCGGGTATTCGAGGCGCTCGACGAACTGGTCGCCATAGTCGAGGAGGCACGCGGGATACCCGCGACTCGTAACTGCATCGTTCCGCGTCCGGAAACGCTCGACCTGCTCGACGATGTCCGCGACGCGCTGCCGACCGAGATCGACGACGCCCAGGATGTCCTGGACCACCGGGACAAGATCGTCGACGATGCCCGCGGGCTCGCCGAGGAAACCGTCCGGACCGCCGACGAGGAGGCCACCGGTGCCGTAGCCGCCGCCCGCGCGGAGGCCGACCGGATTCTCGCCGAGGCCAAGGCGCACGCCGACCGGATGGTCGCCGAGGCCACCACACATGCCGACCGGCTCGTCGACACTGCCACGAACGAGGCCCAGCGCCTGGTCGCCGATGCCAAGGCCGAATACGAATCGGTCACCGGCCGGGCCCGCACCGAGGCCGACCGGATATCCGAAGCCGGCCGGGCGTCCTACGACCGTTCGGTGGCCGACGGGCAGGCCGAACAGCGGCGCCTGGTGGAGGACACCGAGGTCGTCCGGGCCGCGCATGCCGAATCGGCCCGGCTCATCGATACCGCGCAGGCCGACGCGGACCGGATGCGGGCCGATTGCGATCACTACGTCGATACCAAACTCGCCGAATTCGAGGAGACCCTCGGCGGCGCCCTGCGCACCGTCGGCCGCGGCCGGCAGCAGTTGCGCAACGGCGTGGGTGTGCCCGATTACGCCGCCGAGTTCCGGCGCTGACGAGCTGCCCTATTTTGGAGCTGACCACACGTTTCGCGTACTGTGGTGTGGTTGCTCGCCGATTCCGGGCGCCAGCGAAAATCCCCGAACGACCAGTGGAGTGTTCTTCGATGTCTGCCGATACGACAGCGCGCTCGCGTTCCGGTGCACGTCGTGCACACGACGCGGGTTTCGTGCTCGATATTCGCAGCCTCGGTCGCGCCCCGGGATCGATGCGCGAACTGCGGCGAACCGTCACCACCTCCGAACGTCTCGGGCTCGACCTGATCGGCGTTCCTACCGGCTCCGAGGTCGATATGGACCTGCGGCTGCAGTCGGTATCGGAGGGCGTTCTCGTCACGGGAACCCTGTCGGCGCCGCTGTCCGGTGAATGCTCGCGCTGCCTGGAATCGTTCACCGATACCGTGGATCTCTCGTTGACCGAACTGTTCGCCTACCCGGACAGCACCACGGACCGGACCGCGGAGGACGACGAGGTCTACCGGATGGCCGACGACCTCATCGACCTCGAACCGCTGGTGGTCGACCAGCTCGGCCTGGAATTGCCGCTGCAACCGCTGTGCAGTCCCGACTGCGCGGGCCTGTGCCCGGATTGCGGTGTTCGGATGGCGATTGCAGGATCCGATCATGGGCATGAGATACTGGATCCCCGCTGGGCCGGGCTGGCGAAATTCGCCTCCGGATCGCCCGGCAGCGGCAGCCCCGACGAGGGTGCGGCCACCGGAGATCATTCCGCAGACATTGCACGTAACAGCACAGAGGAGAAGTAGTCGTGGCCGTTCCCAAGCGCCGGATGTCCCGTTCCAATACCCGGTCGCGGCGCAGCCAGTGGAAGGCCGTCGCGCCTACGCTGATCACCTGCCCGAACCGGGCCTGCGGTCAGAAGACCCCGCCGCATATCGCGTGCCCGTCCTGCGGTACCTACAAGGGCCGCCAGGTCACGTCGGCGATCTGATCCCCGGTCTACCGTTGACCGCGGCCAGAGACGAAGCCGGCGAGCGGCCGGATCAAGCAGGCCTGCTCGCCGCGCTGGGTGTCGAGGTGCAGCCCGATTTGCTGCGCCTGGCACTGACACATCGCTCGTACGCGTACGAGAACGGTGGACTGCCGACCAACGAGCGGCTCGAATTCCTCGGGGATTCGGTGCTCGGGTTGAGTATCACCGAGCGGCTCTACCACGAACACCCGGAGAAGTCCGAGGGTGAGCTGGCGAAGCTGCGCGCGAGTGTGGTGAATATGCACGCACTCGCCGAGGTCGCCCGCAATCTCGGTACCGGCGGTCTGGGCGCGCATCTGCTGCTCGGCAAGGGTGAGGAACTCACCGGTGGCCGGGACAAGCCCAGCATCCTGGCCGACGGGATGGAATCGCTGCTCGGTGCAGTGCACCTCGAGCACGGTATCGACGTGGCCCGGGAAGTCGTCTTGCGACTGTTCGCCGATCTGCTCGAACGGGGCCCGCGCATGGGTGCCGGGCTGGATTTCAAGACCAGTCTGCAGGAGCTGACCGCCGAACGCGGTCTGGGCGTACCCAGCTACGAGATCACCTCCACCGGCCCCGACCACGACAAAGAGTTCACCGCGACCACCGTGATCGCCGGGGACGCTTACGGTCAGGGTGTCGGACGGTCGAAGAAGGAAGCCGAACAGAAGGCGGCAGGTGCGGCCTACCGCGCGTTGACCGGCGAGTCCTGAATGCCCGAACTCCCCGAGGTCGAGGTGGTCCGCCGCGGCCTGACCGAACATCTGTCCGGGCGGACCGTCGAATCGGTGACCGTCACGCATCCCCGGTCGGTACGCCGCCATATCGCGGGCGCCGCGGATATGGCGGCCCGGCTCACCGGGCTGTCGGTGGCCGCCGCCGAACGCCGCGGCAAGTACCTGTGGCTCACCTTCCTCGAACCCGGGGGTGATCCGGCCGATTCCGCACTGGTCGTGCACCTGGGCATGAGTGGGCAGATGCTGGTGCAACCGGCGGGCGCTCCGGTGGAGAAGCACGCGCATATCCGCGCGACCCTCGACGACGGGCGCGAACTGCGTTTCGTCGATCAGCGCACCTTCGGCGGCTGGGTGCTGGCACCGCTGGTCATGGTGGACGAGACCCTGCTGCCCGATCTGCTGGCGCATATCGCGCGTGACCCGCTGGACCCATGGTTCGACGACGAGGCCGTCGTCACCAGGTTGCGAGCCAAACGCACCGAGATCAAACGGATGCTGCTGGATCAGACGGTGGTCTCCGGGATCGGCAATATCTACGCCGATGAGGCACTGTGGCGGTCGGAGGTGCACGGCAACCGCCTCGCCGCCACGCTGACCCGGCCCGTGTTGCGTCGCGTGCTCGCCGAGGCCCGGGCCGTGATGCGGGACGCGCTGGCCGTGGGCGGAACGTCCTTCGACGCGCTGTATGTCGACGTCAACGGCGAATCCGGCTATTTCGAGCGTGAGCTGGCGGTGTACGGCCGCGGTGATCGGCCCTGCCCGCGCTGTGGTGCGATGATCGTCCGGGAGAAGTTCATGAACCGGTCGTCGTATTCGTGCCCGCGCTGTCAGCCGTCCGCACGGCGCCGGAAGTCCGCGTCGTAGGGCCCTCGCGGCGGCACCCGCCGAGGGGTTACGGTTTCCTGGGGGAAGATCACCAACCCGGTCCGGTCTGGGAAGGACGCCATGCGCAAGCTCACCTACTACGTCGCCGCCACCATCGACGGATTCATCGCGACCGAACAGGGAGCGGTCGATTTCTTCCCGGTCGGCGGTGATCACGGGCCCACGATCACCGCGCAGTATCCGGAGACCCTGCCGTCCGAAGTGCGCGAAACACTCGGTATCCGCACCTCCAATGCCAATTTCGACACCGTGATCATGGGCCGTAAGACGCACGATTTCGGGGTGCGCACCGGCACGGCGAGTCCGTACGCGCATCTGCGTCAGTTCGTGGTGTCCACCACGTTGACCACGCCCCCGGATCCGGCGGTCGAGCTGATCTCCGCGGATCCGGTGGCCCGGGTGCGTGCGCTCAAACGGGAGCAGGGTCTCGGTATCTGGTTGTGCGGCGGCGGTGAACTCGCTGAGGTTCTGCTGCCGGAGATCGACCAGATCTTCCTCAAGCTGTATCCGATCGTGCTCGGGCGGGGGCGGCCGCTGTTCGGCGCAGGCTCCGGGTTGCCCGAGCCCGCCCAGTTCAAGATCATCACCAGCCAGGTCTTCGAGGACGGTGTGGCGTTCTTGAAGTACGCACGGGTGAGCTGACCGGTGTCGGCGGACGGGCCGGATACCGAAGACCGATCCTCGCCGGACGCGGTCGCGGCATTACGCGAGATCGGGTTCTGGCTCGAGCGGGGCAGGGAGAAAACCCACCGGGTGAAGGCGTATCGGCGGGCCGCCGATATCCTCGCCGGTCTCGGCGAGTCCGAGCGGGAGCGGCGCCGGGCGGCGCGCAGCTGGCAGGAACTCACCGGGATCGGTCCCAAAACGGCGGCGGTGATCGAGGAGGCGTACGCCGGGGCGATACCGGGTTATCTCGCCGAACTACGTGCCGCCGCGAAGCCGATCGGTGCGGAGGGAGCCGAGCTGCGCGCGGTACTGCGCGGTGATCTGCACACCCATTCGGACTGGTCCGACGGCGGGAGTCCGATCGCGGAGATGATGGGTACCGCGGCGGCTCTCGGGCACGAATACTGTGCGCTGACCGATCATTCGCCGCGGCTCACGGTGGCCAACGGTCTTTCCGCGCAGCGGCTGCGCCGCCAGCTCGACGTGGTCGCGGAACTGAACGCGCGGCTGGCGCCCTTCCGGGTGCTCACCGGGATCGAGGTCGACATCCTCGATGACGGCAGCTTGGACCAGGAAGCCGATCTGCTCGCCGAACTCGATATCGTCGTCGCCAGTGTGCATTCGCGGCTACGCGACGACCGCGACACCATGACCCGGCGCATGGTTTACGCGGTGGCGAATCCGCGGGTGGATGTTCTCGGGCACTGCACCGGCAGGTTGGTCGAGGGCGGGCGGGGGACGCGGCCCGAATCGGAATTCGACGCCGAGATCGTGTTCGAGGCCTGCCGCCGCTACGGTACGGCGGTCGAGATCAACAGCCGGCCGGAACGGCAGGACCCGCCGGAACGACTGATCCGGCTCGCGGACGAGATGGGGTGCGATTTCGCCCTCGACACCGATGCGCACGCACCGGGCCAATTGGATTGGCAGGGTTACGGTTGCGCCCGGGCCGTGGCCTGCGGGGTCGAGGCCGGCCGGATCATCAATACGTTCCCCGTGGACGATCTGCTGGAGTGGACGCGATCGCCCGGCGGCTGACCCGCCGGGGTACTCTGCGCCGGTGCCGGCTCCGATAATGCCCGGTATGCGCACTGCCGACCGGCCCGCCGCTACGGTGGATGACGGTTCGGTGAACGGTATCCGAACACTCGCCGGGCGCGGCCGGTTCGGGCCGTCGCTGACCAAAAATGGTGAGCGATGGGTGGATTCGAGGGGGTAGCGGCCGGTGGGTGAACTACTGCTCACAGTTGTGCTCCCGCTCGCCGGTATCGCCATCCCGATGGGTGCCTTTGTCTGGGAGTTCGTTTTCGTCGGGCGCAAACGGCTCGGCTGGCGGGTGCAGATGGACACCCCGGTCACCGGCGAAGCGGAATCAGGGCACGCCGGCGCGCTGCGGCAACTACGGCAGACGGCCGCGGGCGGAGAGCGCAATCTGCAGGATCTGTCGGTGGTGCTGGTCCGGATCGAGAACAACGGCGCCACCACGATCGATGCCGCCGACTATGTGACCGGGCAGAACGGCCGGGGCGGGCTGCATCTGCATTTCCCGCAGCGCCGGGTGATCGGGATGGCGGTCACCGAACTGAGCAATCCGGGCCTCGCCGTCTGCTTCGAACCGGATTCGGGCTTCGGCCACCGCGAACTCACGAACCAGAGCGTCGGGGTCATCGACCTGCCGAAGGTACCGCTCAACCGTTCGGACCATTACAAGATTCTGGCCACGCTGGAACGGACCGCGGGGGCGGGCGACTATCCCGAGCCCACGATGCAGGGCGTCGTCACCGGCGGTGGTATCGCCAAGACCCGCGGACGCTCCGGTGTATCACTGCTGATGTTGGGGCTCACCGGATTCCTCGTCACCGTGATCGCGGCGATGGCGGTGGTCGATATCGTCGAGTCGGACGCACCGATCGGCTGCGCCACGGGACGGCTCACCGTGGTGGGTTCGACCGCGTGGAAACGCGTGGTCGAGGACGCGGGCGACCTGTATGAACGAACCTGCCCGGGCTCTGATCTCGATTACGCGTTCGGCGGCAGCGAGCCCGGGATGTCGCGCGTCACGGATGAGCGCGGTCGCGACGGCACGTTGCTGGCGATCGGTGACGCCCCCAACGGCCCGGATTTTCCCGGCCTGGTTCAGCGGCCGCTGGCGCTGTCGCTGTTCAGCGTGGTCGTGCACCCGAGTGCCCGGGTCACGGACCTCTCGGTCGAGGAGATCCGGGATCTGTTTCTCGGAAAGGTCACGAACTGGCAAGCGGTGGGCGGCGCGGATCTGCCGGTGCGGGTCGTCAACCGGTACGCCGGATCCGGTACCCGCTGGAATTTCGAGACCCGGCTGCTGGAGGGTGGGCAGCCGCCGGAGCCCAGCGTCACGTGCAACGAACTCCAGCGTGACGGCGGCCCCGGGCGCTGTCAGACCGGGTCCACCGGTGAACAGCTCGGTGAGGTCGCCGAGCTGCCGGGTGCCATCGGATACGGCGAATACGCGGATGCGGCGGACAGGGCCGGCGTGGTCGGTGTGACGATCGGCGGTGTGTCCGCGTCCCGGGACGCGGCCGTCGACGAGACCTACCCGTTCTGGGGAGTGGAGTACGCGTTCTCCTACGGGGATTTCGCTGCCGATTCGATCGGTGCGAGCTTCGTGCGGTTCCTCCTCCAGGAGGCGGGCCAGGATGTGATCCGCCACTACGGAAACCAGCCCTGTGCCGAACTGGCCGACCCGTCGCGGTGCTATCCGCAGCGATAATTCGATGCCCGTTCCCGATGGGCTCGGCGCACTCGACCGGGCGGGTTCGGGTACACCCGCCGGCAACCGATACCAGTCCTGTCGCCGGCCGTAAGGATTGCGCAAGCAACCGGTTTCGTACCGCTTCAGCGGGGTAGTTTTCCCTGCGCACCGCCGTTGGGCGCAGCCGGGAATATCGGCACCCTAGGCGGGTACGGAGCCGTGACGGAAGGACGCCCATGTCCCTGGTGACCCCTGGTTTGATCGCGGGATTTCTCGCCGGTCTGCTGTTGTTGCGGGTGCTGGCGGTGACTCTGGAGAGCAGGCCGCGGCGGCCGGTCCGGGTGGCCGCGCGACGGCCACGTCCACCGCGCACCCGCTGACACGGACGGGTGCACATGGCCGGTCCGGCGGATGGCAGGATCGCAACCATGGCTGATGACACCACTGCGGCGGCTGCCGCGGCGCCGGCCGGCGCACCCCCGGGCCCGACCACCCTGTGGGTGGAACGCACCGGAACTCGGAGCTATACCGGCCGGAGTTCGCGCGGCGCCGAGGTACTGGTCGGGTCGGACGGGGTGCCCGGTGTTTTCACACCCGGTGAACTGCTGAAGATCGCACTGGCCGCGTGTTCGGGGATGAGTTCGGATTTCCCGCTGTCACGCCGGCTCGGCGACGATTACGACGCCACCATCCGGGTCGCCGGTGCCGCGGACCGGGAGAACGAGGTGTATCCGCAGCTGGACGAGGTGTTCGAGCTCGATCTCAGTGAACTCGACGAAGCCGGCCGGGAGCGTTTGCTGGTGACGGTGCAGCGGGCGATCGACAAGGTGTGCACGGTGGGCCGGACGCTGAAGGCCGGCACCAAGGTGACGTTGTCCTTCGATATCGATACCGTCGACTGATCGTGGAGCGGGATACGGCGACGGAATCGGGTGCCGATCCGGTGCGGCTGAGCGCCTGGGTTCACGGGTCTGTGCAGGGTGTGGGCTTCCGCTGGTGGACCCGGTCCCGGGCCTTGGAACTCGGGCTCACCGGACATGCCACCAACGCCGCCGACGGGCGGGTACACGTGGTGGCCGAGGGGACGCGGGCGGCGGCGGCCGAGCTGCTGGCGTTGCTGCGGTCGGGGACGACGCCGGGCCGCGTGGATCTGGTGGTCGAGAACTGGGAGCGGGCTCGCGGCGGACTGGTGGGGTTCGTCGAGCGGTAGCGGCGGCGCGGCCTGTTCCGCCGAGGCCCACCCTTGACATTCCACTATGGGGGTATCACTCTGGATGTATTCCACAGTGGAATGTGGTTCGACCCGTAAGGGGAGCGATATGGAGATCTCGACGGGAATCCGCGCGTCGGACGCCGAACGTGATCGATTCGTGCAGGAGCTGGGTCGGCATTTCGGCGACGGCAGGATCGACCTGGCCGAATACGACCAGCGGGTCGCCGAGGTGTATCGGAGCACGACCCGCGAGGAGCTGAAAGGCGTTCTCGCGGACCTGCCCGAACCGGCCTCGGTGCCCGCACCCGCACAGAAACCGGCGCGCTCGCGGTTCCCGATCTGGCAGCGGATCGAAGGAAGTGCCTGGCTGGGTGCCAGTGTGCTGGTACTGGTGATCTGGGCGGCGATCTCGCTGGGTGTGGGAGCGTTCACCTACTTCTGGCCCATATGGGTCATCGGCCCGTGGGGCGCGGTGCTGGCAATGCGCGCGGCAACCGGGATCGAGTCCGGCCGCTGCCATCGTCGTAAGGCATAACGCCCGGTAGCCTCGGTGGCATCCGGTCGGCGCGACCACCGGGCTACCGTGTCGGGTACCCGCGACAACCGCGCGGCCGCCACCCGCAACCGATCGGCCACCGCCGGTGCGCCGGGTGGGGATATCTCGCCGCGGCCCTATAGCATGGCTGATCGGCCTGAGCGAGGCGGACAGTACATGGAGGCGGAAGGGTCGTCGGCGTTGCACCTGAAGAGCTTGACGTTGAAGGGATTCAAATCCTTCGCGTCCGCGACGACACTGCGGTTCGAACCCGGAATCACCTGCGTGGTCGGCCCGAACGGCTCCGGGAAATCCAATGTCGTCGACGCGCTCACCTGGGTGATGGGCGAGCAGGGCGCCAAAGCCCTGCGCGGCGGCAAGATGCAGGACGTCATCTTCGCCGGTACTTCCGGCCGGGCTCCGCTGGGGCGCGCGGAAGTAACCCTGACCATCGACAACTCCGACGGTGCGCTGCCGATCGACTACGCCGAGGTCTCCATCACCCGCCGGATGTTCCGTGACGGTGCGGGCGAATACGAGATCAACGGCAACTCCTGCCGGCTGATGGATGTGCAGGAACTGCTCAGCGATTCCGGTATCGGACGCGAAATGCATGTCATCGTCGGCCAGGGACAGCTGTCCGCGATCCTGGAATCGCGCCCCGAGGACCGGCGTGCGTTCATCGAAGAAGCCGCCGGGGTGCTCAAACACCGAAAACGCAAGGAAAAGGCCGTCCGCAAACTGGATGCGATGCAGGCCAACCTCGCCCGGCTCACCGACCTCACCAGCGAACTGCGCCGCCAGCTCAAACCGCTCGGCCGGCAGGCCGAGGTGGCGCGCCGGGCCCAGACGGTGCAGGCGGACCTCCGCGACGCCCGCCTGCGGCTGGCCGCCGACGATCTGGTCACCCGGCGGACCGAGCTGGAAAGCCAGCAGAGCAAAGAAGCCTACGCACGCGAACAGCAGATCACGGTGCAGAGCGAACTGGACGCGGCCAACGCGGCGCTCGCCCAGCAGGAGTTCGAGCTCGGACGCCTCACCCCCAGCGCCGAAGCGGCCGGTCAGCTCTGGTTCCAGTTGTCCGCGCTGGCCGAACGAGTCAACGCCACCATCCGGATCGCCGGTGATCGGGCTCGTCATCTGGATACCGCTACCGCCGCGAATACCGGACGAGACCCCGACCAGCTCGAGGCCGAGGCCGATCGGGTGGAGGCCGAGGAGAACGAACTGCGGGCGGCCGTCGAGATGGCCGCGGAAACCCTGGACGCCGCCCGGGACGGCCTCGCCGATCGCGAACACGCGGCCAAAGCGGCCGAACAGGCGCATCTGGCCGCGGTCCGGGCCATCGCCGACCGGCGCGAAGGTGTGGTCCGGCTGTCGGGACAGGTCGAGAACCTGCGTACCAAGGCGCAGTCGATCGACGCCGAGATCGTCCGGTTGTCCACTTCGATCGACCAGGCCCGGGTCAGGGGCTCGGAGGCACAGCACGAATTCGATACCGTCCAGGACGAACTGGCCGAACTCGATGCCGGGGAAGCGGGGCTCGACGCGCAGCACGAACATGCGGTCGAGGCACTCGAACACGCCGATCGGCGGGTCACCGAACTGCGGGCCGAGGATCGGGAAGCCGGTCGCCGGGTCGCTTCGCTGACCGCGCGCATCGAAGCGCTCGGAATGAACCTGGCCAGTCGTGACGGCGCGGCCTGGCTGACCGAGAACCATCCGGCCGGACTGCTGGGACCGCTGTCCGATGTGCTCGGCGTACACACGGGCTACGAGGCCGCGGTGGCGGCCGTACTCGGCCCCGTCGCGGAGGCGGTGGTGGCCGATACCGGTGATACGGCGGCTAGCGCTGTACGGGCGCTCGGAAAGGCCGATGCGGGCCGGGCCGCTCTGGTCTACGAAGGTGCCGTCGCGGAAACCGAGACCGGAACCGAGAGCGCGTTGCCCGGCGGGGCCCGCCGGTTGCTGGATGTGGTGGATTGTCCCGATTCGGTGCGCGCCGCCGTGGTCGCGCTGACCGGTCGTGTCGTGGTGGTCGACGATCTGGACCGCGCCGCGGAGGTACTCACGCACCGTCCGGAACTGCGAATCGTCACCCGCGAGGGCGATCTGGCCGGTACCGGATGGCTGATCGGCGGGTCGGACCGCTCGCCGAGCCGCCTGGAGGTCCAAGCCGAAATAGATACCGCCGAATCCGACCTCCGGGCCGCGCGCCGGCACGCCGAGGAACTGGAGGCGAGCCTGGCCGGGGCGCTCGAAGAACAGTCCGATCGCAAGGACGCGGTCGATCAGGCACTGCTGGCCCTGCACGAATCGGATCAGGCACTGGGCGGGATCTACGACCGGCTCGGCCGGCTCGGTTCGGCCGTCCGCGCGGCCGCCGCCGAATCCGAGCGGCTCACCGACCAGCGGGCCACGGCGGAGACCTCCCGGGAGGAGGCGGTCACCGCGCTCGCCGACCTCGAGGATCGACTCCGCCGGGCCGAACTCGAACAGGGCGATTCCGACGGTGACGAAACCGGGGCCGGTACCGAGGCGGCCGCGCTGGCACGCGAGGAGGCCGCGTCGGCGCTGGCCGAGGCCCGGGCCATGGAGGTCGAGGCGCGCCTGGCGGTGCGCACCGCCGAGGAGCGTGCCGAATCGGTCCGCGGTAAAGCGGATTCGCTACGCCGGGCCGCCCGCGCCGAGCGTGATGCCCGGGCCCGCGCCGAACGTGCCCAAGCGGCCCGGCGCCGCGCTGCCGGGGTGGCGGCGGCGGTCGCCGAATCCGGCACCGAACTGGCCGGCGAATTGGAACAGGTGGTCGCGGCCGCCGCCACCCGGCGCGACGAACTGGTGCGCCGGCGCACCGAATGTGCGACGGCGGTGGAGCAGATCAAGGAGCGGGTGCGGGCTCTGGGCAATCAGCTCGGTCAGCTCACCGACGCCGTGCACCGCGACGAGGTGGCCAAGGCGCAGGCCGCGTTGCGCATCGAACAGCTGGAGGCGAATATCGCCGAACAGTTCGGTATCGCGCTCGACGATCTCATCGCCGAATACGGCCCCGCCGTCGCGCTGCCGCCCAGCGAGCTGGAACTGCGCGAATACGAGCAGGCCAAGGAGCGCGGCGAACAGGTCAGCGCACCCGCCCCGATGCCGTTCGACCGCGCCTCCCAGGAACGCCGCGCCAAACGTGCCGAGAAGGATCTGGCCACCCTCGGCAAGGTGAACCCGCTGGCGCTGGAAGAATTCGCCGCGCTCGAGGAGCGCTACAACTTCCTGGCGACCCAGCTCGAGGATGTCAAGAAGGCCCGCCAGGATCTGCTGGATGTCGTATCCGAGGTGGATGCGCGCATCCTGCAGGTCTTCACCGACGCCTACGCCGATGTCGAGCGGGAATTCGTCCAGGTTTTCTCCGCGCTGTTCCCCGGCGGCGAGGGGCGTCTGCTGCTCACCGACCCCGGCGATATGCTCACCACCGGCATCGAAGTGGAGGCGCGCCCGCCCGGTAAGAAGGTCAAACGGCTCTCGCTGCTCTCCGGTGGGGAGAAATCACTGACCGCGGTGGCGCTGCTGGTCGCGATCTTCCGCGCCCGCCCCTCGCCCTTCTACGTGATGGACGAGGTGGAGGCCGCGCTGGACGACACCAACCTGCGTCGGCTCATCGGGTTGTTCGAACAGTTGCGGGAGAAGAGCCAGCTGATCGTCATCACGCACCAGAAGCCGACCATGGAGATCGCCGACGCGCTCTACGGCGTGAGTATGCGCGGTGACGGGATCACACAGGTGATCTCGCAGCGCATGCGCGGCGAGAACCTCGCCGCGGCACCCACCTGATACAGCCTGCCGAGCGCGACCGTGTGTCGCGCTACGAGCCGGCACGCGGCGACCGTGGCGGCCCGCCGCGTCGGGTCAGAGCAGATCGCTGACGTCGTCGGGTACATCGACCGCGTATTTTCGCAGGATTTCCATCGATATCACTTCCAGGGCATTCTCATGGGTCGCCGCCAGCACCACCGGTGCGGCGACACCGTCCTCGTGCGCATGCAACCAGCGCACCGCCACGACACACCATCTGTCCCCGGGCTGGAGGCCCGGGAAATTGTTCTCCGGGCGCGGCGTGCTCAGATCGTTGCCGATGGACGCCTGATGCTCCAGGAACTCAGCTGTGACGACCGTGCACACGGTGTGGCTGCCCAGATCCTCCGGGCCGGTGCTGCAGCAGCCGTCCCGGTAGAACCCGGTCAGAGGATCGGTGCCGCACTCTTGTAGCGGACCCCCAAGCACGTTTCGATCGGTCACATCGCCGATCCTATTGGCCAGCCGCGAGAACTTCCGCAGGACAAGAAATCTCACCGGCGGTATTCACCTGGCTGAGCAGGGAATGTGCAGCGTACGGGGATACCGGGGAGGTGTCCGGCACGCGGGCCGGGCGGGGTCGGGCGGCGGCCCGCACCGGCTCTGCAAGGATGGGCGCTGTGAGTGCGCAAGCCTGGATTCTGATCGCAGCGATCGCCGCCGTACTGCTGGTCGCGCTCGTGGCCGGTTTCGTCCGGTACAAACGCGGCCGGGTCTCGCTGGCCCCACCGTCGGAGAAAGGAGAGCTGGCCGACCGGTCGGGTGGTTACCAGGCGGCGGGCGGATTCTCCTTCAGTCAGGGCGGGCAGCAGGCGACTGCCGCCCCCGCGCGCCCGAGTCCCACTGAGCGGACAGATACCGAAGGCCAGCCGCATATAGGCGACGACGCCGCGATACCGCGTGACGCTCCGCGCCGCGGTATCACCGATGTCCCGCTCCCGGATACCGCCGACACCGCTACCGCCGCGCCGGCCGCCGAACCGGATTCCGCGGCGCCGGCCGGGGCCGCCACGGATAGCGCGCCCGCGGCCCCCGCCGAATCGGAGACGGCTCACCCGGGCACCGGGACAGCTGTACCGCGGGACACCGGAACGACCGCACCCGCGGAACCCGAGACGACCACGCCGCGCGAGACCGCGAGCACCGCGTCCGCGGACGCCGGAACCGCCGCGCCGCCGGAAGATGAACCGGTAGCCGCCGAAAAAGCCGATACCGAAACCGCCCCGCCTCGGGACGGGGCGGCGGCCGCGGCGGATACCGAGACCGCGCCGGAGGCGCCCACCGCCCCGCCCGCCGAGCCGCCGGTTGTGGCCCCCGATACCGCGGCAGGCGCCCATCTCGTCCCCGAGGTGGAGGAGATCGAACCCACCTCCGGCCGGCTGACCCGCCTGCGCGGCCGGCTGTCGCGATCGCAGAACGCGGTCGGCAAGAGCCTGCTGGGCCTGCTCGGCGGCGGCGATCTCGACGAGGACTCCTGGGAAGAAGTCGAGGACACGCTGGTCCTGGCCGATATCGGTACGGCCGTCACGTCCGTGATCGTGGAACGGCTGCGGGAGGAGATGGCCGCCCGCAGCGTGCGCACAGCCGACGAAGCGCGGGCGGTATTGCGCGATGTGCTGGTCGAATCGCTACGGCCGGATCTGGACCGTTCGGTCCGCGCCCTGCCGCATGCCGATCATCCGTCGATCCTGCTCGTGGTCGGGGTCAACGGCACCGGTAAGACGACCACCACCGGCAAACTCGCCCGAGTGCTCGTCGCGGACGGGCGACGGGTGCTGCTGGGCGCGGCCGATACCTTCCGCGCGGCCGCGGCCGACCAGTTGCAGACCTGGGGGGAGCGGGTCGGCGCGGAGACCGTCCGGGGCCGCGAGGGCGCCGATCCCGCCGCGGTCGCCTTCGACGCGGTGGCCAGCGGTATCGACACCGGCGTGGACGCGGTGCTCATCGATACCGCCGGCCGCCTGCACACCAAGACCGGGCTGATGGACGAACTCGGCAAGGTCAAAAGGGTGGTGGAGAAAAAAGCGTCGGTGGACGAGGTACTGCTGGTACTGGACGCCACTGTCGGCCAGAACGGACTGATGCAGGCCCGTATCTTCGCCGAGGTGGTCGATATCAGCGGGGTGGTGCTGACGAAACTGGACGGGACCGCGAAGGGCGGAATCGTCTTCCAGATCCAGCACGAACTCGGTGTGCCGGTCAAGCTGGTCGGCCTGGGTGAAGGCGCCGACGATCTGGCCCCGTTCGAACCGACGGCCTTCGTGGACGCGCTGCTCGGATAATGACAACCGGCCGCGGCGGCGACGGCTCCTCCGGGGACGTCCAGCCACCATGACACGGAGTGTGGCGGCGCTTCCCGAATCGGCGCCGCGACCGGCCTCACAAAACCCCGTGACCGGCGTGTACGGCGTCGGCAACACACTAGAAACATAACGGCGCGATCCATTCACCTAGGTGAAACACCGGGGCGTCACGGATGAAACACCCAATGAGGACCCTTCAGTAGCGGGCCCGAAGTCGTGCAGACGGCGGGCCGGACGATGAGGGAGGTAACTGGTGGAAACCGTGATCGGGGCGCCCAATGCCGGCGATACCGCATGGATATTGACGAGCGCCGCGCTCGTGCTGCTGATGACACCCGGCCTGGCGTTCTTCTACGGCGGTATGGTCCGTGGCAAGAACGTGCTCAACATGATCATGATGAGCATCAGCGCGATGGCCGTCGTCACAGTGCTCTGGGTGCTGTACGGCTTCTCGGTCGCGTTCGGCACCGACAAGGGCGGCCTACTGGGTGATCCGGGACAGTTCTTCGGCCTGAAGACCCTGATCGCCGGATTCGGTGACGAATCGGCGGGGGTCCCTCTCATCGGGAACATCCCCGCGACCGTATTCGTCGCGTTCCAGGCGATGTTCGCGATCATCACCGTCGCGCTGATCTCCGGTGCGGTCGCGGACCGGCTGAAGTTCACTGCCTGGCTGGTGTTCAGCGGTATCTGGGTCACCGTGGTGTACTTCCCGGTCGCGCACTGGGTCTGGGGTGGCGGCTGGATCATGGAGAAGGTCGAGGCCATCGACTTCGCCGGTGGTACCGCCGTCCACATCAACTCCGGTGCCGCCGCGCTCGCGCTGGCCATCGTGGTCGGTAAACGCGCGGGCTGGCCGAAAACCCCCTTCCGGCCGCATAATCTGCCGTTCGTCATGCTGGGTGCCGCGCTGCTGTGGTTCGGCTGGTTCGGTTTCAACGCGGGTTCCGCGGCGGCCGCCGACGGTATCGCCGGTGCCGCGTTCATCACCACCCTGGTCGCCACCGCCGCGGCGATGATCGGCTGGCTGGTGGTCGAGAAGATCCGCGACGGTAAGCCGACCTCGCTGGGTGCGGCGTCCGGTATCGTTGCCGGGCTGGTCGCCATCACGCCGTCCTGTTCGTCGGTGAACGTACTGGGCGCACTGGCCATCGGTGTTATCGCCGGTGTGGTCTGTGCGCTGGCGGTGAGCCTGAAGTTCAAGTTCGGCTACGACGATTCGCTCGATGTCGTAGGTATCCACATGGTCGGCGGTATTCTCGGCACGGTGCTGATCGGCTTGTTCGCCGCTCCCGAGGCGCCCGCGGGTGCCGAGGGCCTGTTCTACGGCGGTGATCTCGAGCTGCTGGGCCGGCAGGCTCTGGGTGCGGTCGCGGTACTGGTGTACTCCTTCGTGATCGCCCTGGTGATCGCGTACGCGATCAAATTCACCATCGGTCTGCGTGCCGACGCCGAAGCGGAGTCCAACGGGATGGACGATTCCGAACACGCGGAGACCGCATACGATTTCGCTGCACTGGGTGGTACCGCACGTTCGGCCGGCAAGGAGGCATGAACCCCATGAAACTGATCACCGCAATCGTCAAACCGTTCACGCTCGAGGACGTCAAAACCGGTCTGGAACAGGCGGGCGTATTCGGTATGACCGTGAGCGAGGTCCAGGGCTACGGCCGTCAGAAGGGCCATACCGAGGTGTACCGCGGTGCCGAGTACTCGGTCGATTTCGTCCCGAAGGTGCGGGTCGAGGTCGTGGTCGACGACGCCTCGGTCGACCGGGTCGTGGACCTGATCGTCGAAGCCTCGCGGACGGGCAAGATCGGTGACGGCAAGGTCTGGGTCACCCCGGTCGAGACGATCGTCCGGGTCCGCACGGGCGAACGCGGCACCGACGCGCTATAGAACCTGCCGCGTCGGCAACGCGAGCACGCTGCCGCCCTCGAAAGCGACGGCGGGTGTAATCGACAACAGCGGCCCCGCTCCCACCGTCACCGGTCGGAGCGGGGTCGCCTGTGTGAACGGGTGGTGGTTTGGTTGGGTGAGGACCGGCAGAAACGAGACCGCGAGCGGCCCGGCGGAACGCAACCGGGCGCAGCGGCCGGACTGTCGCACGGTGCCGCCGATCTGGTCCGTGCACGCGACCAGCTGCTCGGCGGCGGGCAGCCCCGGCATCCGCGGCTGGACGCCGAATCGCTGCGGTCGGCGCTGGTGGATCTGTACGAGCTGTGGCTCACCAGCAAAGGAACCGAGGTCGGGATAACGCCCGACAGCGGGCTGGCGATCATGGCGGTGGGCGGGCTGGGCCGCCGGGAGATGCTGCCGTATTCCGATCTGGATCTGGTGCTGCTCCACGAGGATATGGACCCGAAGCGGGTCGCCGAGATCGCCGACCGGCTCTGGTATCCGCTGTGGGACGCCCACATCAAACTCGACCACAGCGTGCGCACGGTCCCACAGGCGCTGCAGGTGGCTTCCGACGACCTGGTCGCCGCACTCGGGATGCTGGACGCGCGGCATATCGTCGGTAACGCGGAGCTCAGCGACCGGATCATCGCGGGGATCCGCAAGGACTGGCGGCGCGGAATCCGCGGACGGTTCGACGAACTGCTGGTCGGCGTCCGCGCCCGGTGGGAACGCAGCGGTCAGGTCGCCCATCGCACCGAACCCGATCTGAAGAACGGCCGCGGCGGATTGCGCGATATCCAGTTGCTGGACGCACTCGCCATCGCGCAGCTCACCGATGCCATGCCGGGGCTGGGGCCGGACGCGCCGGGCGGCGGTCTGGGCCAGGCGCATCGGCGTCTGCTGGACGTCCGCACCGAACTGCACCGGGTGGCGGGCCGGGCCCGCGATCAGCTGCGCGCGCAGGACGCCGACGAGATAGGTGCGGCCCTGCGCATCGGTGACCGTTTCGATCTGGCCCGCACGCTCAGCGATGCGGCACGCACGGTCGGCTATTCGGTGGACGTCGGATTGCGTACCGCCGCCAATGCGCTACCGCGCCGGGGTTTGGCGCGGCTGCGGCGGATGCCGGTGCGCCGGCCACTGGATGAAGGTGTGGTCGAGCACGCGGGGGAAGTGGTGCTGGCCCGGGATGCCCGGCCGCAGCGCGACCCCGGCCTGATTCTGCGGGTGGCCGCGGCATCGGCGCAGACCGGGCTGCCGATGTCGGCCACCACACTCAACCGGCTGTCCGAGGACGCGCCCGAATTGCGTGAGCCGTGGCCGAAGGACGCCCTCAACGACCTGCTGGTCCTCCTCGGTGCGGGCCGCGGTGTGATCGACGCGGTGGAGGCGCTCGACCGTACCGGGTTGTGGGGCAGGCTGCTTCCGGAATGGGGTGCGGTGCGGGATCTGCCGCCGCGCGACGCATTGCATATCTGGACCGTGGACCGGCATTCGGTCGAGACCGTTGCCTACGCGAGCGCGTTGAGCACCCGGGTTGCCCGGCCCGATCTGCTGGCGCTGGGCGCGTTGCTGCACGATATCGGCAAGGGCCGCGCCGAGGACCACTGTGTGGTCGGCGCCGAGCTCGCCACCCAGATCGGCCGCCGCCTGGGGTTGTGGCCGTCGGATGTGGAGGTGCTCAGTTCCCTGGTGCGTCACCATCTGCTGCTGCCCGATGTGGCGACCCATCGCGATATCGACGATCCGGCGACGGTCCGGTACGTCGTCGACGCATTGGCACACGATCCGCGCCGGCTGGAGTTGTTGCACGCGCTGGCGGAGGCGGATTCGCTGGCCACCGGTCCGGGCGTATGGGGTGAGTGGAAGGCCACGCTGATGGGCGAACTGGTCCGCCGCTGCCGGACCGTGATGGCGGGTGAGGAACTTCCCGAACCCGAACCCATTCCGGACGAGTTGCTCGCCCGCGCCACTGACGGCGGAGTACATGTCGAATTGACCCAGGGCGATGGTAAATACACCTATCTCGCCACCGTTATCGCCCCGGATACTCCGGGTTTGCTGGCCGATACCGCGGGGGTGCTGGCGCTGCATTCGCTGCGGGTGCTGCGGGCCTCGGTCGGCGGGGCGGGGGAGTCGGCGATCAATACCTTCTTCGTGACACCGATATTCGGCGGCCCACCGGACGCGGGCCTGCTGCGGCAGGAACTCAAACGGGCGATCGCCGGTGCTCTCGACGTCCGTGCGGTTCTGGCCGCGCGGGAACGCGATACGCCCGGTTCCGCCCGCTACGCCCAGGCCGAACCCCGGCTGATGTGGTCGCCGACACCGGTCGCGGGCCAGTTCATCCTGCAGCTACGCGCCGAGGACCGGCTCGGCCTGCTGTGCCGGTTGTCCGCCGCGCTCTCCGCGGCCGGCGCGGATGTGCGCTGGGCCAAGGTGGTGACCATGGGATCGTTCGTCGTCGATGTTTTCTGTGTGCAGCTGGGTGAGGACTCCGGTCCGCAGCGGCGCGCGGCGATAGAAACCGCCGTCCTGGCGGAGGTTCCGCGGCCGGCGCCGCCCAAGCCCCCGGAACAGGAGCGCGAATAGGCTCAGTGGCGAAGGTCACCGTTGCGCGTCGATTGCCCTCCAGTTGCTAACAAGTCCGGAGTCACACCGGATTCGGCCCCTACGATTCGGGGAGTCAGCTGTCGCGCTCATGAGGGGAGCAGGTCGGTGGCAATCCAAGTGGTTACTTCGTCGATCATGACCAGCGATATGACCCCTCATATCGCCCGATGTGTGGGCGACGCCTACTGGGTGGTGACCTGGCTGCCCGGGCGTACGCTCACCGAGAACCAGGCGATGGCCGCGATGAACGTGGCCGCCGCCGTCGCGACCACCGGTGTCCCGCCGGACGACGACTGGTCGCGCCTGGACTCCCTGGCCCGCGGCCTCGGCCTCACCGGCCGGGAAGCGGCCTACCTGGTCGCGGTGGAACAGCACGATTATCAGCGTGGGTTCTCCGCTCCCACCCCTGGTTGATCCCCGGCGCCGGGTACCGGCGCCGCGATGTTCTCGAGTACAGTGCGGGCACCGACGGTGCGAGCGAGGTCACGCCGCCGTGACCGCTACTCTGGGACCCCCACTACCCTGGGACTCAGTGACGTCACTCGAGATCAGGAGCGCGCCAGGTGTTCGAATCCCTATCCGACCGGTTGACCGGTGCCCTGAAGGATCTTCGCGGTAAGGGACGCCTGTCGCCGGCCGATATCGATGCCACCTGCCGGGAGATCCGCCTGGCGCTGCTGGAGGCCGATGTCGCGCTGCCCGTGGTCCGCGGTTTCATCTCCCGGATCAAGGAGCGTGCCAAGGGCGCGGAGGTCTCCGCGGCGCTCAACCCGGCCCAGCAGGTCGTCAAGATCGTCAACGAGGAACTCGTCGGGATCCTCGGCGGTGAGACCAGGCGCCTCACCCTGGCCAAGACACCGCCGACGGTGATCATGCTCGCCGGCCTGCAGGGCTCCGGTAAGACCACGCTGGCCGGAAAGCTCGCCAAATGGTTGCGCGATCAGGGGCATCAGCCGCTGCTGGTGGCCTGCGATCTGCAGCGGCCCGGGGCCGTGACCCAGCTGCAGGTGGTGGGTGAACGCGCCGGTGTGCCGGTGTTCGCACCGCATCCCGGTACCTCGATCGGCGGCGGCGACAACGCGCTCGGGATCACCGCGGCCGACCCGGTCGCGGTGGCCGATTCCGGTGTCGCCGAGGCGCGCGCCAAACAGTACGACGTGGTGATCGTCGATACCGCCGGTCGCCTCGGTATCGACGCCGAGCTGATGGCGCAGGCGGCCGGTATCCGTGACGCGGTGAATCCCGACGAGACCCTGTTCGTTCTCGACGCGATGATCGGCCAGGACGCGGTGTCCACCGCCGAAGCGTTCCGTGACGGTGTCGGATTCACCGGTGTGGTGCTCACCAAACTCGACGGCGACGCCCGCGGTGGCGCGGCGCTGAGCGTGCGCAATGTGACCGGATCGCCGATCATGTTCGCCTCCACCGGCGAGAAGCTCGAGGATTTCGATGTCTTCCACCCCGACCGGATGGCCAGCCGCATCCTCGGGATGGGCGATGTGCTCACCCTCATCGAGCAGGCCGAACAGGTCTACGACGCGGAGCAGGCCGAGGCGGCCGCCCGTAAGATCGGCAGCGGTGACCTCACGCTCGAGGATTTCCTCGACCAGATGCTGGCCATCCGCAAATTGGGCCCCATCGGCAATCTGCTGGGGATGCTGCCGGGTGCCGGCCAGATGAAGGACGCCCTCGCCCAGGTCGACGATAAACAACTCGACCGGGTCCAGGCCATCATCCGCGGTATGACCCCCGCGGAGCGGGACAACCCGAAGATCATCAATGCCTCCCGGCGCCTGCGTATCGCCAACGGGTCCGGCGTCCAGGTCACCGATGTCAACCAGCTGGTCGACCGCTTCTTCGAGGCCCGGAAGATGATGAGCGCGATGGGCCGGCAGATGGGGATGCCCGGCGGCAACCGCCGCAACAAGAACAAGAAGGGTAAGAAGGGCAAGAAGGGCGGTCGCGGGCCCACCCAGCCGAAGATGCGCGGCGGCTTCCCGGGGATGCCCGGTATGCCCGGCGGCGCGGGCGGCGGTATGCCCGACCTGTCGAATATGCCGCCCGGGCTCGATCAGCTGCCGCCGGGCCTGGAGAACTTCGATCTCTCCAAGTTCAAATTCCCGGATAAGTAGTCCGGAAGTCGTCGGTGCGACGCCGCCCACCCTGTGACAGGGCCGGGCGGCGTCGGCTTCTCAGTGCCTGCGGCGAGCCAGCAGCAGTGCGGTGACGAAGGCCGCCAGGGCGACCACCGAGGCACCCGCGATGGCGACCCAGACCAGTGGGGATACGCCCTCTGAGCCTGTGTCGGCCTGTGCGGCCGGATCGCCGGAGGTCGCCGGCTTCGAATTCTCGCCGAAGGTGCCGTCACTCGTATCGCCCGTGTACTGCGGACCGGGTTCGGGTTCGCCGGTGATATCGACTTCCAGCTCGATGGGCACCGGCGCCACCTTGTCCGTCGGGCTCAGTTTGACCGCGATGTAGTACGAGCCCGCCACAGCTTGACCGGCAACCTGGGGGTCGGCGGATTCTCGGTTGAGGTACCGGATCGGCGCGGTCGTGATGGCCGGATCATGGGACGGCAGCGTCTGTTCGATGCCGGTGTAGGCCATGGTGTCGGAGTCGAGTTCCGCACGGTACGGGTTGTAGAGCGTGGTCGCGATATTCGAGGTGTATTCGCTGCCCCGATCCGGCGTCTCGGCGAAGCGCACCCGGTAGGCCAGGCCCTGACCCCAATCCAGCTTCACCCGGTAGAAGACGAACTCGCCCCGCTGCACGGTATCGGTGAAGCGGCCGGATCCGGGCAGCTCCGCGGCGATATTGAACGATCCGCCACCGACGACCGGTGCGGTCGAGCCCTCGGGCGCGGTGAACTCCACCGGCGGCCCGGCCGCGGGGCCGGGATCGGTGACCGCCGGCTCCACTCCCACGGACAGCTCCACCGGCAGTTGCGCCGGTGCGTTATCCGAGGCCACGCCCCATTCCAGCGCGAAATAGTAGCGGCCGCCACCCTGGCATTCATCGGTATCCGTGGTGCCGGACGCGGGTTTCGCCGCGCCCTTCCAGATACTGCTGACCGTCAACGCGACCCCATCGCCCGTCCGGGTGGCAAGTTCCTTCTCCTCGGTATGGCAATCCTGGCCGTCGGCGCCGTAGACCCGGAGATCGAGCCGGTCGTTCGAGCTGAGGGAATCGCCGTGCCGCGGGAACGAGACCGTACCGGTGAAATACGCGGTCGCACCCTCGGGGACATCCACGGCGTAGTACCGCGATGTCTTCCGGCCCAGGACGTCCAGATACTGCCCGGGGGTGGCCACCGGTGCGTCGCGGTACTCGGGTGTCCCGGTGATCGGGGTGCCGGTCGCGGCGTAGGTGCGCAGGGCGGCGGCGCTGACGCGGGGCAGTACCTGTTCGAGGGTTTTACCGTCGGCGGCGTCGGTGTAGGTGCCGCCGGTGGTCTGCGCGATGCAGGTCAGCTGCGCGCGGGAGGGGTCGTCGACGCCGAAGCCGATGGCGTGCACGACGATCTCGTTGCCCTGGGCGCTGAGTTCGCGGGCGACCTCGCAGGGGTCGGGTGGGGCGCAGGTGTCGAGGCCGTCGGAGACCAGCACGATCGAGCGCGGGCCTTCCTGGGGCAGTGCGGCGGCCGCGGTGCGCAGGGAGGTGCCGATCGGGGTGTAGCCGCGGGGCGCGATCCGGTCGGTCGCGGTGGTGAGTGCGGGTTTGTCGATGGTGCCGGCGGGGTGCAGGATTTTCACGTCCTGGCAGCCCGCGGTTTTCTCGGCGTCGGTGTTGCCGGTGCCGGTGCCGTAGGCGGTGAGTCCGACCTTCGCGGCGTCGGGTGCGGCGGTGACGAAGCTGCGGACGGCGTTCTTGGCGGCGTCCATTTTGGTGCCGCCGCTGGGGTCGGCGGCCAGCATCGACCCGGATGCGTCCAGCACCAGCATGGTCGGTGCGTACTCGGTTCCGGGTGGTGGCGATTGTTGCGCGAGTGCGGGCACGGCCACCGGCACCAGTGCTATCACCCCCGCTGCCGCCGCGGCGAGGGCTCTGTTCAGAAACGACACGGTGTCCGTACTCCCATTCGTTGCCGCCGCGCGCGATCGGCGCGACGCAGCGGACACTACGCACCTGGTCCACGGGCCACCAGCCAACGGCATATATCGCCCTCGGGTCGGCGCCTCTGTCACCGTCGCACCGTTGTGCCCGCGCGGCGCGGGACGCGATTTCTGCGACCGGACCTGCGTCTGGCAGAATGATCGACCGTCCTTCCGGACAGTGTCAGCCCGTCTCCGGTTACGTACCGCGCGGCGGTCACACACTTCATTCGCAAAACCGGGCTCGCGAACCGCGTGAGTCGCTGAATTGCGCCGTGACCACAATGAAAGGCAGATCAGCAGATGGCTGTTCGCATCAAACTCACCCGTATGGGCAAGATCCGCAACCCGCAGTACCGCGTCGTCGTCGCGGACGCCCGCACCCGCCGTGACGGCCGGGCCATCGAGTCCATCGGCAAATACCAGCCCAAGGAAGAGCCCTCGCTGATCGAGATCAACTCGGAGCGGGCGCAGTACTGGCTGGGCGTCGGCGCGCAGCCGACCGAGCCGGTTCGGCGGCTGCTGGAGATCACCGGTGATTGGCAGAAGTTCAAGGGCCTGCCGGGCACCGAGGGCACGCTGAAGGTCGCCGAGCCCAAGCCGTCCAAACTGGACCTGTTCAATGCCGCGCTGGCCGCCGCCGATAACGAGCCGACCACCGAGGCCGTGACCCCCAAGAAGAAGGCCAAGAAGGACAAGGAAGGCGAAGCCGAATCGGCTGAGGCCACCGAGTCCGCCGAGGCTGCCGAGTAATGAGCGTCGTCGTCGCCGATGCCGTGGAACATCTGGTCCGCGGTATCGTCGCCAATCCCGATGATGTCCGCGTCGAGCTGATCACCGGCCGGCGCGGGCGCACCGTCGAGGTGCACGTCCATCCCGAGGACCTGGGCAAGGTCATCGGCCGGGGTGGCCGCACCGCGACCGCGTTGCGCACCCTCGTCGCCGGTATCGGCGGGCGGGGTATCCGGGTCGACGTGGTCGATACCGATCAGTAGATGGAACTCGTAGTCGGCCGGGTCGCCAGATCGCACGGTGTGCGCGGCGAGCTGGTCGTCGAGGTACGCACCGACGAACCGGAGGCGCGTTTCGCGCCGGGCGCGTCCCTGCGGGGGCGGGCCGCGCGTTCGAAAGAGGTTCGTGACTTCACCGTGGAGTCGGCCCGGGAACATTCGGGCCGGCTCCTGGTGCAGTTGGCCGGTATCACCGATCGCGGTGCGGCGGACGCGCTGCGCGGGACCCTGTTCCTGGTGGACAGCGCCGATCTCGGGTCCGCGGAGGATCCCGACGAGTTCTACGACCACGAACTCGAAGGCCTCCGTGTGGAACTGACCGGCGGCGACCACGTCGGTACCGTTACCGAGGTGCTGCATTCCGCGGCCGGTGAACTGTTGTCGGTCCGCGCGGCCGAAGGGGGCCGGGAGATCCTGATCCCGTTCGTCACCGCGATCGTGCCGACGGTGTCGATCGCCGACGGGTTGATCGTGATCGACCCGCCCGAGGGCCTGCTGGACCCCGAATGAGGCGGCCGTCGTGAATATCGACGTGGTCACCATCTTTCCGGAATATCTGGAGCCGCTGCGCACCGCGCTACTGGGCAAAGCCATCGATAAGGGCTTGCTCTCGGTGGACGTCCACGATCTACGTCGCTGGACCCACGATGTACACAAATCCGTCGACGATTCGCCGTACGGCGGCGGGCCCGGAATGGTGATGAAACCCGCCGTCTGGGGTGACGCGCTCGACGAGGTCTGCCCCGACGACGCCCTGCTGGTCGTCCCGACGCCCGCGGGCGTGCCTTTCACGCAGGCGACGGCCGCGCGCTGGGCGGCCGAACGGCATCTGGTCTTCGCCTGCGGCCGGTACGAGGGGATCGACCAGCGGGTATTCGACGACGCGGCGCGCCGGGTCCGGGTCGAAGAGGTCAGTATCGGCGACTATGTACTGATCGGTGGCGAGGCCGCGGTGCTCGTGATGACCGAAGCGGTGGTCCGATTGATTCCGGGGGTGCTCGGCAATCAGCAGTCGCATGAGCAGGATTCGTTCTCCGACGGCCTACTGGAAGGTCCCAGTTACACCCGCCCGGTGATGTGGCGGGACCTCGAGGTCCCGCCGATCCTGTTATCGGGTGATCATGCCAAGATCGCGGCCTGGCGCCGGGAACAATCGTTGATCCGCACGCGCGATCGCCGTCCGGATCTGCTGTCCGGAACCGACTGAACCGGCCGGACCGGTTCGCCCGGGCACCGAGCGGATCGAAGTGGAGCCGGGCCGGTGTCTCGGTCCGGCAGTCCGGGGACAGCCCGGCCGTTCGCGATATCGGCATGCGGCGAACGTGTCAGGGGATCAAGCCGAGCCGGCGGGCCGCGACCACGGCCTCGTGCCGGGAACCGGCATCGAGCTTGCACATCGCACTGCGCAGGTAGCTTTTGACGGTTTCGGGTCCGATGGAAAGTCGTTGCGCGGCAGCCTGGTTGGTGCATCCGAGGGCGACCTGCAGCAGAACATCGAGTTCCCGGCGGGACAGTTGGGGCGCCTCCGGTGCGGGTGGGCCGGACAGGGCCCGGGTCAGTTTGTCGCCGGCCGCGCAGAGTGCCTCGCGTAGCTGCTGGTCATCGGAGGTCTCCGCGAGTGCGCGGAGCTCGGCCTGCACGGCGCGCACTTCCTCGGCGAGTGCACCGGAGGGGGCGGGCGGTGCGGCGGTCTCCAGTAACCGCAGCCGCCGATCGACCTCGTCGCGGATCGTGATCTCCGAAGCCAGCCGGCGCCCGGCCCGCACCAGCGCATCGGCGGTACGGCCCGCGATCGGGTCACGTCCGCGAGAGGCCGCGTACAGCACCGCGCGCGACCGGTTGTCCACGACCACGGGTACTGCCAGTACCGAACGGATCCCTTCACCCAGGACCGGGCCGTCGTAGTGATGGGTGATCGACAGCGCGCTGCGGTAGTCGGCGACCGACGCCGGCCGCCGTGAATCGATGACCTGGCCTCCCAGACCGGAGGCACGTCGCACCGTCAAGCCGCGCAACCCGTCGGTGCGGACACCGCGGAATTCGCTGAGCAGCAGCGTATCGGCCTGTACCTCCCCGCCGAAGAGCACCGGCACGCCGGTGTTGTCCGCCAGTCGGCGGATCTCGGCGCGCAGCGCGTCCCGGTCGCGGGGGCGTAGTAGAGCGGGTGGAGCAGTCATGGAGCTTCACCCCTTTTCGGGGGTAGTGCCGGACAACTGTGACCCACATCCTATTGCAGTACCGGACCGATGACCGAGGGGATACAAGAGATGGGTGCCGATCCGAACGCACGCGTGCGCGAATTGCTGGACTCCTACGACCGCCCCGACGTCTGCGCGGCCGAGCTGCTCTGTGACCGGCATCCGGCGGAATCCGTCGCGTTCACCGTCGTAGAAGGCGATCTGTCGGCCGTGGATCTGACCTACGGCGAGCTGCGTGCGCGCTCCGAGCGTTTCGCCGCCGCCCTGGCCGGGCTCGGCGTGGGGCCGGGCGATCGGGTGGCCACACTGATGACGAAATCCACCGACCTGGTGGTCGCCCTGCTGGGTATCTGGCGGCTCGGCGCCGTGCATGTCCCGTTGTTCACGGCGTTCGCCCCACCGGCGATCGCCTTCCGGCTGCGCGCCAGTGCCGCGGTGGCCGTGATCGCCGACCCGGACCAGGCCGGAAAGCTGGCGCCGGGAGGGGATATTCCCGCGGACCCGCCCTGGCGGACTGTCGTCACCGGCGACGCCGATATCGCGGGGACCGTGCGGTTGGCCGATCTCCCCATTTCGGGGGCCGGCGTTCCCCCGGCCGCGGTCGGCGGGGACGGCCTGCTGGTCCAGTTGTTCACCAGCGGCACCACCGGTTCTCCGAAGGGGGTACCGATTCCGGTTCGTGCGCTCGCGTCCTTCCACGCCTACCAGGAGTTCGCGCTGGACGTACGTCCCGAGGACGTCTTCTGGAACGCCGCGGACCCCGGCTGGGCCTACGGCCTGTACTACGCGATCCTCGGACCTCTCGCCTCGGGCACCAGGAGTCTGCTGTTGCACGCGGGCTTCTCGCCGGAACTGACCTGGCAGGTACTGCGACGGTTCGGGGTCACCAACTTCGCCGCGGCCCCCACGGTCTACCGGGCGCTGCGAGCGGGACCGCCGGGGCAACCGGTCCGGTTGCGCCGCGCCTCCTCGGCGGGCGAACCGCTGACACCTGAGGTGGTCGCGTGGTCGGCCGATGCGCTCGGTGTCGCGGTGCGTGATCACTACGGGCAGACCGAACACGGCATGGTCATCTGCAACGCCTGGCACGACGATCTGAATGCCACCGCGCCGGACGGGGCGATGGGCCGGTCGTTGCCGGGCTGGGAGTGCACCGTACTGGCCGATGATGCCGATATCGAGGCCCCGCCCGGGCAACTCGGCCGGATCGCCGTCGATACCCAGCACAGCGCCCTGCTGTGGTTTCTCGGCTATCAGGACGAGCCCGAACGCTCCGCGCAACGCTATTCCGACGACGGTCGCTGGTATCTGACGGGTGATGCGGGGGCACGCGACTCCGACGGCTTCTTCCACTTCTCGGCCCGCGACGACGATGTGATCATCATGGCCGGCTACCGCATCGGTCCCTTCGAGGTGGAGAGCGTGCTGGTGCTGCACGAGGAGGTTGCCGAGGCCGCCGTCGTCGGGATGCCGGACGAGATCCGCGGCGAAGTATTGGAGGCCTTCGTGGTGCCGCGCGACGGTGTCACGGGGAACAGTGCGCTGGAAGAGCAACTGCAGGCTCTGGTGAAGAAGAAGTTCGCCGCGCACGCCTACCCGCGGCGCGTGCACTTCGTATCCGCCCTGCCCAAGACTCCCAGCGGCAAGATCCAGCGGTTCCTGCTCCGGGACCGGCGACGCGCGGCCGCCGGCTGAGACCATCGGCCTCGCGGGCGGCGCTCGATACCGGGCAGACCGGGTGAGGCTCGGCTGTCAGCGGGCGAAGGTAGTGTGCGGGTGGTGACGACAGCGCCAGAGACCTCGAGTCCCGAGACGATCCCCACCGACTCGACAGAAGACACCGGCATCGGCCCGGCCGTCAACGGCACCGTGACCCGGCGTATCGCCGACGAACTGGCGGTGCGGGAGAACCAGGTCACCGCTGCTGTCGAACTACTCGACGGCGGGTCCACTGTGCCGTTCATCGCGCGCTATCGCAAAGAGGTCACCGGCGGTCTGGACGACGCGCAGTTGCGCACGCTCGAGGAGCGCCTGCACTATCTGCGCGAACTCGACGAACGCCGCGCCACCGTTATCGAATCCATCCGGAGCCAGGGCAAACTCGACGACGCACTGCACCGGCAACTGCTGCTGGCCGAGACCAAGGCCCGCCTCGAGGATATCTACCTGCCCTATAAACCCAAGCGGCGCACCAAGGCTCAGATCGCCCGCGAGGCGGGCCACGAGCCCGTCGCGGACGCCCTGCTCGGCGATCCGGCCACAGATCCGGCCGGCTATACCGCCGAACAGCTCGACGGTGCCCGGGCCATCCTGGTCGAACGGTTCGCCGAGGACGCCGATCTGGTCGGTGAGCTCCGGGAGACGATGTGGAGCCGGGGCCGGGTCACCGCCACGGTCCGCGCCGGGAAGGAAGAGGCCGGCGCGAAATTCGCCGACTACTTCGACTTCGCCGAAGAATTCGCGGCCCTGCCCTCGCACCGCATTCTGGCGCTGTTGCGGGGCGAGAAGGAAGAGGTGCTCACCCTGCATCTCGACCCCGAACCCGCGGATTCCGAACTCGCGCCGGGCGAGCGCAGCGTGTACGAAGCGCGGATCGCGCAGCAGTTCTCGATCGCCGATCAGGGCCGCCCGGCCGACGGCTGGCTCCTCGAAACCGTGCGCTGGGCGTGGCGGACGAAACTTCAGGTCAGCCTGGGTATCGATACGCGGATGCGGTTGCGGCAGGCCGCCGAACGCGACGCGGTCGATGTTTTCGCCGCCAACCTGCGCGATCTGCTGCTGGCCGCACCGGCCGGTACCCGTGCCACCATGGGCCTGGATCCCGGCTATCGGACCGGGGTGAAGGTCGCCGTGGTGGACGGCACCGGCAAGGCCGTCGCCACCGAGGTCATCTATCCGCACAAACCACAGAACCAGACCGAGAAATCACTGGCCGTCCTCGGCGCTCTGGTCGAGCGGTTCGGTGTCGAACTCATCGCCATCGGTAACGGCACGGCCTCCCGGGAAACCGACGCTCTCGCCGCGCAATTGATCGAGCGGATCCCGGAGAACAAGCCCACCAAGATCGTGGTGTCGGAGGCGGGCGCCTCGGTGTATTCGGCATCGGCCTATGCCTCACAGGAGCTGCCGGAAATGGATGTCTCGCTGCGTGGCGCGGTCTCCATCGCCCGCCGGCTGCAGGATCCGCTGGCCGAACTGGTCAAGATCGAACCGAAATCCATCGGAGTGGGGCAGTACCAGCACGATATCTCCGAAACGCTGCTCGCCCGGTCCCTGGGCGCGGTGGTCGAGGACGCCGTGAACGCGGTCGGTGTCGATGTGAACACGGCGTCGGTTCCGCTGCTGTCGCGGGTTTCCGGGATCAGCGGTTCGGTCGCGGAAAGTATTGTCGCGCACCGTGACAGCAACGGCCCCTTCCCGAGCCGGACCGCGCTGCTGGACGTACCGCGACTGGGACCCAAGGCTTTCGAACAGTGCGCCGGCTTCCTGCGTATCCGCGGTGGCGACAATCCGCTCGACACCTCGTCCGTGCACCCCGAGGCCTATCCGGTGGTGCACCGGATCCTCGAATCGACAGGGAGCGGGATCGCCGAGATCATCGGCAACGGTGTGGTGCTGCGTGGTCTGCGCCCGGCCGATTTCACCGATGAGACCTTCGGTGTGCCGACGGTCACCGATATCATCGGCGAACTGGAAAAACCCGGCCGGGATCCGCGGCCGGAATTCAAAACCGCCGAATTCGCCGCCGGTATCGAAAAGGTCGGCGATCTGTCGCCCGGGATGGTGCTCGAGGGCGTTGTCACCAATGTCGCCGCGTTCGGGGCTTTCGTCGATGTGGGTGTGCACCAGGACGGTCTGGTGCACGTATCGGCGATGTCGAAGAATTTCGTCCGCGATCCCCGCGAGATCGTCAAATCCGGTGACGTGGTCAAGGTGAAGGTCCTCGAGGTCGATATCGCGCGGCAGCGCATCGGATTGTCACTGCGGCTGGACGACGAACCCGGCGCCGGTAAACCGGAACGCGGTCAGGGCCCGGGAGACCGCGGACGCGGTGCCGGCGGTCGAGACGGTGCCTCCCGCGCCGGCGGATCCGAGCGCGGCGGTCAGGGCCGGGGCGCGAAGAACCGCGGCGCCCAGGGCAACGGTGGCCAGGGCAACGGCGGCGGCCAGGGTGGCGGTCGCGGTGGCGGCGGTCAGCGTAACGGCGGCGGTCAGGGGAATGCCGGTGGTCGCGGTGGCGGTCAGGGGCGCAATCGGCGCGATAACGCACCGGCGAACGGCGCCATGGCCGATGCGCTGCGGCGCGCGGGTTTCGGTAAGTAGCCGAGCGCGATACGTGCGGGGGCCGAGATGCGGGAGTGGCTGTCCGAAGATGTGATCGCCGCCGGTCGGCTTCCGCTCCTGTGCTTCCTGATCGGTTTCATCATCGGATTCCTGGTGATCCGGGTCAGTGTCCGGCTGATCCGGGCCCGGGTCCGCTGGTGGCCGGGCAACCTGAAATCCGGTGGTGTGCACATCCACCACATGGTTTTCGGGGTGGTCCTGGTCCTGATCTCCGGAATCGGGTTGATCGCTACGTCCGACGACGGCAACCTGGCCGTCGCGGCCGGGCTGGCCGCGTCTTTCGGGGTCGGCGCGGCACTGGTCCTCGACGAATTCGCGCTGCTCTACTACCTGCGCGATGTGTACTGGGAGAAGCAGGGCCGCACCTCCGTGGACGCGGTGTTCGTCGCGCTCGCGGTCACCGGGCTGTTGCTGCTGGGGCTGCATCCGCTGTGGCTGCTCGAGATCAACGGCCTGCGGCACGATCCGAGTGCGTGGGCGCGGGCACTGGTCGTCGGGTTCGCGCTGGTGAATCTGGCGCTGGCCGCCGTGGTCATCGCCAAGGGCAAGATCTGGACCGGACTCTTCGGTATGTTCTTCCTGCCGTTCCTGGTGGTCGGCGCGCTGCGGCTGAGCCGGCCCGGTGCGCCGTGGGCGCGCTGGCGCTACGGTGGGCGCCGCCGGCTGATGTATCGCGCGATCGTGCGCGAACGCCGCTACCGGCGCCCGGTGATCCGGGCCAAGATCTTCGTCCAGGATCTGATCGCCGGGAAACCGGATGTCGACCATGTGCGGTCGGCGGCCGAGGTGGAACTCTCGCGCCGGGTGGTCCCGGCGCCACCCGCCCCGTACCGGCATCATCCGGTGCTACAGGATCTGCACCTGTGGCCACCCGATGGTGCCGCCGAACCGGACGACGCCCCGGACCGGCCGGGGCCGGTTTCCGGAAGTGATCCCTGATCTGGCACAATGCACGGGTTGCCCTGGGCGTATTCGCACCCGGCGCATCCCACATTCGGAGCACGAACCGGTCGAGCGTCCGCGCCGCCAGGTTCCTCTGTTCGCGCGACCATCAGAAGGATGATCATGAACACCCTTGATTTCGTCGACGAGAGCTCGCTGCGCAGCGATGTCCCCGACTTCCGTCCGGGCGACACCCTGAATGTGCATGTGAAGGTCATCGAGGGCTCCAAGGAACGTATCCAGCTCTTCAAAGGCGTCGTCATCCGGCGCCAGGGCGGCGGTATCCGCGAAACCTTCACCGTGCGCAAGGTGTCGTTCGGTGTCGGTGTGGAGCGCACCTTCCCGGTGCACAGCCCCACCATCGATCACATCGATGTGGTGACCCGCGGCGACGTCCGGCGCGCCAAGCTGTACTACCTGCGGGAGCTGCGCGGTAAGGCCGCCAAGATCAAAGAAAAGCGCTGACCTGCCGCTGATCGCCGACACCCGCGTGCCACGCTGCGCGCCGGTGACCTCGACGAACGGCATAAGTAGCCCGGTGCCGCGTATCCACTGCGGTGCCGGGCTACGCTGTTCGCGTGGCAGACGAGAGTTGGTCGGTGTCGGGGTCGGATTCCGCGGACGGGCAACCGCGCAGGCGTCGGGCGCGGCGGGCCGTCAAAGCGAAGAAGCAGCGGCCTTTCTGGCAGGAACTTCCCATCCTGCTGGTGATAGCGGCGGTTATCGCCGCCCTCATGGTGACTTTCGTAGGCCGGCCCTATTTCATCCCCTCGCAGTCCATGGAACCGACCCTGCACGGCTGCGCCGGCTGTGCCGGTGACCGGATCTACGTGCAGAAGGTGAGCTACTACTGGAGCGAGCCGGAGCCCGGCGATGTCGTGGTTTTCGTCGGCGCACCCTCCTGGAACGGGCACTACCGCTCGATCCGCTCGGAGAATACGGTCGTTCGCGGCGTCCAGAACTTCTTCTCGTTCTTCGGCCTGGTGCCACCGGACGAGAACGACCTGGTGAAAAGGGTTATCGCGGTCGGCGGCCAGACGGTGGAATGCTGTGACGAGCAGGGGCGGGTGATGGTCGACGGGAAACCGCTCGACGAGCCCTACGTCGAGGACGACTATCCGTGGACACCCGGTCAGCCGAACGCCGCCTACCCGGTGGGCCGGGTTTTCGGCCCGGTGACGGTCCCCGAGGGCAACCTGTGGGTGATGGGCGACAACCGCAACGAATCCGCGGACTCCCGCGCACACGTCGGAGACGAATTCCAGGGCACCGTGCCGATCGACAATGTCCGCGGCAAGGCCCTGTTCAAGATCTGGCCGCCGGGTCGGATCGGTCCCATCGAGGGAGTGAATCCGCAGGAGAATTGAGTCGGGGCGGATCGAGTTGGGTACGAACGTACGCATGAAACCGGTACGGGAACAGAGTTGGCCACCCCGGGTGGTGATGCGCCGGGCGGGCGGTTTGCGCACGCTGGAATCAGTGCTGCACCGCTGCGGGCTCGGCCCGGTCGCCGGGGTGGACGAGGCGGGCCGTGGTCCCAGCGCGGGACCCCTCGTCGTCTCCGCCTGCATACTCGGGTCACGGTCGCACGATGCGCTGGCCGGGCTCGACGATTCGAAAAAGCTCACCGAGGCGACGCGTGAGGCGCTCTACCCGGTGATCACCCGGCTGGCGGTGGCCTGGTCGGTGGTGGTCATCCCGGCCGCGGAGATCGACGCCATCGGTATTCACGTGGCGAATATCCAAGGGATGCGGCGAGCCGTCGCGGGCCTCGGCCGGCCGCCGGGCTATGTGCTCACCGACGGCTTCCGGGTGCCCGGCCTGCCGGTGCCGTCGCTGCCGGTGATCGGCGGCGACGCGACCGCGGCCTGTATCGCGGCGGCCAGTGTGCTGGCCAAGGTCACCCGGGACCGGATGATGGTCGACCTCGACCGGCGCCTGCCCGGATACGGGTTCGCCGAACACAAGGGCTACAACACCACCCGGCATACCGAAGCGCTGCGCCGTCTCGGCCCGTGCTCGGAACATCGCAGGTCGTGGCGCAATGTGCGGGACTGTGAGGTTCCGGTGACACCGGCCGGTGAAATACTCGCCGAAGTGACCGCCGGATCCGGCGGGGCCGCCTGACCGAGTCCGCCGCCGGTATCGCGGCCACCGGCTGACCGGCCCACGGTGACATGCGCCGGCGGCATGAGCGATGATGAGAACACACGCAAGTCGGCGAGAAGGAGGACGTTCCACCCGATGAGTGCCGAGGACCTCGAGAAATACGAAACCGAGATGGAGCTCTCGCTGTACCGGGAGTACAAGGACATCGTCGGACAGTTCTCGTACGTGGTGGAAACCGAGCGCCGTTTCTATCTGGCCAACTCTGTGGAGCTCCGCCCGCAGAACGCCGACGGCGAGGTGTACTTCGAAGTCCGGATGAGCGACGCGTGGGTCTGGGATATGTACCGGCCGGCGCGATTCGTGAAACATGTCCGGGTGATCACGTTCAAGGATGTCAATATCGAAGAGCTGGAGAAGCCGGACCTGCGCCTACCGGAGTGATCCGTACTCCGGGTGCCCGCTGGTCGCTGTCCGGTCTTCGGGCACGTGGTCGAGGGGATTCCGGCGGGCCTCTCCACCCGGCATCGCGGGGCGGCCGGGGTGACGTTCGGTACTCGTTCGATCCGCTACCGGGCCGGTGGCTGATGCGTGCGGTAAGGGTCCGACCTGCTGACGCATACCGGTTGTCCACAGGGTCCGGTTGTCCACAGGGCGACTGTTTCCGCAGTTCGGGGCGCGATAGGACCCTGGTGCGCGACCGATGCTGGGCGGGTGGCACACAACACGGCGCTCGGCGCACAAGGGGAGGAACTGGCGGCGCAGTATCTGCAGGCCGCCGGAATGGAGATCGTCTGCCGCAACTGGCGCTGCCGGTACGGTGAGCTGGATCTGATCGTCCGGGACGGGGGCATCACGGCATTCGTCGAGGTGAAAACCAGATCGGGTCTCGGCTTCGGGATACCGGCCGAGGCCGTCACCTATGACAAGCGGCGGCGTATCCGGCGGCTCGCGCTGCTCTGGCTCACCGAACAGGACGGACCGTGGCAACGCATCCGGTTCGATGTGGTCTCGGTCCTGCTGTCACGGACCGGTGAACCCGTGATCGAGCACCTCGAGGCGGTGTTCTGATGGCGCTCGGGCGGGCCTGCTCGATCGCGGTGCGCGGCATCGACGGACAAGTGGTGGAGATCGAGGCCGATATCGGGCAGGGGCTGCCGTCGGTGCACCTGGTCGGCCTGCCCGATACCTCGCTGCAGGAATCACGGGATCGGGTGCGGGCGGCGGTCGCCAATACCGGTGAGAAATGGCCCGACGGGCGGGTGATCCTGGCGCTCTCGCCGGCCACTTTGCCGAAGGTGGGGTCGACTTACGATCTCGCACTGGCCGTGGCAGTACTGGACGCTGCCGATATCGTGCCCTCCAGCCGGCTCGCCGGGACGGTGCTGCTGGGTGAACTTGCGCTGGACGGCCGGCTGCGGCGGGTGCGGGGGATCCTGCCGGCCGTGCTGGCGGCGCGGCGGGCGGGCCGGAAAACCGCGGTCGTCCCGGAGGAAGCGCTATCCGAAGCCGGTCTGGTCGCGGGCATCCGGGTCCTCGGTGCGCCGACCCTGCGCGCGACTCTCGACTGGCTGCGTGGCGAACGGGAACTCGCCGAATCGGGGGCCCTCCTACCGCAACAAGCGCCCCCGGTCGGGGATCTGCGCGATGTCTCGGGCCAGCACGAGGCCCGGTGGGCGCTCGAGGTCGCCGCGGCCGGCGGGCACCACCTGCTGCTGACCGGCTCGCCCGGTATCGGGAAAACTATGCTCGCGCAGCGGCTACCCGGTGTGCTGCCGCCGCTGTCGGAGAACGAGGCGCTGGAGGTCACCGCTATCCATTCGGTCGCCGGCACCCTGTCCGACGAACAGCCGTTGATCACCACACCCCCGTTCGTCGCGCCCCATCATTCGACCTCGGTGAGTGCCATGGTCGGCGGCGGATCGGGTTCGGCACGGCCCGGCGCCGTCAGCCGTGCCCATCGGGGAGTGCTGTTCCTCGACGAATGCGCCGAGATCGGCGCCAAGGTACTCGAGGCGATGCGCACCCCGCTCGAGGAGGGGGAGGTCCGAATCGCCCGCCGCGACGGAGTCGCCCGGTTCCCGGCCCGCTTCCAGCTCATCCTGGCCGCGAACCCGTGCCCCTGCGCTCCCGCCCGCGACGTGGACTGTATCTGTGCCCCGCTGGCCAGGCGCCGATACCTCGGCAAACTATCGGGCCCGTTGATGGACCGTATCGACATCTGGTTGCAGATGCACCCGATGTCGACCGCCGGCCTGGCGGCCGGGGAATCCGAGGACAGCGCGACGGTCCGCGCGCGGGTCACGGCCGCCCGGGCTGCCGCCGCGGCTCGGTGGCACGAATACGGCTGGCGGACCAACGGCGAAGTGCCCGGACATGTCCTGCGGCGGCAATTTCCGCTACCCGATGAGGCGAGGGCACCGGTGGAGGCGGCGTTGCGGCTGGGGCGGATATCGGCGCGGGGAGCCGACCGCGCACTACGGGTCGCCTGGACGGTCTGCGATCTGCGAGGCGGTGACCGGCCCGGCGCCCACGATGTCATGCAGGCGCTCAACTTCCGGCAGCGAGGGACCCAGTGAAGCCCGGTGCCCTCGGACCGGCCGGGGCGCAGGGGGCCGCCGGGAAGCCCGAGGAACGACGGCTCGCCTGGGCCTACCTGTCCCGGGTGGTGCTCGGGCCGTGCCCGGCCCTCACCGCGCTGATCGATTCGGTCGGGATACTGGAGGCGGCCCGCGCAGTGCGGGAGCGGGAACTACCGGATGTACTGCGCGCACCGACAGCACAACGTCGTAGCCAGGACATGGCGGTGCGAGATCTGGAGACGATCGATGCGCTCGGTGGCCGGCTGGTGACGCCGGAAGATCCGGAATGGCCGGCCTGGCGGATGCTGGGCCTATCGCAGCTGGAACCCGGGCGTGATCCGGACGGTGGGGTCCCGCTGGTGTTCTGGGTGCGTGGTCACCGCAACCTGGCCGACCTGACCGAACGGGCGCTGGCGGTGGTCGGTGCCCGATGCAGCACCGGATACGGGGATCGGGCCGCGGGCGAGCTGGCCGGGGAACTCGCCGCTCGCGGCTGGACGGTCGTCTCCGGCGCTGCTTTCGGAATCGACGGTATGGCCCACCGCGCGGCTCTCGCGGTCGGTGGCGCCACGATAGCGGTCCTGGCCTGTGGCGTCGATCGGCCCTACCCCGCCCAGCACGATCGACTGCTCGCTCGGATCGCCGATACGGGTCTGGTGGTCAGTGAGTACCCGCCCGGCACCGTCGCCCGTAAGCATCATTTCCTGGCCCGGAACCGGCTTATCGCGGCCCTGGCCGACGGTGTACTCGTCGTCGAGGCCGGGATACGCAGCGGAGCGCGCAATACCGTGAAATGGGCCCGTCGGATGGGCCGCCCGGCACTGGCTGTTCCCGGCTCGGTGGATTCGGCGGCCTCCGCCGGATGCCACCGGATGATCCGCGACGGCGAAGCGCTGCTGGTCAGCTGTGTCGACGACATCCTGACCGACGCCGCGCCGTTGCACCTGCCCCTGACCGGCACCCCGGAAGCGGCGGCCGCGGAACAACTCACCGATACGCAGGCATGCGTCTACGCCGCGCTGCCCGATACCGGAGGGTGCTGGCCGCACGAGTTGTGCACAGCCACCGGGCTCGCCGTGGCGGAGGTCCGCGCCGCGCTGGCCGCCCTGGACCTGGCCGGGTTGGCCGGTTCCGGCGGCTCCGGCTGGTATCGGCCGGTCCACGGAGCGGTGTCGACAGATCGGGGAGGGCGGGGGTGTGGCGCCGGGGCGGTCCCAGGTGCCGGGTGACGGCAGGCCGGTGAGGCGCCCGGATTCGGATCATCCGCGTGCCGGCGGTGACAGCTGCAACAGGCGTCCGATGCTGTCGGTTGCCCGGTTGCCCGGTTGCCCGGTGGGCCCAGTTGCCCTGGTCCGGTACGAGAAAGGCCGCGCCGGTCCGGCGTACTACTGCGGTTCCAGTGCATGGCGGAGGTGGTTCGCCTGGGCGCAGTATGCGCCTCGGTTCAAAGCCGTGGGTGATGGCACAGGAAGAATGTGGTGACGGGGTGGACGGCAGACGTTCCGGCGCGTGGACTTGCAGAGCGCTGACCGGCGGACGACGGTTGAGTAGTGGAGGAACTACCCGAGGACCTGGAAGCGCTGCTGGCCGAGTACCGGCGATACCTGGAACTCGGCCGCAATCGCTCGACCCATACTGTCCGTGCCTATCTCGGCGATACCCGCTCGCTGCTGCGGCATTTTGTCGGTGAGGCAGCCGATGCCTCGTTGCGCGAACTGGACCTGATAACACTGCGCTCATGGCTGGCGGTGCACGCGGAAAAGGGGGCGGCTCGCACGAGTCTGGCCCGGCGGGCCTCCGCCGCCCGCACCTTCACCGCGTGGCTCACCCACACCGGTCGGCTCCGAATGGATCCGGGGCTGCGGCTCGCGGCGCCGAAGGCTCATCGCAGCCTCCCAGCGGTGCTGGGGCAGGAGCAGGCCGGCCGGGTGATGTCGGCGGTGGAATCGGGTGCGGCGCAGCAGCAGCCGATGGCGCTGCGGGACAGGTTGATCATCGAGTTGCTCTACGCGACCGGGATCCGGGTCAGCGAATTGTGCGGGCTCGATATCGACGATGTGGACCGAGAACGCCGGGTTGTGCGGGTACTGGGCAAGGGCAACCGCGAAAGATCCGCCCCGTTCGGCGGACCCGCCGACGACGCGGTGCACCAGTGGCTGCAGTACGGCCGGCCCATGCTGGCCACCCCCGAATCCGGCCGTGCCCTGCTGGTGGGCCGCCGCGGCCGGCGCCTCGATCAGCGACAGGCAAGGACCGTTGTGCACGACGCGGTGAGCGCGGTCCCGGGTACGGCGGATATGGGCCCGCACGGACTCCGGCATACTGCGGCCACCCACCTGCTGGAGGGCGGCGCCGACCTGCGTGTGGTGCAGGAACTGCTGGGCCACGCCAGCCTCGCCACCACCCAGCTCTACACCCACGTCTCCATCGACCGTCTCCGGAAGGCCCACGACCAGGCCCATCCGCGTGCGTGAGGTCGGTCCGGCGGAAAAGCCCGGACCCGCGGTGCGGCGCAGCCGCGGTTGGGGGGCGACGCGGCCCGGGACCGGACGGAGGCCGCCGCGCTTATGCCACCCGTTACGGCGGGCCACCGGGCCGGTCGTGCTGGTGACGGCGCGTGTGCGTGGACGCGTAGCAGCGCGGCGTTTACGCTGTCCAGCGGATACCGGCCGGCTGGGTCGATCAGTGGATCGGGAGGTGAACGTGCAGACCATGCGCAGCACGAATGCCCGATGACCCCCTCTCGAGGGGATGCCCGCGAACCGGCGGGCGGTGAGGTCGCCGAAAACGCGGCGGCGCCCATCGACTATCGGTTCACCCTTGCCAACGAACGCACCTTCCTGTCGTGGATCCGGACAGCACTGGGATTGCTGGCGGGCGGGGTCGCGGTGCACACCGTGGTGGTGGAGCATTGGCAAACGGATTTCCGTGCGGCGCTGGCCGTCAGCTGTCTGGCCCTGTCGCTGGTGGTGGCGATAGGTGCCTACCTGCACTGGTGGCGGATTCGGGCCGCGATGGATGCGGGCCGGCCGCTGCCGGGCACGGTGCTCGTTCCGATCCTGTCCGCCGGGACCGCGTTCGTGGCGGTCCTCGCCTGCGTGGCGGTGCTGCTGCATTGAGACCGTGACCGTGCCCGATCCCACCGAGATCCGTCTGGCGGCGGAACGGACAGCGCTGTCCTGGCGCCGCACCTGCCTGGGCGCCGTAGCCGTCGCCCTGCTGCTGCTGCGCTCCGTACTGGAGGCCGGTTGGGAGGCCGCCACCCTGACCCCCGGTATCGCAGGCCTGGTTCTGCTGGTTGTGGCCGGGCTGGGCTACCGGCGCAACCTCCGTCTCCATCACGGTGCCGGCGGGACCGGGTCCGCGACAGTCCGATGGGTGACCGTGGCGGTCGTGGTGACCGCCGCCATCACCCTCGGGTTCGTGGTGGCCACGCCGGCCGCGGCCTAGGCGTACCTCCGCATTCGCTCCGGCCGTGCGCGCTTTGCGTACCTCTGCATTCGTTCCGGCCGTGGGTGGTTTGCGTAGCTCCGCATCCGCGGTGAGACGAGACGGCGGGCCGGGGCGACTGTGTTGCTGAGCTCCGTGGTGAAGCCGAAACTCTCACCGCCTTCCTCTGAGCAGTGGCGCCGTGGGTTCGCCGGTGGCGTCAGGTGCTGTCACGGAGTGCCGGCTTCAGGCGGATCGGAGCCAGGCGCAGCAGGCCCAGCGGGTCCAGATACTCCCGTTTCGCCCGGCTCGTGCTCTCGCGGCGTACGCCCCAATGCAGGCAAGCCGCCGCGCAGCCGCCGTGCCCGGGCCGGAGAACTCCGATCTGGGTACCGCTGCTCACCCGACTCCCCACCGTGACCTCGGCCTCCACCGGTTCATACGTCGTTCGCAGATCCCCCTCGTGGCGGATCGAGATAACCGGTTTCCCGGCCACTTCCCCGGCGAAGACCACCGTGCCGGGTCCGGCGGCGTAGACCGGTTGTCCCGGAGCGCCGGCGAGATCGACGCCGCGGTGGCCGGGCAACCAATCCTGTTCCGGCGGGTCGAAGGGCTTTTCGACCGACGGCCGGGGCCGCAGGGGCCACCCGAACGGCCCGTCGGGAGCTGCCGCGGATGTGCCGCCGGATACCAGCACCATCAGCAGAATCAACAGCCCCGGGACCCACACCGCCGCGGGCCGGGCATACCCCCTCCGTACGCCCGACCCGGCCGCGGTGCTTCTACTCCCGGCCATGCGGGCACGGGCAGGGCGGTGGAACTATCCGCGGTGTGAGCCGGATCAGTGTGCGCAGCAACTCACCCAGCAGCGGAACCGCCCGGCATGCCGACCCGATCGCAGAACCCGACCCGGGTGCGGATCCCGAATCGGGCGCCGATTTCGGCCCACGTTTCGTCCCGGAGTCCGAAGCGGAACCCGGCCCACATCCGGCAACCCAGCTCGGTGTGGCGAGCGGATCGCCCGGCGAGACGATGGCGGCCGGCCCGGACCGAACCATCCGGACCCGAGGAATGGGTTGTCGAGCTGCGTCGCCGTGCGGGCCGGGAGACCTTCGGACGGCGGATCCGACGCCGGTGTTCTGCCCACCGGCACCAACCGGTGTAGCGGACGGCGACAGACGGAAGGACGCGCTGTATGCCGCGGCGTGCGGGACTGTGCCGGGCGCCGCCGCGACGATCGGGTTCCGGCCGTCCGGGCCGGTGCCGGTGCGTGAGTGGGCTGTCGTGGCCGACTCGCGGGAATGGGCGGCGGCCGTGGTTCCCGAACCCAGCGGAAAGACGACGAACACCGTCGTAAACGCGGCGGCGACCAGTACGCCCCAGCGCCGTGGGGACCCTGTCGGCCGATGCCGATATCGGCGGCGGGAGAGATCCAGGCCCAGCACTATCCGATTATTCGCCCTGTTCGGGGGCCTGTTTGTCCGGTTCGGCCCGCCCCTGTGCCGCCCCCAGAGGTTCGTCGCGCCGGCGGGCGTTTCCGGCGATTGGGGTCGCGTGGATCGGAAGGTAGTGGTGCCGTGCCGCCGCGGGGCGGGATCTCGCGTCGCGCGGTCGGACGCATCCACCGGCCCGGCCATGGCGCGGCATCGGATCAGCCGGTGCGGAGTGCCGGCCCGGTCTTCCGGTGCCGGGCGCCGGATCGGATTCCATACCGGCGAGCGCCGGAACCTGCGGCCGGGTGCGATCCGGTGCGGAGCGGGGGTCGGAAGGGGAGTCACGGCCGGACGCACCGTGGGGTATCGAGGGGTGTGCCCGGGGTTCGTCTGCTGGACCCCGGAGGAACCGCGCACGAGGGACGCGACGTGGTCAGGTGCGGCTCGTAGGGTGACGTGTGCCATCCGTCGTTCGTATCGCCGGGCGCGCCGTTCGATATCGCTGGGTCGCGGGGATCGTTCCCCCGGAAGTGCGGCTACGGCTTCTCGTGATCCCGGATCGACGACCGCCGTCTGCGTTTCCGCCGCCGGCCGATGGCCGGCGTCGACCCGGTGACGGCTGCCGGCGCGCCATCCGGCGGCCTGCCGGCCGATGCCGGGCTGAATGGTCGCGGCGCCCGGGCTGCCGCAGCGATGCCGAATCGGGCTACGTCGTCGCGTGACCTCCGAGTGGTGCGGTGGCTGTTCGGTGGGTCTTCGCGGCCAGGGTGGCAAGGGCTTCGTATCGTGCCCGGATCGGGATCCCCGGGTGTCACGGTGGGCGATGTATGGCCAGCTGCGTGGTGCGGGCGGGAGCTCGGCGGTGGTGGGCCGGTGCTCGTGCACGGGTTCGTCACAGGTCATACGCTCAGACTGCCCGCGGTGTGTTCCGGCCGGAACCGCCAATTCCGGTACCTGTGGATAACCCGCCACATGTGAACAGTCTGTATTTCATATGATCGGCCGACTTCGTCCGATCGCGGCCGTGCGACCGGCCGATTTCCGATTCTCGCAGCGCACGCCGTAAACTGGCCGAGCGGTCTGTGTTCGCACCGACCGACTTCGCGCACCACCGTGCTTGTTCATCACGGCGCTGCTCGCCTCGCGCTCCCCGCGGAGCCGTCGGCCGTCGGCGCAATTCCGGAACAGGGAACGTCTCGGCTGGTCCCGATCCACGATCGGGTCCGAACGTTCTGTGGTGCCAGGGCAGCAGGCCGCCGGCCCGCTGCGACAACCGGCAACGAAAGAGAGATACGAGAGCTATGGCTGTCGTAACAATGAAGCAGCTGCTCGACAGCGGCGCGCATTTCGGGCACCAGACCCGCCGCTGGAACCCGAAGATGAAGCGGTTCATCTTCACCGACCGCAACGGCATCTACATCATCGATCTGCAGCAGACGCTGACCTACATCGATAAGGCCTACGAATTCGTCAAGGAGACCGTCGCCCACGGCGGTACCGTCCTGTTCGTCGGCACCAAGAAGCAGGCCCAGGAGTCCATCGCGGCGGAGGCCACCCGGGTCGGTATGCCCTATGTGAACCAGCGCTGGCTGGGCGGCATGCTCACCAACTTCTCCACCGTGCACAAGCGTCTGCAGCGCCTCAAGGAACTCGAGGCCATGGAGCAGACCGGTGGTTTCGAGGGGCGCACCAAGAAGGAAATCCTCATGCTCACGCGTGAGATGAACAAACTCGACCGCACCCTCGGCGGTATCCGTGATATGGCGAAGGTGCCCTCGGCCATCTGGGTCGTCGACACCAACAAAGAGCACATCGCCGTGGGCGAGGCTCGTAAGCTGAACATCCCGGTCATCGCGATCCTGGATACCAACTGCGATCCCGACCTCGTCGACTACCCGATTCCGGGTAACGACGACGCGATCCGTTCCGCCGCCCTGCTCACCAAGGTCGTCGCCTCCGCGGTGGCCGAGGGCGTGCAGGCCCGGGCCGGCCGTTCCGGCGGCGACGACAAGCCCGAAGCCGCCGCCGCCGAGCCGCTGCCGGAGTGGGAGCAGGAACTGCTGGCGCAGGCCGCGCCGGCCGCCGAGGCCCCCGCCGCGGAAGCCCCGGCCGCCGAGACCCCGGCCGAAGCCCCCGCGGAGACTCCGGCCGAGGCCTGAGTCGTCACCCCGTGTTCGGCTGCCGCTCACCTGGCGCTGTCAGGGTGAGCGCCGCCGAACCCGAATTTCCTCCAGCGGTGGGGGCCCGCGGGCCCCGCCGCGGCAACCCCCGCCCGCGCCCCGATTTAATCTAAGAGCGTGTGGCCCCCCGCTCGGCGAAAAATACCCGGGAAG